>JBKPKI010000028.1:0-12214 GCA_046731055.1 Actinomycetota bacterium | reverse complement strand
GTGTGGGACACGCTGTCACACCTGTCACCAGATTGTCCTAACAAATCTCGTTTGGTGAGGAAGATGAGTCATGGCGGAGAGCAGCGGGGTCCGGCCGGATCGGACGTACCGGTCAACGGACCGCCCCGACCGGCCCCGGTTGGACGATGTCGCCTCGCGGGCCGGGGTCTCCACCGCCACCGCCTCCCTTGTGCTGCGCGACCGCCCGGGCCCCAGTCAGCCCACGCGCGAGCGGGTGCTGAGCGCCGCCGCTGATCTCGGATACCGCGCCGACCGAAGTGCCAGCCTCCTGGCCCGGCACCGCACCCACCTGCTCGGCGTCACCATGAGTCTGACGAACCCGTTCCACGCGGAGCTCGTCGAGGACATCCACCTGGCCGCGTCCGAACGCGGCTACGACGTCGTCGTGTCGCCGCTGACCGGCGTGTCGGACGAGTGGCATACGGCGCTCCGGCTCGTCGACCAACGGTGTGAGGCGGCCGTGCTGCTCGGTCCGGCACTCACCCGGCGGCAGCTCGAGTCGATCACACAACACACGCCGGTCGTTGTCGTGGGGCGCCGAGTGTCCGCCCGCGGAGTTGCCGTCGTGCGGGCCGCCGACGACAAAGGTGTCGCGGCGGCCGTGAAGCACCTGACGGGCCTCGGGCACCAGCGGATCGCCTTCGTCGACGGACCACCCGGTCCGATCACCACGCTGCGGCGAGAGGGCTTTCGCCGCGCCATGCGACGGCTGACCGGATCGTCGAAGCCGCTGGTCATCGCCGGAGGCGACACCGAGATGGCCGGCATGCAAGCGAGCTTGCCGCGCGGTCCCGCGGCACCGACCGCATACATCGCGTTCAACGACCGGTGTGCGCTCGGAGTCGTCGACCAGCTCCGCAACGCCGGACGGCGCGTACCCGACGACGTCTCCGTCGTCGGCTTCGACAACAGCCCCGTAGCGCGGCTGCAGACCGTGGCTCTCACCACGGTGAGCCAGTCCCCGGTGGCGATGTCGGCGGCGGTGGTCGATGCCGCCCTCGACGTCATCGAAGGCGGCACCAAGACCACGCCTCCCGACGTCGTCCTCGACCCCCCACTCGTCGTGCGGTCGACGTCGGGTCCGGTCAGTGGCTAAGCTGCGTCTCGCGCTGCGCCGCAAGCGTATTCGCCAGCTCCTCGTGGGTTGAACCGGAGGCCACCGCCTGCGCGAGGAGCTCGGCCTGGCTTGGCGGAGCCAGGCCGTCGATCGGCTGGGCGCGGTCGAGGTTGGTCGGGAAGGGGTAACCCTCGGCGGTCGCCGCGACCACGTTGGCCACACGGGCGGGTGACAGGCCGGCCTCCGCCGCCGACCGGAGGGCCGGATAGACGGCGGTGCACATCCGCTCGCGGTCGATGGTCTCCATGGCGCGACCGAAGGCGGACGAGATCTGCAGAAGGTTGGCCATCCTTCGGATGTCAGTCGAGTGGTTCGAGCCCGCAGCGTGCAGCAGCGCCGGATTGAAGAAGACCGCGTCCCCCTTCTCGAGGGGCAGCTGCACGTGATGGGACTCGAAGTACTCCTGGAACTCCGGTCGCCGGTAGGCGACGTACCCGTGCGAGTACTTCTGGCTGTGCGGCAGGTAGAGCGTCGGCCCGGAGACGACGGGCATATCACCGTGGGCCACGGCGCCTTGCAGGGTGAGGACCTGAGAGAGCTCGTGTACGTGCGGCGGGTACTGCCCGCAACGCTCGTCGGACTGAAAACCCAGGTGGTAGTCGCGGTGCACGGTCTGCGCCGCACCGCCGGGGTTGACGACGTTGACCTGCGAGGTGATCTGGTATGCGGGGCCCAGCCAGCTCCGAGCGGCAAGGGCGACGACGTCGTTGGCGTAGTAGTCGACAAAGACGTCCGGCGCCTCGACGGCCAGCTTCTCCAAGGCGTTCCAGACGCGGTCATTGGCCCCGGGCTTGGCGAAGTGGTCACCACCTGCCGCCCCGGACTCGCGCTGTGCGGCGATCATTGCGAGGAACGCCGCGGTCGCCCGGTCGACCACGGCGGCGTCGAAGGCGCGCCTGAAGACGACGATGCCGGGACCCGTGCGCAACGCCCGGGCGATCTCGCCCTCGAGCGAGAGAGTCTCGTCGCCGTCGAGTCCAGTGATGGTCGATGTCTCATAGACGAGGACCTGCTGCGTGACGTCTGTCGCGTGCGGGTAGACGGCCAGCTGGGTCTGCTCCGCGAGGACGTTGACCAGGTCCTCGAGCCGGGCGTCGGCGGCGGTGATCCGCTTGTAGGTGAACGGAAGGGCGGCGGTGGCGCTCATGGATTTCTCCTTCGGTGCTGGGTATGCCTGGCGACCAGCATCGACCGCAGTCCTGGCTTCCAGTCGTCTCGGTTCGCCTCAGAAACGCCTCATCAACGCGGTCGCTCCCTACGCTGGCGACGTGACGAAGGAGCACCGCGTCGACGACATCGCCTCGCAGGCGCAGCTGTCGCGGGCGACCGTCGACCGGGTTCTCCACGGGCGTCCTGGAATCAGCCCCCGAGCGGTCCGAGCGGTGGAGCAGGCCGTTCTGGACCTGGATCGCCAGCAGTCTCAGCTGCGACTCGGCGCGCGCACGCTGGTCCTCGACGTTGTCATGCAGGCTCCGCAGCGGTTCTCCTCGGCGTATCGCGAGGCGCTCGAGGCGCAGCTGGGGTCAGCGCGACCCGCCGCCCTGAGGGCACGGTTCCGGTTCGGCGAGCATGCCGACGTCGACGACGCGGTGGCGACCCTGGACCGGATCGGGATGCGCGGCCGGACCGCGCACGGGGTTCTGCTCAAGGCGCCCGACGAACCGGCCGTCGCCGCCGCCGTCCGTCGGCTCACCGACCGCGGCATCCCGGTGGTCACCCTCGTCACTGACATCCACGACAGCGGGCGGATCGCCTACGTCGGACTGGACAACCGCTCGGCCGGCGCCACCGCCGCATACCTTGTCGCTGGCTGGCTCGGGGCCAAGCGCGGAGACGTCCTGGTAACGCTCAGCCGCTCGACGTTCTTCGGCGAGAGCGAGCGCTACCAAGCTTTTCGCGACCACCTGGCCGGGCTGGCGCCACGCCGGCGAATCGTGGCGATCACTGAGACCGAGGGACTCGACGACCCGCTACGAGCTTTGGTGGAGAAGGAGCTCCGGTCTCATCGCTCCCTGGCGGGTGCCTACTCGGTCGGCGGCGGCAACCGCGCGATCGTCGAGGCGTTCGCGACCGCACGACGTGTCCGTTTGGTGCACGTGGCCCACGACCTCGACCAGGACAACCTGGAGCTGCTGCACACACATACGCTCACGGCCGTCCTCCACCACGACCTGCACGCCGACGCACGCAACGCGATCCGACAGGTCCTGCGGTACCACCGGTTGCTTCCCGGCGCCCCGACATCTACGCCGGCGAACGTCCAAGTGGTGACCCCGCTCAACATCCCGGGCCGGCTGAGCCCATCGTGAGCGTCAGCGCTCGTCGACGACCATGTCGAGGGCGTAGTCCTCCGCCCGGTAGCTGTGGTCGCCGAACTCGACCGCCTTCCCCGAGACGTCGAAGGCCATGCGGGTCATGGTCAGCACCGGCTGCCCGCCGCGGAGGTTGAGGTGCCGCCGCTCCGCCGGTGTCGGCATGCGCGCCCCGATGCTCTGCCGGGCGACCACCGGTTTCGCCCCGCGGGTCCGGAGGGCGTCGTAGAGCCCGGTCGCCTCCAGCTCCTCTCGGGTGAGGTCGAAGTACTCCCGCGGCAGCCAGTTGTGCAGGAGCGCGAGTGGCTTGTCCTCGACGAGCCGCAGCCGGAGGATGGCCAGCAACTCGGTGCTCTCGGGGAGATCGAGCGCGGTTGCGGCTCGGGGCTCTTGTACTCGCTCGAGCTCGAGGACAGTCGTATGCGGCGCTCGCCCAGCCCGCTTGAGCTCGTCGAACAAGCTCGACAGCTCGAACCGCCGGTGAACCTTTCGGTTCGCCACGGTGGTGCCGACTCCCCGCCGGCGGACAAGGAGGCCCTGGTCGACCATCTCCTGGATCGCGCGCCGGACCGTCGGCCGAGAAAGACCCAGCCGCTCGCACATCGCCAGCTCGTTCTCGAATGGGTCCCCGGGTTCCAGCTGACCCTCGCGGATGGCGCTGCTGAGCTGCTCCGCGAGTTGATGGTAGAGCGGGACCGGCGAACCGCGGTCGATCCGGAGGTCGACGAGGTGAGCGGTCATTGACACAGAATATCGAGACGCAAGTTCGAACGTAACAATGTCACGACAAAATCTCTCAGGTTCACCGGGAAAGGGAACGCTGCATGACAACGATGAGGCAACAGGTGAGCAGTGGCTCTCCGTACGAGAGGCAGCTCGGCTTTTCTCGGGCAGTGCGCGTGGGCCAGGTGGTCGCCGTGTCGGGAACGGCTGCGGTCGGTGGACCGAGCGACATCGAAGGGCAGTCGCGACACTGCCTCGAGACGATCCGCGAGGCCTTGCACGGTGCCGGGGCGTCGCTGGACGACGTCATACGCACCCGCGTCCTCCTCGTCGACATCGATCACTGGAAGGTCGTCGGCCAGGTGCACGGCGAGTTCTTCGGTTCCGTGCGTCCGGCGATGACCTTCATGCAGGTGAGCCGGTTCATCGATCCGGCCTGGCTGGTCGAGATCGAGGCGGACGCGGTCTTGGCTGCATCGGACTAAGGACGCAGACCTGACGGGAACCGTCGGCAGGCACGGGAGCGCTCGCCGTGGCAACCAGGACGACGCCGATTGAGCGCAGCTTGGTCAACGGGCCCGCCGCTACCGCCGGCTGAGTGCCATCCAGGTGTCGACGACGGTGTCGGGGTTGAGGCTCATGGTGTCGATGTGTTGGTCGAGGAGCCAGGCGGCAAGGTCGGGGTGGTCGGAGGGGCCTTGTCCGCAGATGCCGACGTACTTGCCGTGTTTCTTGCAGGCGGCGATGGCCAGTTCGAGCATGTGCTGCACGGCGGGGTCGCGTTCGTCGAACCCGGCGGCGACGAGGCCGGAGTCGCGGTCGAGGCCGAGGGTCAGTTGGGTCATGTCGTTGGAGCCGATGGAGAACCCGTCGAAGTGCTCGAGGAACTGTTCGGCGATGACGGCGTTGGACGGCAGTTCGCACATCATGATGACCTGCAGCCCGTTCTCGCCCCGCTTGAGGCCGTGCTCGGCGAGCAGGTCGATGACGCCGCGGGCCTCCGTCAGCGTGCGCACGAACGGGATCATCACCTTCACGTTGGTCAGGCCCATCCCGTCGCGGACGTAGCGCAGGGCCTCGGCCTCCATGGCGAAGCAGTCGACGAAGTCCGGCGACAGGTACCGGGACGCGCCGCGGTACCCGATCATCGGGTTCTCCTCGTGCGGCTCGTAGTTCGGGCCGCCCACCAGGTTGGCGTACTCGTTGGACTTGAAGTCGGACATGCGCACGATGACCGGCTTCGGGTAGAACGCCGCGGCGATGGTGCTCACGCCCTCGGCGACCCGGTGCACGAAGAACTCCCGCGGGCCGGGGTATGCGGCGACCGCCTGGTCGACCTGGCGCGCCAGCTCCGGGTCGTCGCCGGCGAGCATGCCGGCGGCGTGGTCGAGCAGGGCCTTGGGGTGGATGCCGATCTGCCGGTTGATGATGAACTCCAGCCGGGCGAGACCGACGCCCTCGTTGGGCAGCATCGAGAACGCGAACGCCTGGTCCGGGGTGCCGACGTTCATCATGATCCCGACATCGATGGCGGGCATCTTGCCGAGGTCGGTCTCCTCCACCTGGATGTCCAGCCGCCCGTCGTACACAAACCCGGTGTCACCCTCGGCGCATGAGACGGTCACCTCCCGACCGTCCGCCAGTTCCCTGGTCGCCGATCCGGTTCCGACTACGGCCGGGATGCCCAGCTCCCGGGCAATGATCGCCGCGTGACAGGTCCGGCCACCCCGGTTGGTGACGATCGCGCTGGCCCGCTTCATGATCGGCTCCCAGTCGGGGTCGGTCATGTCCGCGACCAGCACCTCCCCCTCACCGAACTCGCGCATCTGGTCCGCCGACGACAACACCCGCACTGCACCGGCGCCGGCCTTTTGTCCGATCGCCCGACCCTCCACCAACACGGTGGCCGAACGCCCGTCCACCCGGTAGCGCTGCAGGCTCGCCCCGGTCCGGCGCGACTGCACCGTCTCCGGCCGGGCCTGCAAGATGTACAGCTGACCGTCGACCCCGTCCTTGCCCCACTCGATGTCCATCGGCCGGCCGTAGTGCTCCTCGATCGACACCGCGAGCCGGGCCAGCTCCTCCACCTCCGCATCAGACAGCGAGAACCTCGCCCGGTCCGCCGGGTCGACGTCGACGAACTCCGTTGTCTTGCCGACGGATCGGTCCTGCGTGAACACCATCTTCGTCGCCTTGGCGCCGACCCCCCGCTTCAGCACCGCCGGCCTCCCGTCCTTCAACCCGGGCTTCCACACATACCACTCGTCCGGGTTCACCGCCCCCTGCACGACGCCCTCACCCAGGCCGTACGCCGCCGTCACGAACACCGCATCGGTGAACCCCGATTCGGTGTCCATGGTGAACATCACCCCGGACGCGCCGACGTCCGAGCGGACCATCCGCTGCACCCCCGCCGACAACGCGACCTGGTCGTGGTCGAACCCGTGGTGCACCCGGTAGGCGATCGCCCGGTCGTTGTACAACGACGCGAACACCTCATGGACGGCCTTGAGCACCGCGCCGATCCCGCGGATGTTCAGGAACGTCTCCTGCTGCCCCGCGAACGACGCATCCGGCAGATCCTCCGCCGTCGCCGACGACCGCACCGCGAAGCTCGCCTCATCTCCCGCCTCACCGGCGAGCCTTTCGTATGCGTCCCGCACCTCCCGCTCCAGCTCCGGCTGCAGCGGCTGGTCCACGATCGCCTGTCGCACCTGCTTGCCCACCCGCGCCAACGCCTCTACGTCGTCGGCGTCCAACCCCTCCATCAACCCCGTGATCCGCCCCGCCAGACCCTCCTGATTGACGAAGTCCCGGAACGCCGACGCCGTCGTCGCGAACCCATCCGGCACCCGCACCCCGGCCGACGCCAGATTGCCGATCATCTCCCCCAACGACGAGTTCTTCCCACCAACCTCCTCCAGGTCCCCCATCCCCAACGACGAGAACCACTTCACGTTCACGCTCACGCGGTCGCTCCTTTTCGTGACGAGAGAGTCTGGACGATCAGCGTGGACATCTCCTCGACCGACTTCGTCGTCGAGTTGATGACCGGGAGCCGGTTGGCCGCATACATCGCCTCGGCCCGGCGCAGCTCGTACGTGCACTGCTCCAGTGACGCATACCGCGAGTTGGGCCGTCGTTGCTGGCGCACCTCCGAGAGCCGCGCGGGTGTCGCCACCAGCCCGATCACCCGGTCCTTCAGGTGCCGAATCGGCCGGGGCAGCTCGGTGGTCCCGAGGTCCTCCTCGACCAGCGGGTAATTCGCGACGAAGAGCCCGTGCTGCAGGGCCAGGTACATCGTCGTCGGCGTCTTCCCGCATCGCGACGGCGCGATCAGCACCACCTCCGCTTTGTCCATCGCCCGCAGGCTCTGGCCGTCGTCGTGCTCGATCGAGTACTCGATCGCCGCCATCCGCGCGTTGTACCGCTGCACGTCCCCCACCCCGTGCAGCTGCGCGGCGACGCGGGCCGCCGGCACGCCGAAGATCGACTCCACCCGCGAGATGTGCAGCTCGAAGAAGTCGATCATCGGGCACTTGGTGGTGTGCAGGACCTCACGGATCTCGTCGGTCGCCGCCGTGGTGAACGCGATCGGGGTGACCGGTCCCTCGGCCGCCCGATCGAGGACCTCGACCACGCGACGAGCCTCCTCCGGCGTGGAGATGAACGGGAACAGCCGACGCTCGAACCGCAGCTGCGGAAACTGGATCAACAGCGCGTTACCCATCGTCTCCGCACTGATGCCGGTGCTGTCCGACAGGAAGAAGACCGGCGTCGCCGGCGTGCCCCGGGCGACGTCGACGTCGGTCATGGGCTGAGCAGTCACGGGCCGGGACCTCCGAGTGTCGACGTCGACGGCGGGGCATGGCCGACGCTACCGCAGGCCCTCGCCGCCCCGGCTTCCCGCTTCCGGGCTCACGTTGCTGCCGATCCGGACGGCTTAAGTGGCCCGGAATCGATGACAACGTGAGCCTTGAAGGCGGAAAGGGTGAGGGGTCAGGCGATAACCGGGTCGATGTCGTCCACGGCCGAACGCAGCTCGATGAGGTGCTGAGCGTGCTGGAACAGGTTGACGTCCTCCTCCGTCGTGGGCTCCCACCTCCGGGCCGCGGTCGACCGACCCTCCGGCGTCAGCGCGACGAAGACGATCAGGCAGTGCGTGGTCAGGCGCCGTTCGGCCCCGGCCGGGTTACCCGACCGGACGTGCACGCTGACGTGCATGCTGGTGCGGCCGGTGTAGATGAGCCGAGCCTCAACCTCGACGAGGTCCCCGATCCGCAGCGGCTGGTAGAACCGGACGCCGCCCGCATACACCGCGACGTTCGCGGCGTCGCCGATCCACTGGGTGACCAGGACGTGGGCCGCCTCGTCGATCCAGCGCATGACGATGCCGCCGTGCACCTTCCCGCCCCAGTTCACGTCGCTGGGCGCCGCGAGAAACCGCAACACGACCCGGGGAGCGGTGCTGGCCTCGGTGTAGGACTGCTCGGCCATCGCCGCGCTGATCTTCGCCCGCACGTCGATACGCCGGACGGCGGCCTCCTTCTGGGCCAGGTCCTCGACGTCACCGTCCGGCAGCTCCGGAACGGGTGTCGGCCGGCCGTCGTCCCCGATCGCGACGAAGACCATGAGGCACTCCGTCGCCGGTTCGAGCGAGGTCCCAAGCGGTGAACCGGACCGCACCCTGACGAGGATGTGCATGCTGGTGCGACCGGTGTAGACCAGCCGCGCTGTCGCCTCGACGAGGTCGCCGATGGCGACCGGCCGGGTAAACCGGACGTTGCCGACGTAGACGGTCACGCAGTACCGGCCACTCCAGCCGACCGCGCACGCATACCCGGCCTTGTCGATCCACTCCATCACCCGACCGCCGCTGACACTCCCCGAGTACCCCGCGTCCGTGGGTGCGGCCAGGAACCGGAGGGTCTGCTCGCGGCCCGGGGTGTCGCGATCCATGCGCGCGAGTCTGCCATCGCCCGTGGTGCGGACCGCCGCGTCAGGCCAAGAACTCGTCGTTGTAGGTCGTGTCGTCGAAGTACTACTCCAACCGGGCGACTCGGCCGTCCACCATGCCGAAGACGAGGACCGCCTTCTGGTCGAGGCGTCTCTCGTTGCGCATCGCGACATTCCGGTTGAGGGAGGTGGTGCGGTCATCGCCGGCAACGACGTCGTCGAGCAACGCCTGTAGCGTGCCGCCCGACCGCTCGAAGATGTCGGCGAAGAACTGGAGAATCGCGTCAACCCCTTCCTTCGGGCCGGCGAAGTAGCCACGCCCCCGGCAGGTGCCAAACGGCGTCCGGGGTGAAGACCTCGTTCCGGAGCGTGTCCACGCACCCTAGAAGCCCCTCGGGAGCTCCCCATCCGCCTCGCGAACCCGGCCCCGCCGCATACGCCGGTGTATGCCACGGGGCCAGGTAAGGCGGTCAGCTCGCGAGCGGCGCGACCTTGACGGTAGCGTCACGGTGAGTTGGCTGAAGGGCTCCTGACCCGATCCGAACAGACTCCAGACCTTCGTCACTGGTGGCCGTGACCATGCGTCCCGGCGAAGGCTTCCAGACGGCAGGCGCACGACGCGAGGACCGGCACATCCGCCCGCGCCGACGCGACCGCCAGCTGTTGGGCGACGATCCGCGCCTCGTCGTGGCGGCCGAGGCGCTCCAGGCTCTCGTGGTAGCCGTGCAGGCTCCACACGTTGCCCGGGTGGTGAACCGAGCGGCTCACCGCCGGGTCGAGCCCGAGGTCCGCCGCATACACCGCCGCCGCCTCCTCGACACGGTCCTGTTCGAGCAACAAGGCACCGTATGCGTGTCGCGTCGGCTGCATCCAGCCCCACGGCTCGTCGTACGGCAGCGCGTCGTCGAGGGCGATGGCCTCTCGCAGGTGCGTGAAGCCCTCGTCGAACCGGCCCTGACGGTAGGCGATCTCACCGTCCAGCATGGCGCCGGCGATCGCGAGGATGTCCAGCGCGGTGTTGTTGAAGAGGTAGCGCGTCTCGGGTACTCGGCTCACAGCCTCCACGAACTCCTCGCGCGTGGCAGCCGCGGCGGTGACGTCGCCCAGCGCGGCCTGAGCGACCGCGCGGCCGTAGAGGACCATCGCGGTCGTCGAGCAGTAGAGCTCCTGGTCCTCGGGAAGCGGCTGCGCGACGAGCTCGTCCCATCGCCCGAAGCGGACGAGGACGTGGGTCCGCAGTGGGACGAACGCCTCGAGCCAGTCGGCCATGGGCGGGCTCTCGATCCGCAGCAGCTCCGGCGTGAGCTGCCCGCCGAGCTCGTCGGCCGCGTCGAGTGCGTCCTGGTACCGGCCGAGGAACATCGCCGAGTACACGATGAAGTGGAGGTCGTGGGCGCGGTAGAGCGAGTAGAAGTTGAGGGGACCCGACCGCTCGACGAAGAGGCGGTCCGCCTCCACGGCCCGCTGGTTCGCGACGATCGACGAGTGGTAGTCGCCGCACAGCACGTCGAGGTGGCTCGGCATGTGCTGCAGGTGACCGGCGTCCGGGACCAGTCCGCGGAGCCGGTCGGCACTCGACAGTGCGGCCTCGGGCCGCTCCGACATCTCCAGCAGGTGGATGTGCAGGTGGAGGACGAAGGGATGCTCCCGGCCACCGGGCAGATCGAGGGCCGCGTCGAGCAGGCGCTCGGCCTCGCGGGCCCGGGAGCCCGGAGCCGGTTCTCCGTTGAGCGGGTCCCATAGGGCCCAGGCGGTGACATTGACCAGGGCGTCCGCCGCCAGGGCGAGGATGTCGACGTCCGCGGGGTGATCGGCGGCGAGCGCGGCCATGGCGTCGGCGTATGCCTCGTGCCCGGCCTGCCAGCTGGTGTCGTCGTCCGGCACGACGTCCGCATACCGGCGGGTCAGCGCCGCGACCAGAGCGGCGGCCGGCTCGCTGACCGGGTTGCCGCTGGCTGCCGCACTGTCGAGGGCCTCGCGTGCCCGGTCGAGCTCCGCCCTCGCCCGGTCGAGGCTGGTGTTGAGGTCGACCGGGTCGAATGCGTCCCACCCCTTGTTGTAGTTGGGGCCGACCGAGTACGCGATGCCCCAGCGGGCGGCCCAGAGGTTCGGGTCCTCGAGGAGGGCTCGTTCGAAGCAGGCGATCGCCTCCTCGTGGTTGAAGGCGTACGCCCACACCACGCCGCGGTCGAACCACTCCTGCGCCTGCGGTGACTCCGTGTCCACGGGGCGGCTGTAGGTACCGAGGTCGTAATACACATCAGCCACGGCCCGAGCGTACGGTGCTCGGCGCCCGGCGGGCAGGCGTCGACCGCCGCTCGGGCCGACCCCGATGAGGGGGTTCAGGATGCCACGGCGAGACCGGACGCCACCGCAAAGCCGAGGACCGCTGCTAGCCCGGCCAACCGACCGGCCTGCTTCTGCGCCTCGGGGATCAAGGCGCCGACGAGCATCACGAGCAGCGCGCCCGCGGCGAAACCGTCGACGAGCCCCTCGAAACGGCCTCTCGTGACGTTGGCGGCGAGGTACCCGAGCCACGTCGACATGACGCATACCAGCGCCACGGCCAGCCACAGCAGGAGGACGTAGCGGGTGCTCTTCCCGCCCTGGTGCATCTGGGTCGAGGAGCCGATCGACTCCGGGAGGTTGGACACGAAGATCGCCATCAGCAGGGCGACGGACACGCCCTCCCCGTGGGACAACCCGATGCCGAGGACCGCTTGCTCGGGGATGCCGTCGAGCAGGCCGCCCAGCGCCAGCGACAGGCCAGCCATGCCGCCGGTCCGGATCGCCCACTGCTCCACGGCGCGGTCGGCGAAAAAGAAGACGAAGGCTCCGGCGGCCACGCTGATGGTGATAGGCCATGGACCGGCCGCTTGGAACCCGCCGCGGGTCAGCTGGAACGCGACCCGGAAATCAACGCGCCGGCGCCGAAACCCAGGACGCGCCCGAGCGCCCTGGCGTTCCACGTCCGCGTGACGCCGAGCACGGCCCCGATGAGGAGCGACGACGCGGAGACCGCTCCCCAGAAGAGGGTTGCTCCCATCGCCCGCCCTTCGCGCGAATCGGCCGGTTGCCGCCGCCC
>JBKPKI010000027.1:0-12556 GCA_046731055.1 Actinomycetota bacterium | reverse complement strand
TTCCGGCCGCGCGCCGTCTACACCGGCGACGCCCGCTGAGTCCGGGCCGCGGCGAGGCGCACGAACTCAGCGGGACGCCAGTGGCGGGACCGGTTGCGGAGGCGGCGGGCCCGCATACCGGGCACTGGGCCGGATGATCTTGCGGTCCCGGGCCTGTTCGACGATGTGCGCAGTCCAGCCCATGGCCCGGCTCACCGCGAAGGTCGGCGTGAACATCTCGCGGGGTACGCCGCACTCGTGCAGAACGACGCCGGCGTAGAACTCGACGTTGGCTCTCAGGATGCGGTCGGGCCGCGCTGCGTCCAGGGCGTCGTCGATGGCTCGCTCCGCGGCGACCGCAAGATCGGCGAGGGGACCACCGAGCTCCTCGGCCGTCTCGCGGAGCAGCTCCGAGCGCGGGTCCTTGCCGCGGTAGATCGCGTGGCCGAAACCCATGATCCGGTTTCCGGCGGCCAGCTGGGCGTCGGCCCACGGCCGGGCGTTGTCAGGAGCGCCGATGGCGTCGAGGGAGTCCAGGGCCCGACTGGGTGCCCCGCCGTGGAGCGGCCCGGAGAGCGCTCCGAGCGCCGCGACGACGCAGGCGGCGACATCTGCGCCGGTGCTGGCCACCACCCGCGCCGTGAACGTCGAGGCGTTGAACCCGTGGTCGACGGTGAGGCAGAGGTACCGCTCGAGGGCCCGGACGTGCTCGTCGGTGGGCTCCTCGCCGGTAATCATCCAGAGGTGGTTCGCCGTATAGCCGAGGTCGGGCCGCGGCGGGACCGGGTCGAGTCCCTGGCTCCGACGGTATGCGGCGGCGGTCAGGACCGGGACCTGTGCGGCCACCCGGATGGCGTCGCGCTCACGCTGCTCGGGTGCGAGGTCCCAGACCGGTTGGAGCTCCAGCGCCCCGCCAAGCATGGACAGGGCGGTGCGAAGCCGGGTCATCGGACTGGTCGCGGGTGGCGTGACGGCGGCCAGTCCAGCAAGGGCGTGCACGACCTCTTCCGGGAGCTTTTGGGCCTCCACGATCGTCGCGCGAAAGGCGGCGAGCTCGTCGGCGTTGGGGAGGCGGCCGCGCAGGAGAAGGTGCCAGACCTCCTCGATCGAGCAGGAGCGCGCCACGTCGACGGCATCGTATTGGCGGTAGTGGTAGAACCCCTCCTGCCCGCGAACGTCGGACAAGGCGGTCGTCGCGACGATCACCCCGGCCAGGCCGGGCGGCGCAACGAGTGCCTCGGGCGGGGTTGAGGGTGCGGCCGCAGCGACGGTGCTCATGTCACATACGGTCCGCTGCTCCTCACATCGCGGTCAACGTTGACGCCGTCAACCCGGCGGACCGCCACTCAGCGCCGTGCTTGCTCGGGTTTGCGACCCCATACGCCGACGAGGTTCGGGTACTTCACCGTGGCGTCGCTGGCCAGGGTCGCGGCGCGCAGCCGCTGGCTCATCGTCTCGATGTCGACCTCCTCGGCGGTCACCGGTCAGGCCGGCGGCGCGGAACACCTCCCGCATCCGGTGGCCCATCGCCGGTTCGATCTTGGCCCGCACCGCCGCGGCGCAGATCCACGACCAGACCTGGCCCCACAGCGGGACGTAGGGATCGGTGGTCAGCGAGTCGAGGGTGAAGCTCATCTCCTGGAACACCGCAATGCCACCCGGTTTGACGTGACCGACCGCGGCGGTGAGCGCGGACACAGGGTCGCCGACGTACTTGAGGACGAAGCGCCCCACGACGGCGTCGAAGTCGGTCCCGAGCACGAGCGGGCGGATGTCGCCGGGGACGAAGGTCACGTTGCGGTACCCCGCTTCGTGCATGCGGACTCGCGCCACCGACAGGATCTCGGCGTTCCGGTCCACTCCGACGACGGACCCTCGCCGGCCGACGATCTCGCGGGCCGCCATGGCCACGTCGCCCGAGCCGCTGCCGACGTCGAGGACCTTCATGCCGGGCCGGATACCACCGCGGAGCAGGATCCAGCGCGTGGAGGGGTAGTAGAACCGACCCTGGACGATCAGCCGGCGCGCCTCGGCATCGTCGCGGTTGAGCCAGTAGACCGGGTCGCTGGCGTTGGTGGTGGTGATGGTGTCTGTCATGCCGGCAGGATGCGTCGCAGGGTCCCTGGCCCGGATCGGGCGGTGCCCTCAGATCCGGCTGGGCCGGCCTTCACTGGTATCTATGTTGATACCATCGCGGTATGGCGATGACGCTGAGGTTGACCGAAGACGAGACTGCGGCGCTGCGGCGTCAGGCCGAGCTGGAGTCGCGATCCATGCAGGACGTCGCGCGCGACTCGGTTCGTGAATACATCGAGCGGCACAGTCGTGCCGAGCTCTTGACGCGCGTCCTCGATGAAGAGCTCCCGCGTTACGCGGAGGCGCTCCGGCGGCTCGGCGAGTGATTTACCTGACCGAGCCAGAGCTCCTCGCCATCGCCGCTCGGGTTGTCGACGAGGTCCTGGTCAAGGATCACGGTCTGATCTCGTCCGCGGCAGCCAGGCCACAGGCGAGTGCCTTCGGTGAAGACGCGTACCCCGATCTCGAGACCAAGGCGGCCGCCTTACTCCAGTCGATCACGCGGAACCACGCACTGATCGACGGCAACAAGCGTCTTGGCCTAGCGGCGACGATTGCGTTCCTGGGCGTCAACGGCCGAAGCCTGACGTTGTCCGAGGACGAGGCGTACGACCTCGTCATTGCGGTAGCCACCGGCGAGCTGAGCGAGGTCGAGGAGATCGGCGCCGTCTTGAGGCGAGGGACGCGGGACCGCTAGCTACTTCGGCGGAAGCGAGGACGCATACCGGACACCAATCTCGATCCACCGCGCGAGGTCCGCGTCGGACTCGACGCCCTCCGGCTCGACGCGCAGCCAGCCGTCCATCTCGCGGCCACGCATGACGAACCGGTCGGCGTGCGGCTCGGCGGCGAGCGACTCAGTGTCGGCCGGATGGACCCGCAGCAGCAGGCCGCCTTGACCGCTCGCGGCGACCGCCATGTTGCCGCCGACGAGGAAGGCCAGGCCGCCGAACATCCGCATCTCGGTGACGCCGTCGACGTCCTGGACCTCGGTGCGGATCCGGTTCGCGAGCTCTTCGTCGTACGCCATGCCGGAATCCTCCCGCAGGGCGCCGACACTCAGGACTGTGGTCGGGCGATGTCCTGCTGTGCGGGCAGCTGGTCCTGGCGAACGACGCCGACCGGGCAGGTCATCCCGTTCGGCCCGTGGTTGCAGTAGCCGCCGGGATTCTTGTGGAGGTAGCCCTGGTGGTAGTCCTCGGCCAGGTAGAACGGCCCCGCGTCCTCGGCCGACCGGATCTCCGTTGTGATCTGGCCGTACCCGTTGTCGGTGAGGACCTTCTGGAAGGCGTCGCGCGTCGCGATCGCGGCCCGCTCCTGCTCCTTCGTCGTCCAGTAGATGGCCGACCGGTATGCGGTGCCGACGTCGTTGCCCTGCCGGTTCGGTGTCGTCGGGTCGTGGTTCTCCCAGAACTCCTTGAGCAACAGCTCGGCGCTGGTCTGCTCGGGGTCGTAGACGACGCGGACGGTCTCGGCGTGCCCGGTCAGTCCGGTGCAGGTCTCCTCGTAGGTCGGGTTCGGCGTATATCCGCCCATGTAGCCGACCGCCGTCGCGACCACTCCCGGCTGCCGCCAGAAGATCCGCTCCACGCCCCAGAAGCAGCCCATCGCGAGGTAGATCACCTGCGAGCCCTCCGGCCACGGGCCGTCGATCGGAGTGCCGAGGACGACATGAGTCGGGTCCACCTCGAACGGGCGCCGGTCGCGCCCCGAAAGGGCATCCTCACGGGACACCATCGACGTCTTCCTACCGAGTCCGAAGATCACCGCTCCAGTGTCACACGGCGCCTTCCGGGAGCCGCGTCGAGTGCCTCCGCACCCAGCACTACGCTCGCCCGGTGACGTCTTCCCGCCGCCTGAACGGCTTCGCCACCCGGGCCATCCACGCCGGCCAGGAGCCCGATGCGGCCACCGGTTCGGTCGTGGTGCCGATCTACCAGACGTCCACGTACAAGCAGGACGGCATCGGCGGGCTGCGGGGCGGGTACGAGTACTCCCGCTCCGCCAACCCCACCCGGACCGCGCTCGAGGAGTGCTTCGCCGCCCTCGAAGGCGGAGAACGCGGGTATGCGTTCGCCAGTGGCCTTGCCGGGCAGGACACCGTGGTCCGGGCCCTCCTCAGCCACGGCGACCACGTCGTGGTGCCGTCCGACGCGTACGGCGGGACCTACCGGTACTTCAACAAGGTGGCCGGACCCGGCGGCATCGACCACACCATCGCCTCCATCCACGACGTCGACTCGGTGCGCGACGCGATCCGGCCGGGCGCCACCAAGCTGGTGTGGGTCGAGACGCCGACGAACCCGCTCCTCGGCATCGCCGACATCGCCGGCATCGCCGAGGTCGCCCATGCCGCGGGCGCCCTGCTCGTCGTCGACAACACGTTCGCGACCAGCTACCTCCAGAGCCCCATCGCGCTCGGCGCCGACATCGTGACCCACTCGACCACGAAGTATGCGGGTGGGCACAGCGACGTCATCGGCGGTGCCGTCGTCATCGCCAAAGACCTTGGCGCCAAAGGGTTTTCGGACGCTGCCGAGCGGATCGAGTTCCACCAGAACGCGATCGGCGGGATCGCGGCGCCTTTCGACTCCTGGCTCGTGCTGCGAGGGCTGAAGACGCTGGCGATCCGGATGGAGCAGCACTGCGACAACGCCGAGCGCGTCGTTGAGCACCTGGTTTCGCACCCGGCCGTCGAGCGCGTCTACTACCCGGGGCTTCCTGAGCATCCCGGCCACACGTTGGCGGCGAAGCAGATGCACCGGTTCGGCGGGATGGTGGCGATCGCCGTCAAGGGCGGTGAGCGGGCTGCGGTGGCGGTCTGCGGGGCGACCCAGATCTGGACGCTCGGCGAATCCCTGGGCGGTGTGGAGTCGCTCATCGAGCATCCGGCGCGGATGACCCACGCGTCGGTCTCCGGGACGCCGCTGGAGGTGCCGCGCAACCTCATCCGGCTGTCGGTCGGCATCGAGGATGCGGACGACCTCATCGACGACCTGGACGCCGCCCTGACCGCCCACGGATAGCATCCGTCGCGCCCGCCGGACTAGCCGAGTCCATGGTTCGACATCATGGCGGCCATGACCCTGGTCGCCTGGCAGCGGAACGACGAGAGCCGCGGGTTGAGCATTGCCCGGCGCGAGTCGCTGGCCGACGGGTGGCTCTTCCACGGCAGCGAGATCCTGGTCGGCGACGACACGCTGAGCTGCACGTTCAGCGTCGTCGTCGGGCCCGACTGGGTGACCCGCCGTGCCGAGGTGCTGTCGGTCTCCGTCGCCGGCGAGGAGCGCCGGGTCCTCGAGGCGTCCGAGGGGCGGTGGACCGTGGACGGGGCGCTTCGGCCCGACCTCGAGGGTTGCCTCGACGTCGACATCGCGGCGACGCCGCTCACCAACACCTTCCCGATCCGGCGCTTGGCTGGTCTGGGTGTCGGTGAATCCGCTGCTTCCGGGGTTGCCTGGGTCGACGTCCCGGCGTTGGGCGTCGCCCGTGTCGACCAGACGTACGAGCGGCTCGCCGACCGCGACGGTGTGGCCTGCTGGCGATATCGCGATCCCGCCCATGGCGCCTTCGTCCTGACTGTCGACGACGAGGGACTGGTCCTCGACTACGAAGGGTTCGCCAGCCGCATCCCCACCCGGACCGGCTGACCGTGCCGGATGTTCTCTGCCTCGACGTCGGCTCGACGTTCACCAAAGCGGTTCTCGTCGCTGCCGACGGCACCGTGCGCGGCACCGCCGAGACGCTGACCACCCGGGCAACCGACGTCCTCGACGGGTGCCACGCGCTCGCCGAGCGGCTCGGCGCCGACCCCGACACGACGAGGCTGGCGTGCTCGAGCGCCGGGGGCGGGCTGCGGCTGGCGGTCGTGGGGTACGAGCGGCAGGTCACTGCCGAGGCGGGCTATCGCGTCGGCCTCAGCGCCGGAGCCAAGGTCGTGCACGTCGCGTCCGGTCGGCTCGACGACGCGCAGGTCCGAGCGGTCGACCGTGCTCGGCCTGATCTCCTGCTTCTCGTCGGCGGTACCGACGGCGGCAACGCCGACGTCCTGCGGCACAACGCTGCTCGCCTCGCCCGCGCGGCGCTGGGCCTCCCCATCGTGGTCGCGGGGAACGTCGACGCCCAGGACCAGGTGGGAGCGCTCCTTCGCGACGCCGGACAGCCGGTTCGCGTCGCCGACAACGTGGTCCCCGAGATCGGCCTCATCAACCCGGGCAGCGCCCGCTCGGCGATCCGGGCGACGTTCCTCGACCACGTCATCGGCGGCAAGGGTCTCTCGAGCAGCCCGGCCTTCCGGGAGATGGTCCGGGCGCCCACGCCGGACTCGATGCTCCGCGGCGTCGAGGTCACCGGCGAGGTCCTCGGCACCGACCTCCTCGTCGTCGACGTGGGCGGCGCCACGACCGACGTCTTCTCCGTCGTGACGCCGGACGGCGAGGACTCGTCCCTGCGCCAGGACGTCGCGGGCACTCTGTGGAACGCCCGCACCGTCGAGGGCGACCTCGGCGTCCGCTGGAACGCGGTCGACGTCGTCGAGGCGGCGGCTCGCGAGCGGATACCCGTCGCGGCCGGGCTGCACCGGTATGCGACCGCCGTGGCGGCGGACCCGGCCCACCTTCCCCGCGACGACGAGGACGTGACTCTCGACCTCCAGCTCGCGACGATCGCCGCGCTGGTCGCAGTCCGCCGGCACGCTCGGCGGGCGCCCGGACAGTCCCCTCGCTCGCTGGGCAACGTCGGGGTCGTCCTGGGCTCCGGCGGCGTGCTTCGCCACGCGACCGCCGAGCAGGGTCTGCGAGTGCTCGCCGCGGTCACCGGGGACCATGCCGGTGGGTGGCGGGTTCCCCGCGCGGCGCGGAAGGGCGTCGACGTCGCATACCTCCTTTTCGCCGTCGGCCTCCTGGCCGACGTGTCCCCGCAGCTGGCCCGGATACTGGCGACGGCTCTGGGCCGGTCTCACATGCTGGGCGGTCCTGAGTAGCCTGCGATCGTGCCCGACCTCGCCTCACCCCCCGTCACCGTCGACGACATCCGGGCCGCGGAGCGGCTGCTCCAGGGGGTGGTCCGGCCGACCCCGCTCGAGTACTCCCGAGCACTCTCGGCCAAGGTCGGGGCCGAGGTGTTCCTCAAGTGCGAGAACCTCCAGCGGGCCGGGTCGTTCAAGATCCGCGGTGCCTACACGCGGATGGCGCGCCTCTCCGAGGAGGAGAAGGCGCACGGCGTCGTCGCAGCGAGCGCCGGGAACCACGCGCAAGGCGTCGCCCTCGCCGCGCAGCTGCTCGGGATCCACGCCAAGGTCTACATGCCGCACGGGGCGCCCATGCCGAAGATCTCGGCGACCAAGGGCTACGGCGCGGAGGTGGAGTTCGTCGGCACCACGGTCGACGAGTGTCTCGTGACGGCCCACGAGTTCGCGGCCGCCACCGGCGCGGTCCTGATCCACCCCTTCGACCATCCCGACATCGTCGCCGGGCAGGGGACCTGCGGCCTGGAGATCCTCGAGCAGTGCCCCGATGTGCGCACCGTCCTCGTCAGCGCCGGTGGTGGGGGTCTGCTAGCGGGGGTGGCGATCGCCATGCACGCGCTGGCTCCCGGCGTGCGGGTGGTGGGCGTGCAAGCGGAGGAGGCCGCCGCATACCCCGTCTCGCTGGAAGCGGGCCGGCCGGTGCCATTGGAGCGGATGTCCACGATGGCCGACGGCATCGCGGTCGGACGCCCAGGCGACGTGCCGTTCGCGGTGATCGAGAAGCTGGTCGACTCGGTGGAGACGGTCAGCGAGGCCAGCCTCTCGCGGGCGCTGCTGTTCCTGCTGGAGCGGGCCAAGCTCGTCGTCGAGCCGGCCGGCGCGGCGGCGGTCGCCCGGCTCATGGACCCCGCGGCCGGTCGCCTCGAAGGACCGGCGGTTGCCGTGCTGTCCGGCGGCAACATCGACCCGTTGCTCATGCTCCGGATCATCCGGCACGGGATGGCGGCGGCCGGGCGGTACCTCACGTTCGCGGTGCGGGTCCCGGACCGTCCCGGGTCGCTGGCCCGGCTGCTGGCCGACGTCGCCAGCGTGGACGCCAGCGTCATCGAGGTTCGGCACAACCGCAACGAGTCCTCGCTGTCGGTCGACGAGACGGAGATCGTCGTCGACGTCGAGACAAAAGGCCCCGAACACCGGGAAGAGGTGCTCGGGGCGCTTCGCGCGGACGGCTATCGGCCGATCCTGCGCTGAGGTGAGTGATCAGCCGGTGAAGGGGGCCGCCTTGAGGATGGTGACCTCGACGGTCTTGCCCGCCGGCGTGTCGTAGGACGCGGTGTCGCCGACCTTCTTGCCGTTGATGGCCTTGCCGAGCGGGGACTGCTCCGAAAAGACTTCGAGGCCTGAGTCGTCCTTGATCTCGCGGTGGCCGAGCAGGAAGGTCTCCTCGTCGCCGAACATCTCGACAGTGACCAGCATGCCGGGCTCGACGATGCCGTTGTCGGCTGGTGGCTCGCCAACCTTGGCCGTCAGGAGGAGCTGGTTCAGCTGGCGGATCCGGGCCTCCATCTTGCCCTGCTCCTCCTTGGCGGCGTGGTAGCCGCCGTTCTCGCGGAGGTCGCCTTCGTCTCGGGCCGCCTCAATGCGCTTGGCGATCTCGACCCGGCCCTCGCCGGACAGGTGCTCGAGCTCGGCCTTGAGGCGGTCGAACGCCTCCTGCGTCAGGAAGCTCTGGGTCGCTGTCTCGGTCACGGTGTGCTCCTTGGATCTGCTGGGTGACGCCTAACGAAAGGGCCTGGACCCGTGAGGTCCAGACCCGGTTTCCTGCGGCGTGAAGTCCTCAGGATAACAAAGTCGGGGTATGCGACGCATCCTCCTTGCCGCGCAGGCGGCTCTGGATGTGGATCAGGCGCTCAGCGCACGGTCCGTCGCTCAGCGCACTGAATACCGTGCGCTGAGCGACGCGAGATGCGCTGAGCGACTCGAGACCGCGAACGAGACGGTCAGGTGCGGACGCAGTCCTGCACGACTCCGGTCACCGCCCGGCTGGTGGTCCGCACCGCCTTCTCCAGGTGGACCACGCGCTCGCCCTCGGGCGGCACGACGATGTCCGCGCTGCCGACGACGGTGAAGTGGCCGTCCAGAGCCCGGACGGTGCAGGTCACCGCCAGGCCGGGCGGTCTGGAGACGTCGAAGCTCACCGTGACCGCGGTGTCGCTCTCGACCTGGTAGCCGATCGTCGTCGCGGTGATGCGCTGGCCCTCGTTGCGCAGCGTCCACCAGCCCAAGAGGACGGCGACCACGAGGCCCACGACACCGCCCGCGACCGCCCACCCGCGCCGGCGCCGCGCCGCGGCGGCGGACGCACGAGCGTCCGGTGGGGCCGAGTTCGGCGGTGACATGATGGCTCACCGTAGAACGACGACCGAGCGCGCGGCGAGTCGCGCCGTGCCCGAGCGGAGGACGCTGACCGTGGAGCCTCGAGGGATGCGGCTCATGGCGGTGCACGCTCATCCCGACGACGAGTCGAGCAAGGGCGCCGCCACGATGGCCAAGTACGTCCGCGACGGCGAGCACGTCCTCGTCGTCTCATGCACCGGCGGGGAGCGCGGCGACGTCCTCAACCCCAAGCTCCAGGACGACCCGCACATCCTGCGCGACATGGTTCAGGTCCGCCGGGACGAGCTGGCCGCGGCGCAGGCGATCGTCGGGTTCGACCACACCTGGCTCGGCTTCGTGGACTCCGGTCTGCCGGAAGGAGATCCGCTGCCGCCGCTCCCGGCCGGCTGCTTCGCGGCCGAGCCGATCGAGGTGACCACCGAGGCGCTGGTCCGGGTGATCCGCGAGGCGCGGCCGCACGTCCTGGTGACCTACGACGAGACCGGCGGCTACCCGCATCCCGACCACGTCAACTGCCACGTCGTGTCGATGTCCGCCTTCGCCGCCGCCGGCGACCCGGACGCATACGCGCATGCCGGCGAGCCGTGGCAGCCGCTGAAGCTGTACTACGTGCAGTCGTCGCACCGGGAGCGGATCCAGCGGCTCTACGACCTCATGGTCGAGCGGGGGATCGAGACCGACTACGGCGAGTGGCTCAAGAACTGGAAGCGGGCCGACCGCGACGTCACGACGCGAGTCCCGTGCGCCGAGTACTTCGACATCCGCGACCGCGCCCTGCTGGCGCACGCCACCCAGGTCGACCCGGACGGCAGCTGGTTCGACACGCCTCGCGATCTCGTCCGGGAGGGATGGCCCACCGAGGACTACGAGCTGGTCGTCTCGTATGTGCCGGTGCAGCTCCCGGAGGACGACCTCTTCGCGGGGCTCGGGTCCGTGGAGGAGGCGGACGCGCTCGCGGTCAAGCGCGGCCTCGACCCGGTCCGCGACCTTCGGCCCGACCCCCAGGGCGCGCTGGACCTCCTCGCGGCGACCTCGGGGGACTGATGGAAACGCCGTCGACGTCGGTCGGGCCGGGCATCGGGGCGTTTGTGGCCTTTTTCGTCCTGGCGGTCGCGCTCTGGCTGCTCATGAGAAACATGAACAGCCGGATGCGCCGCATGGCCTACAAGGAGCAGCAGCGGGTGGCCGAGATGGAGGCTCGCGAGGCCGAGCGGGACGGCCGCAGGGAGAAGAAGCCGCAGGAGCCGGCAGACCAGCCGGGTCAGGACGCCGACGACAGCGCCGACCCCGCGCCGTAGACCGCGAGCGACGCCGCGACGTAGTGCGCGACGAACGCGAGCACGGTGAAGGCGTGGAAGATCTCGTGGAACCCGAACCAGCCGGGGTACGGGTTCGGCCGCTTCGTGCCGTAGACCACGGCGCCTAACGTGTAGAGGACCCCGCCGACCGTGATGAGCGTGACCACGACCGGGCCGCCGAAGTGGAGCAGCGGGCCGAAGTAGAAGACGGCGACCCACCCGAGCGCCACGTAGATGGGGGTGTAGAGCCACCGGGGAGCATCCACCCAGAGGACCCGGAAGAGGACGCCGCCTACCGCGCCGCTCCACACGAGAAGGAGGAGAGTGCGCGCCTGGTCGGGGGGCAGCAGCGACAGCGCGAACGGCGTGTAGGTGCCGGCGATGATGAGGAAGATGTTGGAGTGGTCGAGGCGTTTGAGCACGCCCGCGACCGGGGCCGACCAGTGGCCGCGGTGGTAGACCGCAGAGGTCCCGAAGAGCAGCGCTGCCGTCACCGTGAAGACCACGGCACCGACCCGCGGGGCGCCGGGCGGGGCGAGGACGCTGAGCACGATCCCGGCCACCAGCGCCAGCGGAAAGGTCGCTGCGTGTAGCCAGCCGCGCAGCCGCGGCTTGACCGCGGCGACGAGGTCACCGAGGACGTCCGGCGCGGCCGCAGGCGCGGGCTGTTGGCGCATACGCCCAGCCTAACCTACGGAGCCGTAGGTTACGCACTCGTAGGTTGTGAAGGCACCCACACCGTGGGCCCGTGTTGCGGCTCGGCGAGCGCCCGCGAGGCCGGGGGTACGGTGGCTCCGTGCCCCTCACCGACGTGCTCTACGGAGCCTACGAGCGTCGGCTGGCCAGGCAGATCCCGCCCGAGGCGGTGCCTCGGCACGTCGGAGTGATGCTCGACGGCAACCGTCGATGGGCGCGGGCGAACGGTTTCGAAACGGTCGACGGTCACCAGGCCGGCGCGGACAAGATCAAGGACCTCCTGCAGTGGTGCGAGCAGGCGGGCGTCGAGGTCGTGACGCTCTGGTTGCTCTCCACCGACAATCTCGGCCGGAGCAAGAAGGAGATCGTCCCGCTCCTGAAGATCATCGAGACCGCGGTCGCCGACCTCGCGATCGAGGGGCGCTGGCGGCTGCACCCCATCGGGGCGCTCGACCTGCTGCCCGCCGAGACGGCCCAGTCGCTCAAGGCGTCGGCCGAGGCGACGCGCGGGATCGAGGGGCTGCACGTCAACGTGGCGGTCGGCTACGGCGGGCGGCGCGAGATTGCCGACGCGGTGCGCTCGCTCATCCACGAGCACGCCGCACAGGGCACACCGGTCGACCAGATCGCCGACTCGATCACGGTCAAGGAGATCGCGCAGCACCTCTACACCAAGGGCCAGCCCGATCCGGACCTGGTGATCCGCACCTCGGGGGAGCAGCGGCTGGGCGGATTCCTCCTGTGGCAATCGGCCAAGTCGGAGTTCTACTTCTGCGAGGCGTACTGGCCCGACTTCCGCCACGTCGACTTCCTCCGGGCCCTCCGCTCGTATGCGAACCGGGAACGTCGTTTCGGACGCTGAGCCTAGGCCGGCGGGCCCTGAGTGACGGGCCCTCGTGCGACACGCCCACCCCAGTTGGGCGCACCCCCAGGATCGGGACGTACCGTCAATCCTGACGCCAGGCACCCGCCGGGCGTCCGGGAGGCCCGGTTGATGGAGTCCACGCTCCGAGCGGAGGGCCGGTCCCGGCCCCGGCCGACGGGGTCCGGTCCCGGCAGACCGATCGCGAGTCGGCCGCGCTCACCAGCGCGCCGCTAGGAGCTGCACGTGTCCTCTCCTCGAGCGTCCGCCCGTCGCCCCGCC
>JBKPKI010000026.1:0-1742 GCA_046731055.1 Actinomycetota bacterium | reverse complement strand
GAAGTACTCACCCACGGTCCAGTTCTCGACCGGGACACGAACCCCCCGACCGAGCTCGTACTCGAGTTGAGCGAGCCTTTCGCGTACCTCCGCCCGAGTCTTCCCGTAGATGTGCACCCGCTTCCGCCCGCCGGTGTTGGTGAGCGCATACGTAGCACCGACCCAACGGCCGTCCTTGCGGTGCCAGATGCTGCCTTCGCCATTCGGCCGCCGGGTCATGCCGATTCGGCCATCATCCGGTCGACTAGATCCCGGCACGCCCGCACGGGCACGAGTCGACGACGACCGATCTTCACTGAAACCAGTAACCGCATGCGCATGAGGTCGTAGATGGTCGACCGGGCGACCCCGAGGACCTCCGCGGCCTCCTCCGGACTCAGCAAGAGCCGCTCAACTCCGCTCTCATTCTTTCCTTCCATGACCCCTCCCTTGGTTAGGCCGCGGGTGCGGCATCGGTTGCTGAATTGGTGTCCACAGGTGGCGAACCGCGTTGCGCGGCCACGGACTTGGCGTGCTCGTACTGGCACCGCCACGCCTGGGCCTGCCGTAGTGATGCGGCGATGACGGCGACGTAGGTGGTCTCATCCGGATCGGCGTCCGCCCACACGAACCGGGGACCGCCGTCAGGGAGGGTCCGGTCGGCGGCGAGCCGGTCCGCGTCCGGGGCGTCGATGCCGGCAGCGGCCAGGACTTGGGCGACGACCTGGCGCCGGTCAGCCCGGTGTTCGGTAAGAGTCTTGCCGCTCCACTGCCGGCTGACGAGGACGCGGCGGCCGCCGAGGCCGAGGTTCTCCCGGTCGTGCGCCGGTGACGGGCACAGCCCCGGGACGAGGCCGGGGCCGCCATCCTTCGGCGTGACCCCGTATCGCAGCCAATTCGCGCACCAAGGTGAGCACGGCAGGACGACGACTTCGGCGTGTAGCCGGTCGATGTGTCGCTCGTACGCGGCAGCGGCCGTAGCGGTGGGGTGCTGGTTGGAGTAGGTGTCGGCGACGTTCTTGGTCAGGTACTTGCACAGGTACCTGACCGCCCGGTCCGAGTCGACTGTTCCGCCGAGGAGACCCTTGACGTCGACCTGCTTCCCGAACGAGACGACGTGCGCTGGCTTGTCGAGGTCCTCGGTGGCTTCATCCCAGGTTGGCAACGGAACCCCGGTGTCCGGGTCGACATGCCGGCCAGTGCCGGCGTCGTAGACGGGCCAGCCGGTCGCCTCCGTGTAGCGCTGTCGGTCGAGCGCCGGCCACCAGGCGGCGTGATAGGTGGCCGCGACCACCGCCCTGATCGTCTGCCTCGGTATTGCGCCGCGGATGGCCGCGTGCAGGTGCGGGGCCAGCCGGCGTTGCGCCTCGATCGCGGAGAAGTACTGCACCTTGAAGCCGGCGCACCGTCGGAGGTTCTGCCAGAACCGGTCCAGCAGCCGGGGCCAGAGGATCGCGTCGAGCGCGGCCCGCCGGTAGTCATACGCGCTCGGGGTCCGTGGGACGCCGGTGCCCTCAATGACCTTCCCGTAAGAGGGCAGGGTGAGCGTGAGGAACATCGACGGCCGGAACACTTTGCCCGTCTTGCCGTCCACGAACTCCCGGCCGACGGTCCGGTCTTCCATCGGCAGGGTCGGCAAGTCCGGGAATCCCATTATCCGGCGGGTCGACCGCACTCGACGAGGCGACCCACGATCACCACCATCGACCGGCCCTTCGTCAAGCTGTTCGTCGTCGGACTGTTCGTCGATGTCGATCTCAGGC
>JBKPKI010000025.1:0-2316 GCA_046731055.1 Actinomycetota bacterium | reverse complement strand
ACCACCCTCGGAGGGGGTCGATCCACCCCGATCGCGTTGTTGATCGAAAACGCCACAAACCGGTCGGTTCTCGACGCGCACACAGTGGCCCCACAGGACTAGGTTCGAAAAATGAGCCGCCTCCGCACTCGTGTCCTCCTCGGCCTCAGCGCCGTCACCGCGCTCGCCCTAGCTACGGCCACGCCCGCCGTCGCGGACCGCGGCTGGCACGGCAAACCGCCAGGGGATCTCCCCAAGGTTCCGCTCATGGTGGGCTCCGGCGGGGCGGTCTCGTCGGTGGACCGGGACGCCAGCCAGATCGGCATCGAGGTGCTCGCGCGGGGTGGCAACGCGGCCGACGCCGCTGTGGCGACGGCCGCCGCGCTCGGCGTCACCGAGCCCTACAGCGCCGGCATCGGGGGTGGCGGGTTCCTCGTCTACTACGACGCCAGGTCCAAGAAGGTCTCCACCATCGACGGGCGCGAGGCAGCCCCGATGAAGGACTTCACATCCCAGGCGTTCATCGACCTGAGCACCGGTCAGCCGTACCCCTTCGCGACCGCCGTGAACTCCGGCCGTTCGGTCGGCGTCCCCGGCACCCCGGCGCTGTGGGACAAGGCGGCCCGCACGTTCGGGACCTGGCGGCTGTCCGAGCTGCTCAAGCCCGCTGAGCAGCTGGCCAGCAAGGGCTTCGTCGTCGACCAGACCTTCTACGACCAGACGGCGGCCAACGCCGACCGATTCAAGGTCTTCCCCGCCACGGCCTCCGTGTTCCTCCCTGGCGGTGCCCCGCCGCCGGTCGGCTCGACGTTCACCAACCCCGACATGGCCAAGGCCTACCGCGAGCTACGCACCCACGGCGTCGCCTCCCTCTACGGCGGCAAGCTCGGCCAGGCCGTCGTCGACGAGGCCCGGAACCCGCATACGGACGGCCGGTCAGTTCTAGACGGAAAGCTGACACTGGAGGACCTCGAGGTCTACCGGGCTCTTTCCAAGGCGCCGATCATGTCTAAGTACAAGGGATTCGACGTCTACGGCATGCCGGTGCCCAGTTCCGGTGGCATCGCCGTGGCCGAGATCCTCAACCTCATCGAGGCGTATGAGGCGAAGACCGGGAAGCGCCTCAGCAGCCTGGACAAGGCGAACTACCTGCACTGGTTCTCCGAGGCGTCGGCCACCGCGTTCGCCGACCGGAATCGCTACGTCGGCGACGTCGCGGGCGTGCCGGTGTCCGAGCTGGTCAGCGACGCGTTCGCCGCCGAGCGGGCCTGCCTCTTCAGCCCGACCCAGGCCCAGACGCGGCCGATCCCGTTCGGCAACCCCGACGGCTCGTACGGCCCCTGCCCCGAGGCCCGCGCGCGACAGGGCCAGCCCAACGACGGTCAGTCGACGACCCACCTGGTGACCGCCGACAAGTGGGGCAACGTCGCGTCCTACACGCTGACCATCGAGCAGACCGGCGGCTCGGGCATCACCGTGCCCGGATACGGGTTCCTGCTCAACAACGAGCTGACCGACTTCAACTTCACCCCGCTGTCCATCCTGCCGGAGGGAACCGACCCGAACCTGCCCGGCCCGGGCAAGCGCCCGCGCTCCTCGATGAGCCCGACCATCCTGCTCAAGGAGGGCCGGCCCTACCTCGCCGTCGGCTCGCCGGGCGGCGCGACGATCATCACGTCGGTGAGCCAGACCATCCTCGGATACGTCGACCGCGGACTGCCGCTGGTCGACGCCATCGCAGCGCCCCGGCTCTCCTCCCGCAACGGGGCGTCCGAGGGCGCCGAGCCGCTCATCCTCTCCGGCCCGGACGGGGACTACCTCCGGTCCCTCGGTCACGTGCTGGCCTCCGCGGGGACGCCGAACGAGATCGGCGCCGTCACGGCGATCCACCCGCTCGGCGGGGGAGCCTTCGAGGCGGCGGCCGAGACCGTGCGGCGTGGCGGCGGCTCGGCGATGGTGGTCAGACCCTCGCCGTAGCCTCATGTCCGCGGGCGGAGCCGGCCGTTTTGGCCGGCCCCGCCTGTGACCAGTACACTCGTCGCGACCATTGACCGCCGGTCGTCTGCCAGCCTGGCTCGCCAGGACGGTAGACCGAAGGTCCGCACCGGATGCGGCGACCTGCGCAGGCCACGACACAACCCGCATACCCATGAGCTCGTATGCGTGTTCGCCCCGTGCGCTTGCGCCGGGGCTTTCTTTCGTTGTGGCCTCCGCACCGAGCCGCGCGGTCTTCCCACAACGCAGAGGAGGCCACATGGCCACCGCCGAGAAGGAAGCGGCGATCGCCGAGCTGGCGGAGAGCTTCCGCGGCTCGAGCGCGGCGGTGCTCACCGAGTA
>JBKPKI010000024.1:0-2173 GCA_046731055.1 Actinomycetota bacterium | reverse complement strand
GTGCGCCCAAGGACTCGCCAGCGAAGGCGGCCGCCGAGGCATTCGCGGGCAATCCCGAACCGGGGGGTGGAACAGCACTGGACATCGCCGATACGGTACGTCCGCCCGATGCCCGGAGAGTAGGGTTCGGGCGTCGACCGGGGCGGCATGTCGCGCGCGTGACGAGGGCAGGCGCCGTCGGTCGGGTCGCGCAGCAGGACGAACAGGTGGGACCCCTTGGACCTGGACATCGGAACCTCGGTGGTCGACGGCCGCACGGTGGTGCAGGTCGTCGGGGAGATCGACGTCTATACCGCGCCGCAGCTGCGAGAACGGCTCGACGCGGAGATCGACGCCGGCCGGTACGACCTCGTCGTGGACCTCTCCGGCGTGTCGTTCATGGACTCCACCGGCCTCGGCGTCCTCGTCGGTCGGCTGAAGCAGATCCGGCTCAACGACGGGTCCATGCGGCTGGTGTGTTCGCACGACCGGGTGCTCAAGGTGTTCGTCATCACCGGCCTCGACAAGGTCTTCGCCATCTATCCCACGGTCGGTGAGGCCGTCGCCGCCGGCTAGGCCGAGCGCACCCCAAACACTACCGCGAGCGGTGCGGTCGGGGGTTTCTGGATGGCGAGGCTCGCACTCTGGTTTGATTAGGGCCAGCACCTACCTCCAGGTAGGGTTTCCCGGCGAATCACCCGCGCGTTCCTGCTGTGCTCACTTCTGGGGGCTAATGACGGGTCCGTCCACTCAAGGGTGAGTGAGCGTCCTCAAGGAGGAAGTGCAGTATGCCCAACCTTGCCCCCGCAGCGGAGTCCTCGTTGGAGCTGGCCGGCAACAACCTGGTCCTCGTCTACGCGGTGCTCGCCATCGCGGTGATCGCCCTGGTGTTCGGCCTGTTCTTCCGGCGCCAGGTCCTGGCCGCCGATCCCGGCACCGAGAACATGCAGACCATCGGCGCGGCGGTCGAGGAGGGTGCGCAGGCCTACCTCAGCCGGCAGTTCCGCACGCTCGGCATCTTCGTCGTGCTGGTGTTCGGCCTGCTGTTCCTGCTGCCGGCCGACACCTTCGCGACCAAGCTTGGTCGGTCGATCTTCTTCGTCGTCGGGGCGATCTTCTCGGCCTTGATCGGCTACCTCGGCATGTCGCTGGCGGTCAAGGCCAACGTGCGCGTGGCCTCGGCGGCGCGTGACGGCAACCGCGACGCCGGTATGCGGATCGCGTTCCGCACCGGTGGGACCGTCGGCATGGCCACCGTGGGTCTGGGGCTGCTGGGCGCGGCCATCGTCGTGCTCGTCTACCGGGGCGACGCCCCGAAGGTCCTGGAGGGCTTCGGCTTCGGTGCCGCGCTGCTCGCGATGTTCATGCGGGTCGGCGGCGGCATCTTCACCAAGGCCGCCGACGTCGGCGCCGACCTCGTCGGCAAGGTCGAGGCGGGCATCCCCGAGGACGACCCCCGCAACGCCGCCACCATCGCCGACAACGTCGGTGACAACGTCGGCGACTGCGCCGGAATGGCCGCCGACCTCTTCGAGTCGTATGCGGTCACCCTCGTCGCCGCGCTCATCCTCGGCTCGGTCGCTCTGGCACCGGGTTCGGAGGGCCTGGTCTTCCCGCTCATCATCCCCGCCATCGGCGCCATTACGGCGATCATCGGCGTGTTCATCACCCGGGTGAAGCCCGGCCAGAACGCCCTCGCGGCGATCAACCAGGGCTTCTACATCGCGGCATTCATCTCGGCTGTGCTGTCCGTCGCCGCGGTCTTCTTCTACCTGCCGAACGCCGTTGCCGCCAAGACCGACGCGACCGGCGCGGTGACTGACCCCGCCGTCGACGGCCTTCACATCCGCGCCAGCATCGCGGTGCTCATCGGCATCCTCCTGGCCGGCGTGATTCTCTGGCTGACCGGCCACTTCACGGGCACCGACAAGCGCCCCACGAAGGACGTCGCGCGCACCTCACGTACCGGTGCCGCCACGGTGATCCTCGCGGGCATCGGCGTCGGGTTCGAGTCGGCCGTCTACACCGCGGTGATCATCGGCGCGGCGGTCTACGGCGCGTTCCTCCTGGGCGGCGGCTCGGTCTCGCTGGCGCTGTTCTTCGTGGCGGTGGCCGGTACCGGTCTGCTCACCACGGTCGGCGTCATCGTCGCGATGGACACCTTCGGCCCGGTTTCCGACAACGCGCAGGGCAT
>JBKPKI010000023.1:0-9566 GCA_046731055.1 Actinomycetota bacterium | reverse complement strand
CACCGAGGTCGTACTCGGTGGTCGACACCTTGAGACCGCTTCCCGCCGTTGCGACCTCGAGGACCTTGAGCCCCTCAGCCACGACCTCGGGGCCGATCCCGTCGCCGCCGATGACAGCGAGGTTGAGGGTGTCGGTCACTGGGTCCTCCTGGGCGTTCGCGGTATGCGTCTCAGGCGTCAGTCTCGTTCGGAGCCTAGGCATCGAGATCGCCATCTCGGATGACGAACGGCCCGCCCAGCTCGGGCGGGCCGTCGGACGGGTCGATTACCTCGGGTCAGTCGTCGGAGTGGCCCTGGTCGCGCAGGTCCATCGACTCCTGCAGCGCCTGGCGGGCCTTCTCAGCCTCTTCGCTCATGATGGTCACGTCCTCGTGATACGTCGAAATGGTGTGTGGTTGGCGGGTTCTCGCGCTCGAACCTGGTCGGTGAGCGGGTCAGCATCCGCGCGGGATCTCCGCGGCGAGTGGGCTGACTAGAGGAACTCGCCGCGGCAGGCAATGAGTACGAGCCGCCGCGTCATGCTCCGAGGTTACGTGGACGTCCAAGTAGTTGCACCTGGGTTTCACGATCCGGACCGGAACCGTCAGGAAGATGCGGTCACGCCCTCCAGCAGCGCGTTGACCGCCCAGATGAAGCGTTGACCGCCCAGATGAACTGGTCGGTCGTGATCCACTGCGCCGTCAAATCGCGAGTGGCCGTGGTCATCGGCCAGTCCTTTCCGTCGAGGAAATCCAGGGCGGCGCGCCGCTCGGCGACTCGTTGCCCTTCCCTCGGGAAGCGGCGGCCGCGCCTCCGTCTCGGCCACCTCGAGGTCGCCCTGAGAACGACCAATATTGGCCTCTCGGCCGCTGCAGGCGCGGAGACGCGGAGGGCGCGGAGGGCGCGGGAGCGCGGGAGCGCGGGAGCGCAGGCGTCAGAGGTTGACGACGGCGAAGTACTCTGCCCCGATCGCCTCGGCGATCCGCGCCGCGACGCTCTGGGGCAGCTCGACATCGACGTTGAGAAGGACCAGCGCCGAGCCCCGCTTCTCGCTCCGGGCCACTTGCATACCGCCGATGTTGATGCCCTCGTCGCCGAGGATCTGGCCGACCTGCCCCACGACACCGGGGCGATCCGCATACGTGAACACGCCGAGATGGTCGGTCAGCGGCACCTCGAGGTCGAAGCCGTTGACGCCAACGATCTTCTCGATCATCCGCGGACCGGTGAGCGTGCCGGCGACCGACACCTCGGTGCCGTCACCGAGCGTCCCGCGCAGCGTCGTGACGTTGCGGAAGTCCCCGCTCGCCGGATCGGTCAGCAGCCGCGTCTCGACTCCGCGCTGCTCGGCGATGACCGGCGCGTTGACGTAGGAAATGTGCTCCTCGACGACGTCCTGGAACAGTCCCTTCAGTGCCGAGAGCCGCCAGACCGAGAGGTCGAACTCCGTGATCTCTCCGCGGACGTCGATATCGAGCTGGACCGGAACCTGGCCGGCCACGGCGGTGAAGATTCGCCCCAGCTTCTCCACCAGTGCGATGCCCGGCCGGACCTCCTCGGCGATCGCGCCGCCGGACACGTTCACGGCGTCCGGCACCAGGTCGCCGCCCAGGGCCAGCCGGACGGACCGCGCCACGGATACGCCGGCCTTCTCCTGCGCCTCCTCGGTCGACGCCCCGAGGTGCGGCGTGACGACGACCGACTCGAAGCCGAACAGCGGCGACTCGGTCGTCGGCTCCTTGGCGAAGACGTCGAGCCCGGCCCCGGCGACCCGGCCGTCGCGGATCGCATCGGCGAGAGCCTGCTCGTCGACGATGCCGCCACGGGCTGCGTTGACGATCCGGACGGTCGGCTTGACCTTCTTGAGCGCCTCCTCGCCGAGAAGTCCTGCGGTCTCCGGCGTCTTGGGGAGGTGGACGGTGATGAAGTCCGACTCGGCCAACAGCTCGTCCAGCCCGACCAGACGAGTCCCGAGCTGGCCGGCCTTGGCCGGCGAGGTGTACGGGTCGTAGGCGATGAGCGTCACACCGAAGCCCTTGAGCCGCTCGGCAACCAAGGCGCCGATCCGGCCGAGACCGACGATGCCGACGGTCTTGTCGAACAGCTCCACCCCGCCGTACCGACTGCGCTTCCACGCGCCACCCTTGAGCGCCGCATTGGCCGGAGCGATGTTCCGCGCGGAGGCGAGCAACAGCCCGACGGCGAGCTCGGCCGCGGACGTGATGTTGGACGTCGGCGCGTTCACGACCATGACACCGGCCTGCGTCGCGGCCGGCACGTCGACGTTGTCCAGCCCGACGCCGGCCCGGGCGATCACCTTGAGCTTCTTGCCGGCAGCCAGGGCCTCGGCGTCCATCCGCGTCGCCGACCGGATGAGCACCGCGTCGACGTCGACGAGCGCCGGCAGCAGTTGGGCACGGTCGGCGCCGTCGGTGTGCCGGATCTCGAAGTCGGGGCCGAGGGCGTCGATCGTCGCGGGCGAGAGCTCTTCGGCAATGAGCACGACGGGTTTGGTCACGTCAGAGTCCAATCAGGCGTTCAGGGTGCAGCGAAAACGGCACCGCGTCGTGCCGCGAGGAGTTTAGAGCCGGTCTCATCGAGCGCTCGCCGTCGACCAGCACGTGGGACCCAGATCTCGGAATCGGCCCGCCCACCGCGAACTGATCCTTCAGCGACGCGACCGACCAAACGTCTCGATGGCCATCCGCGAGACGATGAGCAGCGCCACCACGACGACCACGACTCCCACGATCGCGACCGGCCGGATGCGCGAGGCAACGAGGACGCACCCGACGACAACCGCGCCGAGGACGAGGGTCCAGGATTGCCACGGCGGCATCGGTCGTCGGCTCATTCCCCGAAGTCTAGGCACCGAGGGTCGAGGGGCTGCGAAGATGCCATCACGGAACCAGCTTCAGCAGGGAGGCACCGGCAATGACTGCAGCACCTACTCGACGGCCCGGCGGCGTGACGTTCCTCGGCGTTTTGGTGATCATCTCCGGGATCCTCTACCTCATCGCCGGCTTGCTCGCGCTCCTCGCGTCGGCCAGCAGTGAGCTCACCGGCAACCAGAAGACGGTGCTCCTCACGATCGGGATCGTGATGCTGCTGATCGGCATCATCCAGCTTGCGGTCGCGCGGGGGCTGTTCCGCGGCAGCAACGGCGCCCGCATCATCGTTGCCGTCATCAACGTGCTGACCATCATCGCCGGCATCTTTGCGGCGTTCCAGCCGGGCAACCAGCGCGGCACGTCGGTCGGTCAGGTGGTCATCGCGATCATCGTCCTGGCCCTCCTCTACTCGCCGAGGGCCAACGAGTTCTTCGCTCGGAAGAGCGCGACCTACTAGGGCCCGGCGACAACCCGGGCGGCACGACGCCGACGGACCAGCAATGTCGTGCCAGCCACCACGAGGACAGCGGCCGCAGCGCCGATGAGCCACGGCCAGGGGTGTTCACCGAACCACGCCTCCAGGACGGCAAACCCGATCGTCGTGTAGATCGTGGCCCAGAACAGCGCACCGATCACGAGGCCGGGAACGTACCGCCACCATGGCATCCGGAGCGCCCCCGCGGCCGCGTTGACCGCGGTTTGGAAGCCGATGGTGAGGAACGAGACGGCGACGGCGGGCGCCCCGAACCGGCCGACGACCGCCTCGGCCCGGGCCACCGCCGGGCGGTCCAGGTGACGCCCGAGCGGCGTGTGCTGTCCGCCGTACCGCAGCGCCCGGCCGGCCCAGTACGTCGCACTCCCCCGGGCCATCGCCAGGAGGAAGAACGCGCCGAAGGTCAGCGCGAAGGGCCAGTCGCTCACAGGCCGAGTCTAGGAAGCCGGCGTCCCGCGCCGCGCGGCGCACCGGGCCCCGCCAACTTTCCCGCACGTGAGGAGAAATAAACCGACATAACGGACATCGGCCGACCACAGGTCATCACGTGCGGAGAAATGGGGCGGCACAGCAGCGGACGGCAGCGGAATCGGCGACGTGCGCCGACCCGGTTGTCAACGGGCCGCGGACCCGCCTGTCAACGGGCCGCGGACCCCTCCACGTAGTCTCTGTCGCTGTCCTTGATCCAGCTCATCAGGCCGCGCAGCTCCTTGCCGGTGGCCTCGATGGGGTGCTGAGCGCCCTTCTCCCGCAACGCTTTGAACTCCGGCGCTCCCGCATCCTGGTCGTCGATGAACCGCTGGGCGAACTTCCCGCTCCGGATGTCGGCGAGGACGGCCTGCATGTTCTCCTTGACGTGCGGGTCGATGACCCGCGGGCCGGAAACGTAGTCGCCGTACTCGGCGGTGTCGGACACCGACCAGCGCTGCTTGGCGATGCCGCCCTCGATCATCAGGTCGACGATGAGCTTCAGCTCGTGGAGGCACTCGAAGTAGGCCACCTCGGGTTGGTACCCCGCCTCGACGAGCGTCTCGAAGCCGTACATCACCAGCTGCGAGGCTCCCCCGCAGAGGACCGCCTGCTCCCCGAACAGGTCGGTCTCCGTCTCCTCCGTGAACGTCGTCTTGATGGCGCCGGCGCGCAACCCGCCGATGGCCTTGCCATAGGCCTTCGCGAGGTCCCACGCCTGCCCGGACGCGTCCTGTTCGACGGCGAGCAGCACCGGAACTCCCCGACCGTCCGCGAACTCCCGGCGCACCAGGTGGCCGGGTCCCTTCGGCGCCACCATGAGGACGTCCGACCCGGGCTCCGGCTTGATGTACCCGAACCGGATGTTGAAACCGTGCCCGAAGAGAAGCGCGGCTCCCTCGCGCAGGTTGGGCTGGATCTCCTTCGCGTACACGTGCCGCTGTACCTGGTCGGGCGTGAGGATGACGACGAGGTCGGCCTCCTTGACGGCATCCGCGACCGACCTGACGGTGAGCCCCTCTGCCTCCGCCTTGGCCTTCGACTTGCTGCCCTCCGCCAGACCGACGCGCACGTCGACACCGGAGTCGCGCAGGTTCAGCGCGTGGGCATGCCCCTGGCTCCCGTAGCCGATGACGGCGACCTTCCTGCCCTGGATGACCGACAGGTCAGCGTCGTCGTCGTAGAACATCTCGGCCATAGTGGCCAGCTCCTTCGCGTTGGGGGAAAACGTTGTCAGGTATGCGGGTTCGCCAGTTACGCCGTCCGCAGGCTTCGGTCGGTGATCGACCGCGGCCCGCGGCCGACGCCGACGATGCCGGACTGGACCAGCTCCCGGACGCCGAACGGTTCGAGGACGTGGAGCAGGGCCTGCACCTTGTCGGCCTTGCCGGTGCACTCGATGGTCAGGCTGTCGTGCGCGACGTCGATGACTTTGGCCCGGAACAGCTCGACGGTCTCGAGGATGCTCGACCGGGTCGTCGCATCGGCACGCACCTTGACGAGGACCACTTGACGCTGGACCGAGGCGTTGGGATCCAGCTCCACGACCTTGAGCACCTCGACGAGCTTGTTGAGCTGCTTGGTGACCTGCTCGAGGGGGAACTCCTCGACGTCGACGACGACGGTCATCCGCGAGATGTCATGGTGCTCGGTCGGACCGACCGCGAGAGAGTCGATGTTGAACCCGCGCCGGGAGAACAGGCCGGCGATCCGGGCCAGGACGCCGGGCTTGTCCTCGACGAGGACGGACAGGGTGTGCTTGCTCATCGCCGCCCTCTCAGTCCTCGCGGTCCCAGACCGGGGCCTCGCCGCGAGCGTTGAGGATCATGTCGTTGCTGACCCCGGCGGGGACCATCGGCCACACCATCGCGTCCGGGTGGACGATGAAGTCGATGACCACCGGGCGGTCGTTGATCTCGAGCGCCTGCTGGATCACCGCGTCCACCTCCTCTTCCTTCTCGGCCCGCAACCCGACGCAGCCGTATGCCTCGGCGAGCTTGACGAAGTCGGGGATCCGCTGGTGGCTGCTCGTGTGCAGGTCGGTGTTCGAGTAGCGCTCGTTGTAGAAGAGCGTCTGCCACTGCCGGACCATGCCCAGGCTGGAGTTGTTGATGATGGCGACCTTGATCGGGATCTGGTTGATGACGCAGGTGGCCAGCTCCTGGTTGGTCATCTGGAAGCAGCCGTCGCCGTCGATGGCCCAGACGACCCGGTCGGGCTCGCCGACCTTCGCGCCCATGGCGGCCGGCACCGAGTAGCCCATCGTCCCGAGTCCGCCGGAGTTGAGCCACGCGTTCGGGCGCTCGTACTGGACGTACTGCGCGGCCCACATCTGGTGCTGGCCCACACCGGCGACATAGACGCCCTCGGGCCCGGTCAGCTTGCCGATGCGGTCGATGACGAACTGGGGCTCGAGGCGGTCCGGGTAATCGGTGTAGCCGAGTGGGAAGGTGTCCTTCCAGTTCTGCGTGGTCGCGCGCCACTCGGCGTAGTCCGCGTCACCCATGCCCTCCTCGGTGAGCAGAGCGACGAGGTCGCGGATGACCTCCTTGGCGTCACCGACGATCGGGACGTCGGCGAGCCGGTTCTTTGAGATCTCCGCAGGGTCGATGTCGGCGTGGATGACCTTGGCCCCGGTCGCGAAGGTGGACAGCTGCCCGGTCACGCGGTCGTCGAACCGCGCTCCGATGGTGATGAGCAGGTCGGACTTCTGCAGCGCGGTCACCGCGGCGACCGTCCCGTGCATGCCCGGCATACCCAGGTTGAGCGGGTGGGAGTCCGGAACCGCGCCACGAGCCATGAGGGTCGTCACAAAGGGGATTTGAGTCAGGTCGACGAGCCCCCGCATCTCCTCGCTCGCTCCGCTGCGAATGACCCCGCCACCGACGTAGAGAACCGGCCGGTTGGCGGCGGTGATGAGCCGGGCCGCCTCCCGGATCTGCTTGCTGTGCGGGCGAACCACCGGTCGGTACCCAGGCAGCTCGATGTGCGGCGGCCACGAGAACGACGTGGTGGCCTGCAGCGCGTCCTTGCTGATGTCGACGAGCACTGGACCCGGGCGCCCGGTCGCGGCGACGTGGAACGCCTCCGCCAACGCGCGCGGGATCTCCGCGGCGCTGGTGACGAGGTAGTTGTGCTTCGTGATGGGCATCGTGATGCCCCGAATGTCGGCCTCTTGGAAGGCGTCGGTGCCGATGGCCTTGCTGGACACCTGGCCGGTGATGGCCACGATGGGCATGGAGTCCATGTACGCGTCGGCGAGCGGGGTCACGAGGTTCGTGGCCCCCGGCCCCGAGGTCGCCATGCACACGCCGACCCGTCCGGTGGCCGCCGCATACCCCTCCGCCGCGTGGCCGGCGCCCTGCTCGTGGCGCACGAGGACGTGCCGGACCGAGGTCGAGTCCATGAGCGGGTCGTATGCGGGAAGGATCGCCCCACCGGGGATTCCGAACACCGTCTCGACGCCGAGGTGCTCGAGAGACTTGACCAGTGCCTGGGCGCCGGTGACCTGCTGCGGAGCGGGCGTCGGGGGCTGGGACGCCGAGCGCGGATGGCTGGACGCGGTGGCCGACCGGGCCGCCGGCGCGGTGGCGACGCCCACCGGGGGCGCCGCGGGACGCGGGCGGGCGTGCTGGGCCACATCTGCGGGGGTGGGTCGCACCGGTGTCGCGCCGTTGCTCACTGGTCCACTGCTTTCACTCGATTTGGTTGACGAGCTGGTCTCGACTCGCGTCGCTCATGAAAAAACCCTCCGGTCCGCAGGGGACAGAAGGGCAGCGCGCTGAGGGTTCGGCTGAGTCGCCTGCTCAGACGCGCTGGTGGAGTACGAGGACTCGGGCCACGTGCCAACGGTGCTCTCCCGGGTGTTCGGTGTCAACCGGCGGACACCCGCGTCTCAGCATCCGACTGGCGTGCCCACGGTCCGGACGCCTCAGCCGATGTTCATCCGCGCCTTCAGGGTGTCGCGCTTGTCTTCGAACCGAGCCGCCTGCTTGTCGAGGCCGTCCATGAAGGTGGCCAGCTCGGACCGGGCCCGTTCGCCTTCCTGGGACAGGCCCTCGAGCTCGAAAACCTTCCAGAACCGCAGCACCGGCATGACCACCTCGTCGCGGTGCGAGCGAAGGTCGTAGATGCCAGCGACCGCCATCTCGACCGCCTTGCGCTGGAACCCGGGAATGTCGGAGCCGGGCATCTTGAAACCGGACACGACGTCGAGGATCGCCTGCATCGCCTGGTCGGGCGCGAGCTCGAGCGCCGCTTGCATGAGGTTCCGGTAGAAGACCATGTGCAGGTTCTCGTCGGCGGCGATGCGGGCCAGCAGCCGGTCGGCCATCGGGTCATCGGTGTACTTGCCGGTGTTCCGGTGGCTCACCCTGGTCGCCAGCTCCTGGAAGGAGACGTACGCCAGCGAGTGGAGCATCGAGTCGCCGTGATCCGCCGCATACCCCTGTGACATGTGCGTCATCCGAAACCGCTCCAGCTCGACCGGATCAACGGACCGCTTGACGACCAGGTAGTCGCGCATGGCGATCCCGTGCCGGCCCTCCTCGGCGGTCCAGCGGTGCACCCACGCGCCCCAGGCGTCGTCACGACCGAAGATGGTGGCGATCTCGTGGTGGTAGCTCGGGAGATTGTCCTCGGTAAGGAGGTTGACGACCAGGGCGCTGCGGGCCACGTCGTTCATCGGCGAGTCGTCAGGGCTCCACGGGTCACCGTCCATGATCCCGTCGAAGTTGCGGCCCTCGCTCCACGGGATGTACTCGTGCGGGAACCACTCCTTGGCGACGCCGAGGTGCCGGTTGAGCTCTCCCTCGACGACCTGGTTCAGCTCGCGCAACAGATCGGTCTCGGACCAGGTCGTCGTCATGACCTGAGGTTACGCCTGCGTAGGTCAGCGGCAATTCGCGTGCGTGCCCAAGCGCGTACCTCGATCCTGTACGCCATGGACCTGCCACCGGGGCTGACCAGCCGCCCGCTGCGACCCGAGGACGCGGAGCGGATCTTCCAGCTCATCGTCGCCTCCGAGACTCACGACGTCGGCGAGGCGGCGGTCGACGTCGAGGACGTCGTCAGCCACTGGCAGCGGCCGAGCTTCGACCTGGCGACGCAGACGGTCGGAGTCCTCTCTGGCGAGGAGCTGGTCGCCTACGCCGAGGTCTCAAACGGCCGGTACGGAGACGCGTCGGTCCCGCCGGAGTGGCGTGGCCGCGGGATCGGCACCTGGCTGGCCGCGTGGATGCGAGCCGAAGCACGCCGCCAGGGCGGCTCGGTCGTCGGAATGCCGGTGCCCGAGGGTAGCGACGGCGACCGGCTCCTGGAGCGGCTCGGGTACCACGTCGCCTGGACGTCGTGGGTGCTCGAGCTGCCCCCCGGTGCGGAGATCTCGCCGCAGCCCCTGCCGGAGGGGTATGCGGTACGGGCCTTCGTGCCGGGGGAGGAGCGGGCGGTCTACCAGGTCGTGGAGGACGCCTTCAACGAGTGGCCAGACCGAATGCCGACGCCGTTCGACGACTGGGAGGCTCACGTCGTTCGGCGGCCGGGCTTCGAGCCGTGGCAGCTGCGCGTCGCCACAGAGCCGGGCGGCGAGATCGTCGGGGTCGGGTGGGTGCTGCCCAGCCGGGACAGCGGGTACGTCATGTCGCTCGCCGTGCGCAAGGACCAGCGGGGGCGCGGCCTGGCGCGGGCGCTGCTCGTCGACTGCTTCGAGGTGTCGCGGGGTGCCGGCATGGCCCGCG
>JBKPKI010000022.1:0-2179 GCA_046731055.1 Actinomycetota bacterium | reverse complement strand
AGCTCTCGCTCGGCCGAGGTCACTCTCCGTCAGTCGCCACGGAGGATGGCCAGGAGCCGCAGGATCTCGATGTACAACCAGACCAGCGAGACGATGAGGCCGAGAGCAAGCTTCCACGCGACCTTCTCGGGCATGCCGGCGCGGACGGCGTTCCCGATGTCGTCGAAGTCGACGGCCAGCGAGTAGGCCGCGAGGCCCACCCCGAGGAGGGAGATGCCGATGCCGAGGAGGCCGGTGCCGCCGAAGCCCCAACCACTGGTCCAACCGAACAGCAAGGCCACGGCGTTGACGACGCTGTACAGCAGGTAGCCGATCAGCATCAGCCCGAAGATCCGGCGGCTGCGGCTGGTCACCTTGATGATGCCGAACCAGTAGCCGGCGAACATCCCGGCGAAGGTGCAGAGAGTGGCGACGACCGCGGTCACGACGATGCCGGGGTAGAGGCGCTCGAAGACTTGGCTGATCGCCCCGAGGAAGAGGCCTTCCAGCACGGCGTAGAGCAGGAACAGCGGCACGTTCACGGTCTTCCGGATGAGGGCGACCATGGCGACCACGAAGCCGCCCAGTGCCCCGACGATCCAGAACGGCGTCACCAGAGCGGGGTTGCCTCGCGTCAGGACCCACGAGCCGGCCGCCGCGGCGACCAGCAGCACGAACAGGCCGAGGGTCTTGACGATGACGTCGTCGAAGGTCACCCGCCCGGTCTGGATCGGACCGGCTGGCGGCGCCTGGTACATCTGCTCAAGTTGGTCGCTGGTCATCCGGTCCTGCACGCCTTGCGCGCCGGTCGGGGTGTAGCCGTAGCCCGGCTGCGGACCGCCGCGCTGCGGGCCGAAACCGGCATACCCCTGCTGGATCTCCCGGTTGACCTGCGAGAACACCGGGTTGCTGCTGGCCATCTGTGCTCCTCCGACGTCGGTGCGACGTTTCCCAGACTTCTCCCAGAAACGCATCTACAGGATAGGGCGAACGAGAAGGCCGCTGAGTTCCCGGGTCGCGCCTAGGGTCGAATCGTGACCTCGGCCTTCCTCGACGCGCCCACCCTGCGCGGGAATCACGTGGTCCTGGAGCTCCTGGCTCCGGAGCACGAAGCTGAGCTGGCCGAGGCGGTCCAGGACGGCGAGCTGTGGAACCTCTGGGTGACCCGCATCCCGCCGCCGGAGGGTATGCCCGCGGAGATCCGCCGCCGGCTCACCGAGCACGCGGCCGGCACCATGGTGCCGTGGACGGTCCGCGACGCGCGCAGCGGTCGGGCGGTCGGCATGACGACGTACATGAACGTCCGCGCCGACAACCGACGGCTGGAGATCGGCTCGACCTGGCTGGCCGCCAGCGCCCAGCGCACCGCTGTCAACCCGGAGGCGAAGCTGCTCCTGCTGACCCGCGCCTTCGAGGTCCTCGACTGCGTCGCCGTCGAGTTCCGCACGCACTGGCACAACCGCCGCTCGCGGCGCGCCATCGAGGCGCTCGGCGCGAAACAGGACGGCGTCCTCCGCAACCAGGACCTCTGGCAGGACGGGACCGTGCGTGACGTGGTCGTGTACTCCGTCATCGACGCCGAGTGGCCGACGGTGCGGCTCGGCCTGCGCGAGCGACTCCGCGCGTATGCGTCGTGACGCCCGAGGTGCCCCCGACGGGATTCGAACCCGCACTGAAGCGATTTTAAGTCGCCTGCCTCTGCCGGTTGGGCCACGGGGGCGAGCCCACTGTAGGCGTCCGACCGCCGGGTCACAGCCGCCGGATCACCTCGTCGAGCATGGGCTCGGTGAGCTTGCCGGTGAAGGTGTTCTGCTGGCTGACGTGGTAGCTCGCGACGAGCCGGACCTCCCGTCCGCCAGCCGTCGCGAGCGTGGTCTCGACGCCGTGGCCGAACCGTGGCTTCGGACGCGGCACGACCCAGCCGATCCGCCGCGCGGCGGCCTGGGTCGCGTCCCAGGCGATGCTGCCGAGGGCCAGGATGGACCGAAGCTGCGGAGCCGCCAGGGCGAGGTCGCGGTCGAGCCAGTGCCCGCAGGTGTCCCGTTCCGCGGGTGTGGGTTTGTTCGCCGGAGGCGCGCACCGCACCGAAGCGACGATCCGTAACCCGCTGAGTACCAAGCCGTCGCCGCTGGCCTCGCTGGTGGGTTGGCTCGCATACCCCGTGCGGTGGAGTGCCGCATACAGCCAGTCGCCGCTCCGG
>JBKPKI010000021.1:0-60763 GCA_046731055.1 Actinomycetota bacterium | reverse complement strand
GACGAGGGAGAGGAGGTTCGGCGCCCAGATCGCCGCGGTCAACACGCCGACCTCGGCCGGGCTGGCGTGCAACGTTGTCACGGCGATCAGCGGCAGCGCCAGCTCCGAGACCCGGTCGCCGAGCTGGGAGACGGTCTGGCCGGACCAGTACGTCACGAACCGCCGGTCGCGCCACAGCGGTCGGGTGTGCGTGGTCTGCAGATCCGTCACGAGGCCGAGCCGTCGTTCTTGGACGGCAGGGTGTAGCGCAGCAGCCGCACGCTGCGCGTGTCCGGCGGGTGTGAGCCGGCCGGCTGGTCCTTGCGCAGCACATAGGGCGCGAGGACCTGCTCGATCGCCGCCTCGACGGCCTCGAGCTCCTGCGGGGTGACGAGGATCCTGGTGTTGGCCCGCCCGGCCAGGCGCCGCCAGCGGGGTTCGAGCTGAGGCTCGTCCGCCGCGCGCCATCGAGCCACGAGGTCGCCCTCGACGCTCTCCATCACCTGCTCGAGGGCACGGGCGGCCTGGGCGGTGTCGTCGTCGGGCTCCGCGGCGAACCGGAAACCGCGGGACACCGCCTCCCACCACCGCTCCCGGCCGTGGTCGCGCAACGCCGCCGCGTCGGAAGCGTCCTGAACCAAGCCATGGGCAGCCAGCTGACGCAGGTGCCAGCTGGTCACCGACGGGCTGGCCCCGACCGTCTCGGCAAGGCGCGTCGCGGTCGACGGACCCTCGTTCTGCAGCCGAGTGAGAATGGCGAGCCGGACCGGATGGGCCAGTGCACGCATTCCGCGCGCGTCGAGCTCGACGTCGCTGTACGGGTTGGCCATGCCGCTCCTTTGAGAGATTCCTATCGATAGGAATCTCTCATAAGGTCGGACCGTCGTCAAGCGGTCCTCCGGCATAAGGAACGTCGCGCCGCGGCCGCTCAGGGAGGCGCACCAGACCTTGACTCAGGTTCGGCGACTGTGGCGGGAGGTCGACACGGGCCGGGTTGCTGCCAGGCCGCCCTCGTCGATCGCCGCGCGCAGGGCGGAGTACGAGGCGATGAGCGCGCGACGCTCCTCCACGAGCGTGTGATCGGTCAGGGAGCAGCCCGCATCCACCCACATGTCGGAGAGCGCCATCGCGGCGACCCGCAAGCGCGCCGCCTCGCGCACGGTCTCCTCGGGAACGAGGTAGAGGTAGCCGTAGAGGTGCGCCACCGCGTCGACGAGCTCCGTCTCCGTGACCTGGTCCTCGCGCTGGTGGGCTCGATGGATGTGCCACCACTGCACTTCGCGGCGGGCGGCCTCGACGGGATCCAGGTCGAGGCCCCCGTCCGCCACGACCAGCGCGTAGAAGCGCCGCATGTACTCGCGGGCCGCGTCCGGGTCGTTGTCCGGGTACGGCGCCCAGACCTGGTTGGCCCGGAGGACCAGCCAGGCTCCGACCAGCGTTCGCCGCGGCCCCAGGCCGAAGCCCTCGGACACGAGCCCGAGCGAGTCCCGCAGGAATGGCACCCACTCGTGGCGGTAGTAGTGCACCCAAGCGTCGCATTCCACGTCGCCGAGGGCGACCGGGTCGAAGGTGTATGCGTCCGCCACGGCACCATCCTGCGCCTCACCCCGCTTCCAGGCTCACGTTGTTGTCGACTTCGCGCCGGCTCGCGGGCGAGGAATCGACAGCAACAGGCGTTCGGAGGCGGGAAGCGAGGTCAGGAGGCCGAGCCGGCGAAGAGCTTCACCAGGGCGCGGTTGAACGCCGGCAGGTCGTCCGGCTTGCGGCTCGTGACCAGCCAGCCATCTCGAACGACCTCCTCGTCGACCCAGGTCGCGCCCGCGTTGCGGATGTCGGTCTGGAGGCTCGGCCAGGACGTCAGCCGTCGTCCCTCCAGGACGCCCGCCTCGACGAGCGTCCACGGCGCGTGGCAGATCGCCGCCACCGGCTTGCCGGCTGCGACGAAGGCCTGGACGAACCGAACCGCGTTCTCGTCAGTCCGCAGCGTGTCCGGGTTGGCTACCCCGCCGGGCAGGACCAGCCCGTCGTAGTCGGACACGGAGGCTTCCGCGAACGTCGTATCAACGTCGAACACGTCGGCTTTGTCGAGGTGGTTGAACGCCTGGGCCTTGCCGGCCTCCATCGAAATCAGTGCCGGCGTCCCGCCGGCGGCCTTGACCGCCTTCCAGGGTTCCTCGAGCTCGACCTGCTCGATGCCCTCGTTGGCGACACCGAAGGCGATCGTCTTGCCCTGCAATGTGGTGGCGGTCTCGTCTGTCATGAAGCTTGCCCTCCTCGCGGTGTCAGTTCTGCAGATCCACGCTGCCGGTGTCACCGGACTTCGGCGGATTACCGGTGACGCGCGCCTTGACCATGTCGAGCGTCATGGCTATCCGACCGGGGCTGTCCCAGTAGTGCGCAGACTGCCCCGAGACCTTGACGACGACGACCGAGGGGTCGTGCTCACCCTCCGGGAACCACGCCTCCGTGAAGGGATTCCACAGCTCCTTTTTCTTCTCGGCGTCCTCGACGACCGACGCCGTGCCGGTCAACGAGAGCCACGCGTTCGACCCCGCATACGACACGTTGACGCGCGATCGGGACGCGAGATTGCGGACGGTCTCGGACTCGGAGCTGGCCACAAACCAGGCGTCGCCGTCGAACTCGGCCTCCTGTGTGGTCATGGGTGCGGCGTGCAGGCTGCCGTCGTCGGTGGTCGTGACGAACATGCACGTCCGGACGTCCTTCATGATCGACCGGACGGTGTCGAGGGTCTGCGGGTCCGGGCCGGTGCGGGTATCTGCAGTCATGGCTGACCACTACCCGCTCCCCGCGGGCTCAACCTCGGGCCTCCTTGAGGGCATACGCGCAGATGGCTCTCATGCTTTCTTCACAATTCGGCGGCAAATGGCTGCGCGGTGACCCCGGGGGAAGGTGTCGAACGGTAGGTTGCGCCAATGAGCGACGCACCGGCCGACTCGCGGCAGGACTCCGATTCGTCCACACCCCCTCCGCCCAAGGGCGGCGAGCCGATGGTCCAGATCAAGGGCGTCAACAAGCACTTCGGCGACCTGCACGTCCTCCAAGACATCGACCTCACCGTGGGCAAGGGTGAGGTCGTCGTCGTTCTGGGGCCGTCCGGGTCCGGCAAGTCGACGCTGTGCCGCACGATCAACCGGCTTGAGACCTACGAGTCGGGCTCGATCACCATCGACGGCCAGCCGCTGCCCGAGGAGGGCAAGGAGCTGGCCAAGCTGCGCGCCGACGTCGGCATGGTCTTCCAGAGCTTCAACCTCTTCGCCCACAAGACGATTCTTCAGAACGTCACCCTCGGCCCGATGAAGGTCCGCAACGAGAAGAAGGCGGCGGCGGAGCAGCGAGCCAAGGAGCTGCTCGAGCGCGTCGGCGTCGGCCAGCAGGCCGGGAAGTACCCGGCACAGCTTTCGGGCGGCCAGCAGCAGCGGGTCGCGATCGCCCGCTCGCTGGCCATGGATCCCAAGGTGATGCTCTTCGACGAGCCGACGTCAGCCCTCGACCCGGAGATGATCAACGAGGTCCTCGACGTGATGATCCAGCTCGCCAAGTCGGGCATGACGATGATCGTCATCACCCACGAGATGGGATTCGCTCGCCGCGCGGCCGACCGGGTCGTCTTCATGTCCGACGGGCAGATCGTCGAGGACGCGGCGCCCCAGGACTTCTTCAGCAACCCCAAGTCGGAGCGCGCGAAGGACTTCCTCGGGAAGATCCTCACGCACTGACCGGAACGGTTAGTAGGCACTGACCTCACCCAGATCCAGCCCACGCACCAGGGCACAACAGGGAGGAACAACCAGGATGAAGCTCGGACGGATCAATGCCGCCACGGTGGCCGCGCTGGCAGCCGTCGGCCTCGCGGCCTGTGGCAGCGGCACGCCCGCAGGGTCCGGCGCCGGCGGGGGCGGCGGCGCCACCGGAGGAGGCGGTGGCGAGGCCGTGAAGGTCGGCATCAAGTTCGACCAGCCCGGCATGGGCCTCAAGGAGGGATCGACCTACTCGGGATTCGACGTGGACCTGGCGAACTACATCGCCAAGGAGCTGAACTACACGCCGAGCTTCGTCGAGGCGGTGTCCGCACAGCGCGAGACGCTGCTCAAGAGCGGCCAGGTCAAGTACATCGTCGGCACGTACTCCATCACGGACGCGCGCAAAAAGGACGTCGACTTCGCCGGGCCGTACTTCATCGCCGGCCAGGACCTGCTGATCCGCGCCGACGACACGTCGATCACGGGTCCCGGGTCGCTCAAGGGCAAGAAACTGTGCTCGGTCAAGGGTTCGACCTCAGCCGCCAACGTGCAGAAGAACTACGGCGCGGAGATCCAGCTGCAGGAGTACAACACCTACACCCTCTGCGTCGACGCCCTGAAGGCCAAGAGCGTCGATGCGCTGACCACCGACAACACGATCCTTGCCGGGTATGCCGCCCAGGCCGCCAACAAGGGCCAGCTCAAGGTGGTCGGCCAGACGTTCTCAACGGAGAACTACGGCGTGGGGCTTCCCAAGGGCGACACCGCGCTGTGCCAGAAGGTCACGGACGCGATCAAGAAGTGGATCAGCTCGGGCGAGTGGCAGAAGGCCGTCGAAAAGAACCTCGGACCGTCCGGCTTCAAGCCGGGCGCGGGGAATCCGCCCACTCCGGCGGCGTGCGGCTCCTCCGGCGGAGCCACCGGCTGACGAACACGCATACCGGTATGCCGCTCGCCCAGCGGGCGGGCGGCATACCCTCGGCTGGTCATGACCTGACCTCGACAGACGTGCCCCGACGGGAGGACCGAGAGCCTCATGGGTGAGCTGCTGGCCCAGTACAACGTCTTTGCGGCGTTCGGGATGACCCTGCTACTGACATTTTTCTCCGCCATCGGCTCACTGGTCATCGGCACGGTGATGGCAATCCTGCGGGTGTCGCCGGTACCGCTGCTGCAGCGGGTCGGCGCCCTCTACGTCAACATCGTCCGCAACACGCCGCTGACGCTGATCATCATCGCCTGCAACATCGTGATGATCGTCAACCTCGGCTTCAGCCTGAGCGACGACCTGGTGCGCAACAACATCATCTGGTCGATCATCGGACTCTCCATCTACCACGCCGCCTTCGTGTGCGAGGCGCTGAGGAGCGGCGTGAACACGGTGCCCGCGGGCCAGGCGGAGGCCGCTCGTTCCGTCGGCCTGACCTTCGGACAGAGCCTGGAGCAGGTCATGCTTCCGCAGGCCTTTCGCGGTGCGATCACCCCTCTCGGCAACACCCTCATTGCGCTGACGAAGAACACCACCGTCGCCACCGCCATCGGGGTAGCTGAGATCGCAGGTCTCCAGCGTGAGATGACCGAGTTCCGGTCGGACCTGGCGTTGCCCATCGTCCTCATCGTGGCCATCGGGTTCGTGATCATCACGCTGCCGATGGGCTTGCTGACGAGCTACCTCTCCAGCCGGCTGGCGGTAAGACGATGAGCGCTTCAGTCCTCTTCGACGCGCCGGGCCCCAAGGCGCGGGCCCGGTACCGCATCGCCGCCATCGTCGGTGGCCTCCTGGTCGCTGGGTTCCTCGCCTTCGTCCTCTACCAGCTCGGCATCCACGGCAACCTCGCCCCCGACAAGTGGGCCATGTTCATCGGCATCGAGGTCAACGACATCGACGCCAACGTCTGGATCGACTACCTGCTGCCCGGCCTGGCCAACACCCTCAAGGCGGCGGCCATCTCGATCGTCCTTGCGGGCATCTTCGGCTTCCTCTTCGGCACCGGCCGGATGTCGCACGTTGCGGCGATCCGATGGGCCTGCACCGTCGTCATCGAGTTCTTCCGCTCGGTGCCGGTGCTCGTCATGATGCTGGGCGCGTTCTACTTCTACTCGTACAACAACATCTTCGTCTCAGACGTCAACCCGCTCGCGGCCGTGGTCACCGGGCTCACGCTCTACAACGGGTCGGTCGTCGCCGAGCTGCTGCGGTCGGGCGTCGGGAGCCTGCCCCGGGGTCAGGCGGAGGCGGGCCTCTCGATCGGATTGACGCGGGGGCAGACACTCCGCTCGATCCAGCTCCCCCAGGCCGTCACTGCCATGCTCCCGGCGCTGGTCGGGCAGCTCGTCGTGGTCCTCAAGGACACCGCGCTAGGGCAGATCATCACCTACAACGAGCTGCTGACGAACTACCAGCGCATCGGATCCACGTGGGGCAACATCGTCCCGGCGATGATCGTCATCGCCGCCATCTACATCGTCATCAACTACTCGTTGACGACCCTTGCCGCGTACGTCGAGCGGCGCCTCCGGCAGCGCGGCCGTACCACGATCGGTGCCGGTGGCGGAGGCACGGAGACGCTCGTCGTCGAAGCGCCCGTAGAGCTGTCCGAGGCGGAGGCTCCCGGGGAGGACCTCGGGGAGCCCGTAGCCGGTCGCCGCTGACGTCCGCCCGGCGCAGGGCAGACCGTGGTGGCTCCCCCACTTGGACTCGAACCAAGAACCTGCTGATTAACAGTCAGCTGCTCTGCCAATTGAGCTATAGGGGACTGCGTGCGCGAGGCGGCGCGCGCGGGAAAGGTTAGCAACTCGGCCGCCCGATCGCGGAATCGCCCGGACAGAGTGGAACCTGGTCCTTGCCTCCCCGATTGCGAGCAGGTCCGGGACATCGCGGGCAGGTTCGATCCTGTCCGCGATGTCCGGAACATGTGCGGGATGTGCGAACGTGCGCGCACGGTGACGAAGGTGCGCGCATTGCGATGCGCCTCCGCGGGCGATGGGCGAAGCACTCCACGCCGTCAGGGCTGCGGCATCCCCACCTGCTCGCGCAGCCAGCCCAGCGTCCGGGCCACCACGGCGGCCACCTCGTCGTCATCCTCCCGGACGCCCCGCCCGAGAACTACCTGTTGCAGCAGCTCACCGGTCCGCAGATTCTGGCGGATCACCGCCCGACCCGTCCCGCGGCCACTGAGCGACAGTTCCTCCCCGAGCACCACACTGGCCTGGACGCGCTCGCGCAGCGTCTGGAGGAAGACCCGCTCGCGCATCCCATCGTCGAGGTGCCATTGCGCTGGCCGGGTGCGGTCCGCCCAGGTCACCGTCAAGGTGGACGCCTCCCGACTCCACGACCCGGCGTCCACCTCGTGCCACGGGCGGGACCACAGCAGGGCCTCCCCGGCGGATCGCCCAGGGTCGACGAGCGCGAGCTCGTAGACGCTGGCCACCAGCCAGGCGCGGGAGTCGGCGTGCGGCGCTGCGGACAGCACCTTGCCGCCGTCGGCATCGCGCAACGCCGCGACGACGTCCGCCGGAAGGTCGTCGGACCGCCGTCCCCTCAGCGACAGCCGCATCAGGCGTCCTGCTTGTCACGGAGGTCCGCGAGCTCGCGCTGCAACGCCTGCAGCCTCAGGCCGACCTCCCGCGACACGGCGACGTCCGGCTCCGGGGCGTTGTCGAGCCGGCGCAGCTGGCTGAGGGTGTCCGCCACCTGGCGGGTGAGCCCGACCTCGCGCAGTCGCGCCACCAGCGACGCCGCATACCGGCGGCTCGGGAGACCCGTGGCGCGGTCCGGCGTCACGGGCAACGGAGCGACGGCCAGCTCGGCGACGAGAGGGTGGACCGCAGCCGGGGCCGCCGCCGCGACCGCGTCGGCCCACGCCGCCGTCGAACCGTCGGGTCGACCGGCGGTGACGACCGCATCCCATACCGCCCGGTGCGCCGGCGCGCTGAACGAGCTCCCGTCGACGCGGTCCAGGTCCGCGGGTTCGAGCAGGCCGGGGAGCTGGAGGACCACCTGCAAGAGCTGACGTTCGGCGAGGACGACCGGGTCGCGCAGATCGGGGCGCGGCAGCGCGTCGCGCAGCTCGTCGGCGGTCGGCTCCAGCTGCGCGTCGGTGGGCTCGGGATGACGGCGGGTCTCGTATGCGGGCCGGTTGCCGGTTTTGCCAGCGCGGGTCACCTCGGCGCTCACCGGTTCGACCTCGACGCCGAGGAGGCCGGCCAGGACTCGCGCATACTCCGGCCGCAGCGCCTGGTCACGGATGCCGGCGACGATCGGGGCCGCGGCGCGCATCGCCTGGATCCGGCCCTCCGCGGTCTCGAGGTCATACCGCGCGATGGTCGTCCGCACCGCGAACTCGAACATCGGGACGGCGTCCTCGACGAGCGCGCGGACCGCGTCCGGACCCTCCGCCTGGCGCAGCTCACAGGGGTCCATCCCCGAGCGGGCGACCGCCACGAACGACTGGGAGGCCCAACGCTGGTCCTCGCGAAAGGCCTTCATCGCGGCGTTCTGCCCGGCTGCGTCGCCGTCGAAGGTGAAGATCACCTTCGACGGCGCGAGATCGGCCTCGTCGCGCATGATCCGCCGCAGCACCTTGATGTGATCCACCCCGAATGCCGTCCCGCAGGTCGCGATGGCCGTCTCCACACCGGAGAGGTGGCAGGCCATGACGTCGGTGTACCCCTCCACCACCACCGCAGTCCGGTCACGGACGATCGCCTTCTTCGCCGCATCCAGCCCGTAAAGCACGGTGGACTTCTTGTAGATCGCCGTCTCGGACGTGTTGAGGTACTTGGCCTCGATCCGGTCGTCGTCGTAGAGCCGGCGCGCTCCGAACCCCACACAGGCGCCGGTGATGTCACGGATGGGCCACACGAGGCGCCCGCGAAACCGGTCGTAGAGCCCACGGGACCCGCGACCGGCCAGACCGCCCGCGACGAGCTCGTCGTCGTGGAACCCCTTCGCCCGCAGGTGACGGACGAGATCCTCGCCGCCGCGCGGCGCATACCCGACGCCGAACAGTGTCGCCGCCGCGCTGTCGAACCCCCGCTCCCGCATGAAGTCGCGCCCCGCCCGCGCGCTCTGGGTGGTGAGGAGCTGGTCGGCGTAGAACTCCTGAGCGACCCGGTGCGCCTCGACGAGCCGAGCTCGGCGACCAACGCCTCCGTCGTCGCGCTCCCGGGTGCCGCCGTCCTCGTGGCGCACCTCCATGCCGACGCGTTGGGCGAGCCGCTCCACCGCCTCGGTGAAGGTGAGGTGCTCGACCTTCTGGACGAAGGAGATGGCGTCGCCACCCTCTTGACAGCCGAAGCAGAAGTAGTGGTTCGTCGTGGGATTGACGTTGAAGGACGGTGTCTTCTCGTCGTGGAACGGGCATAGCCCGAGCAGACTGCTGCCCGAGCGGCGCAGCGTCACATGCTCGCGGACGACGTCCTCGAGCGAGGTCCGCTCCTTGAGCGTGGCCACATCCTCGGCCACGAACCGTCCCGCCACGAGGCGAGTCTAGGTCGGCTCGCGGACCGAGCCGGCGGTCACCCACACGGGCGAAGTCAGGCGCCGCCAGAGGATGCCGCCGTCTGCGGGACCACGACGTTGGTGCCGTCCGCGGTGACGCGCAGGCCGCTTGGAACGACCTCGGCGCGACTCAGGGTCAGACCCGACGGCAGGCCCTCGAGCGGGATCTCGATGTCCTTGACCCGGTCTCGGATCGCACCCGGCAGCGACTCGGGTGTGATCTGTCGGCCGCCGAGGGTGAGGTCCTGCGCGTCCACCAGCAGCTTGCCGGTGTCGACGCGCGGAGCGAGCGTGAGGACCATCGGCAGGCCGAGGACGTTTCCCGACGCCTTGACGGTCGAACCGTCCACGGTGAGCTGCACGGTCAGGCCCGTGCGATCCTTGACGACCTTCTCGAGGGAGGCCGTCGGGATCGTCGCCACGATGGTCGCGTGGCCGGCGGACGGCTGTTGGCCGGCGGGCGGCCGGACGTTCACCTTGGTCGCGTCGATGGCCACGTCGGTGACGGGAACCCCCTCGAGCGTGGCGCCTGCCGATGTGGCGGTTACCTGGTCCAGCGTCCCGGTCAGCATCTGGGTCAAGAAGGGGAACCCCTTGATGTCAACCACCGGGGCCGTCGTCGTCGAGACGCTTTGGGAGACGACGCCGACCGCATACTCCTCGGCCCGCGACTCGGCGTAGCGGTCGGCGACGTAGAGCCCGCCGGCCGCCACGACCCCCAGGACGAGGAGGCCGCCCAGGGCCTTGGCTGCGCTCACCGGCACACGGTACGGGGTCGACCCGGGCGGCGCCTCACGACGCGGCCCGGGCGAGGACTATCGCGCGGCCGTCGGTGAGGGAGGCCACCTGGTCGACGACCACGCGCAACCGCTCCGCGTCGTCGAGCGCCGAGTCGAAATCGACGCGGAGATCTTGGTCCAGCCGAGAGGGGTCGGCGGCGAACCATTCGGTGAGCTCGGCGACGACCTCCCGCTGGCGGGTCAGAATTCCCACGCGTTCCTCGGCGAACATCACGAAGTGCGCAGCGAGCGCCTTGAGAACCGCCGTCTCGGCTCGCACCTCGTCCGGCACGACGAGGTGTGCGGCGTAGCGGGTCAGGGGGCCGTCGCCGTGCTTCTCCCGCGTCGCCTGTTCGACCGCGAGGACGAACCGGCCGATGAGCCGGCTGGTCATGTCCTTGAGGGCGGCCAGATCCCCGCGGGTTCCGGCGTATGCGTCGGGGATCGCCCCGGTGGCGAGCAGCCGGTCCAACGCGTGGGCGAAGTCGTCCTCCGCGAGATCCGGGGCATATGTCGAACGCGCGACGGGAAAGGCGACGGAGACGTCGGATCGTGAGTGCAGCAGTCGCGGGTCGATGGTTCGAGAGGCGATGGCGTCCTCGATGTCGTGCACCGAGTAGGCGACGTCGTCCGACCAGTCCATGACGTCAGCCTCCAGGCACCGGACACCGGGCTCGATCCCGTCTCGAAACCACTCGTAGACCGGCAGATCCGCCGCATACACTCCGAACTTCGTTGTCCCCCATATCGATTCGCCGCGAGCCCATGGGTACTTGGTGGACGCATCGAGGCTGGCGCGGGTGAGGTTGAGGCCGGCCGGGCGACCGTCGGAATGCCAGCGCTTGGCCTCGAGGCGCGTGAGCACCCGCAGAGTCTGCGCGTTCCCCTCGAACCCCCCGATGTCGGCGGCGATGGCGTCCAGCGCCTCCTCGCCGTTATGACCGAACGGCGGGTGCCCCAGGTCGTGGGCCAGGCAGGCGGTGTCGACGACGTCCGCGTCACAGCCGAGCGCGGCGCCGAACTCCCGCCCGATCTGGGCCACCTCGAGCGAGTGCGTGAGGCGGGTGCGGGCGAAGTCGTCGCTGCCCGGCTGCACGACCTGCGTCTTGGCCGACAGTCGGCGCAACGCCGCGGAGTGGATCAGCCGGGCTCGGTCGCGCGCGAAGTCGTCGCGGTCGGCCTGCTTCTGGGCGGGATCCTCCGCAACCCAGCGCTCGCGGTCGCGCGCGCCGTAGCTCCCGGTCATGGCCACAGGTGGCAATGTATGCGGTCGGCGCCGGCCGTTCCTGTGGGAGGCTGCGGTCATGCTCATCTCGACCATGAACGACCTGCCGGGCCACGACGTCACCGAGGTCCTCGGCGAGGTCACCGGCCTCACTGTCCGCGCCCGAAACGTCGGTGCCCAGCTTGGCGCCGGGCTCAAGTCGATCGTCGGCGGTGAGCTCAAAGGGCTGACCAAGCAGCTGATGCAGAGCCGCGAGGAGGCGATGGAGCGGCTGGTCGAGGCCGCCAGCGCACGGGGGGCGGACGCGATCCTCGCCATGCGGTTCGACGCCAATGAGGTCGGGCAGGGCTACCAAGAGATCGTCGCGTACGGCACAGCCGTGAAGCTCGCCCGCCGTAGCTGATCCTCTCTAGCTGATCGGCTTCGCCTGATCGTCGCGCCGGTCGGCGCGCACCCGTACCAGGTGGCCGACAACGCCCGGGAGCCATCCGGTCTCCGCGTTCATCCAGCGAGCGGCGACGAGGTTGCCGGGCACGACGACGAAGTCGTCCTTGCCTCCGGCAACCGCGAGGTCGGTCCCGAACGCGTCGGTCACCCGCGACCAGCTGAGATCGGTGGAGCGATGCAGATACTCCCCTATGCCGATGGCGAACCGCTCGACGATCTCCCGCTCGTCCTCCCGTTCGCCCTTGCGGGCGGCCTGCCAGGTCGTCAGGGCCTCGTCGTAGGCGGCGCCCAGCGCCTCGAGGTCGTTCGGGTCGAGGCCGGCCTTGTCCAGAGCGGCGCGGCCGCGACCGAGGCGGGCCCACTCCTCCTCACCCGGGCGTTCGATGAGCGGGCGGAGCGGCAGCTCGACGTCCTCCGGGTCGGCCTCGGTGGCCGACGATGCGCGTGGCGCGTCGCGCGCTTCCGACTTGTTCCTCGAGAACCAGGCCACGTCGCCAGCCTAGTGCGGATGACGACCGCCCCCCACTCGGTCGGATACCCCGTCGGATCACCCAAACGGTCGTGGGAACAGCCGATCCGGCGACTTGACCGGGTATCCCATCCGGCGCCGCCCGTCGTCGGTCAGGGCGAAGCGGCCGCGGCGGCGCCCGTCGTCGTCAGCGCGCGGCGGCCGCGGCGGCCGCCGCTCGAGCCACCCACTTGGGCATCTCGCCGTAGCGCTGGCTCGGGATCAGCCGGCCGGCCGCGCTGTCCTCGACCAGCTGGGCCATTCGCTTGTCGTTCGTGGCCTGCTGCTTGGCTGACTGCACCCAGTTGATGCACACCTTGCGGTAGCTCGGCGTCGTCTCGGCCCAGAAGGCGGCGGCGGCCGGGTTCTCGGCCAGCTGCGTCGCATACGCCTCGGGGAGGACGAGCTCGCCGCCCTGCTCGTAGGAGTAGATCGCCTGCCGGTCGTCCCGTCGCGCCTCCCACGCGCGGATGCCCGCGGGTCGCATCCGACCCTCCTTGGTCAGCTGGTCGACGAGGTCGAGGTTGACCCGGCTCCAGGTGCTCGTCTTCTTGCGCGGGGTCCACCGCTGCCGAACAGCGTCCTCGTCGATCCGCTCAGCGCGAGAGTCGATCCAGCCGAAGCACAGCGCCTCGGGGACGGCGGCCTCCCAGGTGAGCCCGCGGTTCGGGACGTGCTTCTTGTGGAGGCCCATCCACAGCTCGGTCTCGGTTTCGTGGTGCTTCTCGAGCCAGGCGCGGAAGTCGTCGGGGCCGTCGAAGAAGAGCGCGGGCTGCTCCGGCGTGCCGCCCTTGCGTGAACCCATGGCGGGACCATAGCGGCCACCGCCGTCAGCCGCCGGAGTGGTGCTCCTCCGCGGCCGCGACCTCGGCCGCGTGCTCCGGCGTCAGCTCGCGCGAGTCGAGCCAACCGTCGGGCAGGATCACACGGCGCGGGCTGCCGGCCCGGCCGCGCGGTCCTTCGGCAGGGTCACCGGGCCACGGCGCCGTGGGATCGAGGCTGTCGAGCAGACGGTCCAGAGCCGCCAGCGAGTCGACCAGGGACAGTGAGCTGCGCAGCGTCCCGCCAGCGGGGAAACCCTTGAGGTACCACGCGATGTGCTTTCGGATGTCCCGGCAGCCGCGACCCTCATCTCCAAAGAAGGCGACCAGGTATGCGGCGTGCCGGCGCATCGTCTCGGCGACTTCGCCGAGCGTCGGGTGCCGTCGCTGCGGCGAGCCGGCGAACGCGGCGGCGAGGTCGGCGAACAGCCACGGGCGGCCGAGACAGCCACGCCCGACGACCACGCCGTCGCAGCCGGTCTCCTCCACGAGTAAGAGCGCGTCCTCGGCCGACCAGATGTCGCCGTTCCCCAGGACCGGAATCTCGGTGACGGTCTCCTTTAGGAGCCGGATCGCGGACCAGTCGGCCGTGCCGGAGTAGGCCTGGGCGGCGGTCCGCGCGTGAAGCGCCACCGCCGCTGCGCCCTCGCCCTGGGCGCCGAGCCCGGCCTCGAGATAGGTGAGGTGCTGGTCGTCGATGCCTTTGCGCATCTTCACGGTGACCGGGACGTCCCGACGGGCACCCTCCTCGACGACAGCCGCGACGACCGAGCGGAAGAGGTCGCGCTTCCAAGGCAGCGCCGAACCACCACCCTTGCGGGTCACCTTGGGGACCGGGCAACCGAAGTTGAGATCGATGTGATCGGCCCGGTCCTCGGTGACGAGCAACCGCGCCGCGGCCCGGGCGGTGGCCGGATCGGTGCTGTAGAGCTGGACCGACCGCGGGTGCTCGTCAGGGTCGTGCTCGATCAGCCGCATGGTCTCCACGTTGCGCTCCACGAGGGCGCGGGACGTGATCATCTCGCTGACGTACAGCGACGAGTCGCCGAACTCACGGCACACCCGACGGAACGCGCGGTTGGTGATGCCCGCCATGGGCGCAAGGACGACCGGCGAACCGATGGCGTGCCGGCCGATCCGCAGCGGCGCGGCAAGCGTGGCGGTGGTGGTCATGGCCGGCCCAGTGTCCCATCCGACACGCCCCTCACGAATTCCAGTAACAGCGCCGTCACCTCGTCGGGACGGTCGAAGCCGGCGAAGTGACCAGCACGAGGAATGCGCACGACGCGAGCCCGAGGGGCGGAGCGCGCATACCGGCTGGCGTGGAGCATCAGCTGGTCGTAGACGCCCCCGGCCAGCAGGACCGGCCCGGCAAGCTCACGCAGCTGGTGCGGTCCGCAGCGCGCCATGACGTCGCGCCAGGCGGTGCGGGTCGGCGTGAACCAGTAGCCGCCGGCGACCACCGGTTCGACGAGGTCCGCGGCGTAGAGGCGGCCCAGGACGCGATCGTTGACGCGGGTCATCCGGTCGGGCCCGGCTCGCTCCGTCAGAGCGGCGACGGCTCGGTATGCGGCGGCCCCGGCCCCCCGAGGTACGGCCGCCGACCCGAGGAGCACCAGCCCGTCCAGGCGCCGCGGGAACGTCGCGGCGTAGGTCGCGGCGACGTAGCCGCCGAGCGAATGGCCGGCGAGGACGACCAGATCGGGACCTGGTTCGGCCTCGACCGCCGCGGCGAGCGCTCCGACCGCACGGTCGAGGGTGAAGGGCTCGTGGGAGCGCCCGCCGTGCCCGGGGAGGTCCGGCGTGACGACCTCGAGCCACGGGTGGACGTCGGCCGCCTCCGCGAGCCGGGTGGTCTGCGGCACCCACTGGGTCGCAGACAGTCGCGACCCGTGGACGAGGACGAGCCGGGTCCGGCGAACGTCGCCGGCGATCACAGCCAGCCGTTCTCCTGGGCGATCCGGACCGCGTCCCCGCGGTTGCGGGCGCCGGTCTTGCCGATCGCGGCCGAGAGGTGGTTGCGGACGGTTCCCTCGGAGAGGAAGACCGCGCCGGCGATGTCGCTGACGCTGCCGCCGTCGCGTGCGGCCCGCAGGACTTCGGTCTCGCGGGCGGTCAGTGGCGACTCCCCGACAGCGAGACTGTCCGCGGCCAGGTTCGGGTCGACGACACGCAGCCCGGAGTGGACCCGGCGGACCGCATCCGCCAGCTGTCGGGCGGGGGTGTCTTTGACGACGAACCCGTTCGCGCCGGCGATGAGGGCCCGGCGCAGGAACCCCGGCCGCCCGAACGTGGTGACAATGACGACCTTGACGTCGGGGAGCGCGGCGCGCAGCTCCCGAGTGGCTTCGATCCCATCGACGCCGGGCATCTCGACGTCGAGAAGGGCGACGTCCGGCTTCGCCTCCCGGGCCGCGGCCACGACCTCGTCGCCACGACCCACCTCGGCGACAACGCTCATGTCGGGTTCGAGGTCGAGAAGGGTGGCGAGGGCACCGCGGACCAGGGCCTGGTCGTCGGCCAGCAGGAGGCGGATCGTCACCGCGGCCTCTCCGCCGGCGCCGGCGATGAGGGGGCGTTCCTGACGGTCACCGGGGCGTCGTCAGCCCGGGTAACAGCTGGCTGCGAGACAGGAGGCGGCCACGAGGGCGCCGCCGCGGGCGCGCTCCTGGCCACCACGCTGAGCCGAAAACCACCGCCCGGCGGTTCCTCGACCACGACCTGCGCTCTCTCCACGGCCGCGCGTTCGTGGAGCCCGGCGAGACCGTGACCGTCGCGCAGGGCGGAGGTGTCGGCAGCTCGCATACCTCGTCCGTTGTCGGAGATAGTGATCCGGTCAGCCGTCAGCGTGACGGTGCAACGGGTCGCCGCGCTGTGCCGGACCACGTTGGTGACCCCTTCGCGGAGCGTCCAGGCGAACAGCTCACGGAGGTCCGACGGCACGTCGTCGGTCGAACCGGGCAAATCGGCCTCGATCTCGGCGGCGCGCAGAGCGGCGCGAGCGCGGGCCAGCTCGGCCGGGAGGCTCAGCTCGCGGACTCCCTCGACGGTCTGACGAACGTCGGCCAGGGCGTCGCGGGAGAGCCGCTGGATGTCGGCGATCTCGGCTCGGGCCCGCTCCGGGCTGACGTCGACGAGACGGTCGGCGAGCTCCGCCTTGACCGCGATGACCGTCAGCGAGTGGCCGAGGATGTCGTGGAGGTCGCGAGCCATCCGGGCCCGCTCCTGGTCGATCATCAGGAGCGCGTTCTCCTCCTTCGCCGCGACGAGGTCGCGGCTGCGCCGCATCGCGGTCCACATGCCCCAGACCGCGAAACCGGCGAGGAGCACGGACAGGGCGATGCCGTCGGCTCCCTGCCAGCCCGGGATCGTGCGGGCCAGGGTTTCGGCGCCGACCGCCAGCAGGGCGGCGAGCGGCAGCGACCACCGTCGAGGCAGGAGGGTGATGCCGGCGACGGCGACGTAGACCGCGGTAGCGAGTCCGTCCTGGTGCAGGGTCAGAACGACGATCGCGGCGAGCGCGAACAGCCCGCCCAGGATGACGACGGCCCGGGGCTGTACCGCGCGCCAGAGGACGCCGTCCTGCCGGTACGGGCGGCCCCAGATGAAGGACCAGACGTAGAGCACGCAGAAGCCGCCCAGCGCGCAGAGGCCGAGCCAGCCGGCCATGGTGTCGCGGGCTTCCCAGCCGGCCTGGACTGCCGGAGCCAGGAAGACCAGCCAGACCCCGGCGCCCAGCGCGGCATACCAGTTGAACCTGATGTCGTACTCGCCGACGGGGTCGGACACGGTCATGACGCTACTCCGCGGGTGCCGGGCCTCAGACCCGCGCCGTGTCCTTGCGGAACCGCCAGATCGCACCGCCGGCGAAGAGGACGAGCCACGCTGCGACGTTGACCACCCAGCTCCACTGGAACGTGTCGCCGGTCAGCGGCGCGTGGGCCAGCGACGAGATGCCGTACATCGGCGTGAACTGCGCGATCTTCTGCAGCGTCGACCCGTCCTCGAGCGGGACGAAGAGGCCACCGGCGAACGCGAGGATGGCCAGGCCGGGGCCGATGATCTGCATGACGTTCTCGCTCGGCAGCAGGTAGCCCATGAACAGGCCGAACGCCGCGAACACCAGGGATCCGGCCCACGCGATCATCGCGGTCGCCACCCAGAGACCAGCGGTGTCCATGTGCGCCTTGGTGAAGATGCCGATCATGAAGACGACGAGGACGGCCAAGGCCCCGAGCAGCATCGCGGTGAGGAGCTTGACGAAGACGTAGACCGTGGGCGAGAGCGGGGTGAGCCGTAGCTGCCGGCTCCAGCCCTGGGCGCGCTCGGTGGCGACCATCGCGCCGCCGCCGGTCGAGGCGATCATCGCGCCGTAGGCGGCCATCGAGATCATGATGTACGCCGCGACGTTGCCGCGCCCGGCGTTCTGGTCGGCGTAGCTCTGGCCGACGCCGAAGATCAGGTAGAACACGGCCGGCATGATCAGGGTGAAGATCATCGTGCGGCGGTTGCGCAGGACCCGCAGTAGCTCGATGCGCAGCAGGGTCGGGTTGAGTCCGCCCATCGGCGGGACCCGGCGCTCGGCGCGGGCCGTGTATGCGGTTTTGGCGGTGGTGGTCATGACGGCTCCTCGGGGCTGCCCGTGGATGCTTCGTCCTCGGCGCCGGAGGTCAGCGCGAGGAAGGCGTCCTCGATGCCGCGCGACTCGATCTCGAGGTCGCGGGCGTCGGTCTGAGTGAGCAGGAAGCGAGCGACGGCGTCGGAGTCCTTCGAGTGGATGAGCACCGTTTCACCGCGCAGCTCTACGGAGTCCGCGCCGGGCACGGCCTCGAGCAGCCGGGAGGTCATCCCGGGGACCGTCGCGCGAACCGTCCGCCCCGCGGCCATGGCCTTGATCTGGGCGGCGGTGCCGTCGGCGACGATTCGTCCCTGGCGGACGAGGATGACCCGGTCGGCATACTCGTCGGCCTCCTCGAGGTAGTGCGTCGCGAAGAGGATGGTGCGGCCTCGGGTCGCGTCCTGGCGGATCGCGCCCCAGAAGTCCCGCCGACCGGCGACGTCCATTCCGGTGGTCGGCTCGTCGAGGATGAGCAGCTCGGGGTCGGACAGCAGCGCCATGGCGAACCGGAGGCGCTGCTGCTCGCCGCCGGAGCACTTGTTGACCCTGCGGTTTCCAATCTCCGAGATGCCGGCGCGCTTCATCACCCAGTCGACGGAGGCGTGGTGCACGAAAAGGGAGCTGGTCAGCTCGAGGGTCTCCCGGACGCTGATGTCTTTGAGCAGGCCGGCCGTCTGCATGACGGCGGCTACGAGGCCGTGGGCGATGGCGCCGCGCGGCGTCTGTCCGAAGACGGTGACCGAACCGGCGGTGGGTTCGGACAGGCCGAGGATCATGTCGATCGTGGTCGTCTTGCCGGCGCCGTTCGGGCCGAGGAAGGCGACGATCTCGCCCTGCCGGATCTCCAGGTCGAGGCCGCGTACCGCGTGGACCGATCCGAAGTCCTTGCGCAGTCCGGTGGCCGAGACGGCCAGGTCCCCGAGCACGCCGGGCGCGGACCGGTTCGGGCGCGCCGACGTGGTGGTTGTCGATGTCATGTCCCTCAGAATGGCCGGCCGCCGCGGCGGGCAGGCAGTTCCTCCGTCACGACTCACCCATGACCCTTGTCATGGGTGGGGTATGCGAGTCGTCACGGTGCGCTCAGGGGCGGCGACTTCTCCGGTCAGCCGGGGCGGCGAGGGCGTAGTCGGCCTCGCCGTCCGGCTCGTCGGAGCCGCGGGTCACCGCGGCGCTGAGCTCGCGGTAGTAGCGGCTGAACATCGCGAGCACCGTCGCCACCAGTCCTAGGACGCCGACGACGACGAAGACCAGCGCGATTCCGCGGTCCGGCCCAGTGCCGAACCACGGCCCGATCGTCCGAGCACCCCACCCGTCGGTCATGAACGGGATGACCGCGAACTGGGTGATGGGCCCGATGAGGAACGCGGTCAGCGGCGAGGCCGCCTGCTCCACGCTTTGGGCGAACCCGAACACGCGGCCCTGCCGCTCGAACGGGACGACCTGCTGCAGGACGGTCTGCTCGGCGGCCTCGGCGAAGGGCACCAGGAGCATGTAGATCGCCATCCCGATCGCGAGCAGGACGATGGACGACCGGACAGCGAAGAGCGTCGTCACCGACCAGAGCACGACGTTGACGAGCATCAGGATTCGGACCGGGTTGCTGGTCAAGCCCGTCCGGGCCACGACGAGGCCGCCGACGATGATGCCGACGCTCAGCGCACCCCAGAGCAGGCCCCAGGCCTGAACGCTCACCAGCGACAGCCCGTAGGCGTCCATGAGGGCCATGAACGCCCCACCGAGGAAGTTGTTGAAGCAGGCGAAGATGATCAGCGCGAGCAGGCCGGGGACGCCCCGGACGATGCGAAAGGTGCCGCGGATGTCGACGCCCTTCCCTTCCGCGGCTGTGTCGGTCGGCGCAGGCGCCGCGTCGTCGTCGGCCGCCTCGCCCATGGCTTGCGCCGTCGTGACGATCCGGCGCTCGGGCACGCGGACGAGAGCGAGGTACAGCTCGACAAGCACGAGCACGCATACCGCCAGCACCAGCACGTAGAGCATGCCGCCTGCCGCCACGAGCACACCGCTGATGACGGACGTCACGAGGAAGGACACGCCGGTCGTGGTGCCGACCAGGCCGTTGGCGCGGTCGCGCACGTCGGCCGGGATCAGCAGTGTGACGCAGGTGGGCAACGCGATCGTGAAGAGGTTGCCGGTGATCACGCCGAGCATCACGGCTACGACGAACACCCACAGGACGGGGCTGGAGGGATCACGGAACGTCGCGTCGGGGGTGACGACGTAGAGCGCCAGGCTGGCGGCATAGATGACCAGCGACACCGCCGCGGAGGCCTGCATGATGCGCTTCTTGTGGTGGTGGTCGACGAGGCTGCCGAACCAGATCCCGGTCGCGGCGATGGCGATGAGGAAGATCCCGGCGATCATGCCGGTCGCGAAGACGGACTGCGTCTCGAGGTAGACCCAGAACGTGACGGCGAACCACACCGTGAAGTTCATGACCGAGACGGTGAGGGTGTTGAGCAGCAGATGCAGGAAGGTCCGTTGCGCCGGCTGGCGCAGGTCGAGCCTCGGTCCCTGGGCGGCCATCGTCTCCTCTTCCTCCGGCTCTCGTCGGGCTTGCGACGGTAGACCAGGCCACCGACGTCAACTCATCGGTCGGTGCGCTCGCGATGACTTTGAGGTGCCCTGGCGGTCTGCTCGATATGACCGATACTCGACCGAGCACATACGCCGTCGTCGACCTGCCCGAGCAGCCGTTCGTGGGCGTCACCAAGACCGTCACGATGACGACGATCCCGGAGATCGCCGACGAGATCCCCGGGCTGATCGACTGGGTGCTCAACCACGGATACGCACCGTCGGGCGCTCCCTTCCTGCGGTACCTCGTGATCGACATGGCTCGCGAGCTGGTGATGCAGGCCGGCGTGCCCGTCGCTTCGCCGGTCGAGACGGCTGGCGACGTGGAGGCCGGAGAGTTGCCGGGCGGCCGCTATGCGACGACGACGCACGTCGGGCATCCGGACGAGCTCGAGGGCGTCACGCGCCGGTTCCTGCAGTGGGCTGACGGCGAGGGACTGCGCTTCGACGTCCGTCCGTCCGATCATGGCGACGTCTGGGCCGGCCGGATCGAGTGGTACGAGACCAACCCGGCGGAGCAGCCGGACATGAGCCAGTGGGTGACCCGGCTGACCTTCAAGCTCGCCGACTGAACCGGTCGCGAGGTCACGACAGCGGCACCGCCGGACCCTAAGCGGTGCCCGATCTACAGGCACGAGAGCCACATTCGTCGCGAAAGTGGCCGAATCCACCCCTCGTGCCTGTCGATCGGGCTCGGTCACGCCGCGTGACCGCTGTCAAACCGGTCGCCGGCGCCGCCCCGGCGAGGCGACTCCCCGCATACCAGGTCGTCGCCCTGGGTTGGACCTCAGCTGCCGATCAGGCGGGAGGCCAGCCACCCCTCGACCTGGTCGAGCGCGATCCGCTCCTGCGCCATGGAGTCGCGCTCGCGGATCGTGACTGCCTGGTCCTCCAGGGTGTCGAAGTCGACCGTGACGCAAAACGGCGTGCCGATCTCGTCGTGGCGGCGGTAGCGCTTGCCGATCGCGCCGGCATCGTCGAACTCGACGTTCCAGCTCCGGCGCAGCTGCACGGCCAGGTCTCGCGCCTTCGGCGAGAGATCCGCGTTCCGTGACAGCGGCAGCACCGCGGCCTTGACCGGCGCCAGCCGGGAGTCCAGCCGCAGCACCACACGCTTGTCGACGCCGCCCTTGGTGTTGGGCGCCTCGTCCTCGGCGTAGGCGTCCACGAGGAAGGTCATCAGCGACCGCGACAGACCGGCCGCCGGCTCGATGACGTACGGCGTGTACCGCTCCCCCGTCGTCTGGTCGAAATAGACGAGATCGGTCCCCGAGTGCTGGGAGTGCGTCGTCAGGTCGAAGTCGGTGCGGTTGGCTATGCCCTCCAGCTCACCCCACTCGGATCCGGGAAAGTTGAACCGGTACTCGATGTCGACGGTCCGCTTCGAGTAGTGGGACAGCTTCTCCTTGGGATGCTCGTAGTGGCGCAGGTTCTCCGCCTTGATACCGAGGCCCACGTACCAGGCGGTGCGCTCGTCGATCCACTTCTGGTGCCACGCCTCGTCCTCGCCGGGCTTGACGAAGTACTCCATCTCCATCTGCTCGAACTCGCGGGTCCGGAAGATGAAGTTCCCCGGCGTGATCTCGTTGCGGAACGACTTGCCGATCTGCGCGATGCCGAACGGTGGCTTCTTCCGCGACGAGTTCATGACGTTGAGGAAGTTGAGAAAGATGCCCTGTGCCGTCTCGGGCCGCAGGTAGTGCAGGCCGGAGTCGTCCTCGACGACACCGAGGAAGGTCTTGAGCAGCCCGGAGAACTGGCGTGGCTCGGTCCACTGACCCCGCGTGCCGCAGTTGGTGCAGACGATCTCGGCGAGCGGGATGTCGTCGGGGTTGACGACGTCTCCCTTGGCAGCCCGCTTCTCGGCGACCGCCTCCTGGAGGTGGTCGGCGCGGAACCGCTTGTGGCACGACAGGCACTCGACGAGCGGGTCGCTGAACGTCGCGACGTGCCCGGAGGCCACCCACGTCTCGCGCGGCAGGATGATCGACGAGTCGAGCCCGACGACATCGTCCCGCTGCTGGACCATAGCCTTCCACCACTGCCGCTTGATGTTGTCCTTGAGCTCGACCCCAAGCGGACCGTAGTCCCACGCCGACCGCGTGCCTCCGTAGATCTCCCCGCTCGGGTACACGAAGCCGCGGCGCTTGCACAGGCTCACGACGGTGTCGACGGTCGTGCCGGGAGTGGTCAGGCTGGCCATGGGCCCCAAGGCTAACGGCCGCGGTACAGCAACCTCATCGGAGTATGCGTACCCTCTCCCCGTGAGCCTGCCGTTCCGGTCGCGGGTCGAGCACGCCGCATACCCGGTGCTCGACCGTCTCGAGCGTCTGCCTCGCGCCGTGCCCTTCCTGACGGTCCTCCTCCTGATTGTCGTCGGCATCTTCGTTCCACGATGGGGCTTCCTCGCGACGGCCCTCGTGGGCCTCGCCGTCGGGTTCCTCGTCTACTACACGTGGCCACGACTGTCGCTGCCAGAGCGGCTGATGCGCCTGGCTGTCCTGGCCCTGATCACCGCCGTCGCCATCATCCAGGCGGTCCCGCGCGGCTAGAGATTTTGACAATCATTCTCATTATGGGTAGAACGGCAGTATGCGTGACCGTCCGCCCTGGGTTCGACTCACCGGGCTGCTCGGGGCAGTCGCAGTGGTGGGCCTGGTCGGCGGCTGTGGGGTCGCGACACCCGATACCCAACCACCTCACGACACCAGCCAGGTCCAGGTCGTCGCGTCGTTCTACGCTCTCGAGTTCGCGGCGCAGCAGGTCGGCGGCGACCGCGTCAGTGTTCTCAGCCTCACCAAACCCGGTGTCGAGCCGCACGACCTGGAGCTGACTGCCAGGGCTGTAGGCCGGGTCGCCGGGGCGGACCTGGTCGTCTACGCGAAGGGATTCCAACCGGCGGTCGACACCGCCGTCGACCTCGAGGGTGCCGGCCACACCCTCGATGTCGCCCCGGTCGCGAACCTCGACCTGCTGGCACCGCCGGAGGACGGCGGGCACGGCGATTCGGGGCACACGCACACCGATGCCGAGGACCCGGCCGAGGATCCCGGTGCCCCCAGGGACCCGCACTTCTGGCTCGACCCCGAGCGATACGCCGCCGTGGCGACCGCGATCGCCGAGCGTCTCGGCCAGGTCGACACCGCACACGCGGCGGACTACTCGGACAATGCGCAGGTGTTCGCCGGGCGGCTGGCCGCCCTGGACGGTGATCTCCGCACTGGTTTGGCGTCGTGCACCAACACCGACCTGGTAACAAGCCACGCGGCGTTCGGCTACCTCAGCGAGCGCTACGGCTTCACCCAAGTACCCATATCCGGGCTCTCACCCGAGGGCGAGCCGTCCGCAGCGAAGCTCGTCGAGGTCGCGGACTTCGTCCGGCAGCACCACGTCACGACGATCTACGCCGAGACCCTCGGCGAGCCGGCGTTCGTCGACACGATCTCGCGAAGTACGGGGGCCCAGCTGGCGGTCCTCGACCCGCTCGAGGGCCTGACCGGCCAGGCGGCCGGCCGGGACTATTTCGAGGTCATGAGGTCGAACCTTTCGGTGCTGCGAGCCGGGCAAGGCTGCGCATGACGACCTCTGAGCCCATCGTGTCCATGCGGGGTGCCACCCTCGGCTACGGCGACCACGCCGTCATGCGCGGGGTCACGCTCGAGGTCCACGCCGGTGAGGTCGTCGCACTCCTCGGCCCGAACGGCGCCGGCAAGTCGACCGTGGTCAAGGGGTTGCTCGGCCTCAGCGACCGGCTCGGCGGCGAGGTGCTTCTCTTCGGGACGCCGGTCGACCGCTTCCGCCGATCCGGCGACCACGCTCGGCTCGGCTACGTCCCCCAGCGGCACACCCTCTCCGGCTCGATGCGGGCCACGGCGGAGGAGATCGTGGCCACCGGCCGACTGGTGCGACAGTCGTGGTTCGGACGGCCGTCGGCGACCGACCGCCAGGTCATCGCCCGGTCCCTCGACACGGTCGGGCTGGCCGACCGGGCCGGCATCGACGTGGTCACCCTTTCCGGGGGTCAGCAGCGCCGGGTCCTCATCGCCCGAGCGCTCGCGGGGCAGCCCGAGATCCTGCTCATGGACGAGCCCACCGCCGGCGTCGACACGGCCAACCAGCAGGTCCTCGCCCAGGTCATGGGTCGGCTGGCCGCTCAGGGGGTGACGATGCTGCTCGTCACGCACGAGCTGGACGCTTTCGTCGAGGTCGTGACCCGGGTTGTCGTTCTCGACCGTGGCGGCGTCGTCTTCGACGGCTCACGGGACGCGTTCCTGGCCCGGGAGGCCGAGCTGCTCCGCGAGCAGCACACCCATCACCACGACCAGGAACTCACCGATCCGCGGCCTTCGCTGACGGGGACGGCGGAAGCGGGTCCAGCCGGTGGTACCCAATGAGCGAGCTGTTCTCCTACGACTTCATGCAACGGGCGCTGCTGGCCGCCGTCCTCGTCGGCATGGTCGCTCCGCTGGTCGGCGTGTTCCTCGTCCAGCGCCGGCTGTCTCTCGTGGGCGACGGGATGGGGCACGTCGCGTTGGCCGGCGTCGCGGTCGGCCTGCTCACCAATCTCTCACCGGTCTGGGCCGCCCTGGTCGCCGCGGTCCTCGCGGCGGTGGCCATCGAGCTGATCCGAGCCTCCGGCCGCACCCAGGGCGACGTTGCCCTCGCCGTCATCTTCTACGGCGGTATCGCTGCTGGTGTCGTCATTCTCAGCAAGTCCGCGCAGGGGACGCCGGCGAATCTCACCGCATACCTCTTCGGAGCCATCACCACCGTAAAGGGCTCCGACCTCTGGGTGTTCGCGGTGCTCGCGGTTCTTGTTCTCCTCACGACCTGGGTGCTTCGTCCGCGGCTGTTCGCCGTGGCCAGTGACGAGGAGTATGCGCGGGCGATGGGCATGCCGGTCCTCGGCCTCAATCTCGCCCTGGCCGTGCTGACCGCGGTGACCGTCGTCGTGTCCATGCGGATCGTCGGGCTGCTGCTCATCAGCGCGCTGATGATCGTCCCAAACGCTGCGGCGCAGCTTCTGGGCTCGTCGTTTCGCGCGACGATGCGCTGGGCCGTGGCCATCGGCCTGTTCTGCGCTGTCGCCGGAGTGGTCCTGTCGTACGAGGCGGACACGCCCTCCGGCGGCACCATCGTCGTTCTCGCCATCGCGGTGTTCCTCGCCGCGTCGGTCGGCCGAGCCCTGGTGACGCGGGTGCGGAGGCGCCGCCATGCCCGCGCGGAGACCCATGCCCATGAGCACGGTCCCGAGTGCGGACATCCGGCGGTCCCGCACCTGGGCCACGTCGACTACCTCCACGACGGGCACCGACACGCGCCACACGAGGGTCACTACGACGAGCACGACGCCGCTGGGCAGGAACCCGCTGGACACGAAGCCCAGAAAGCGAGGCAGCCGTGACCGGTCTGACCAAGAGGAGCCACGCGGGCTCCGCGCTGGCCGAGCCGAGGAAGGAGCCGCGCCGGCTGACCCGTCAGCAGTCGGCGGTGGCCGAGGCGCTGGGCGGCGCGGACGACTTCATGTCGGCGCAGGATCTGCACGTCCGGCTCCGCACCCAGGGCCACAAGGTCGGCCTGGCCACGGTCTACCGGGCTCTGCAGACCCTGGCCGAACACGGCGAGGTCGACGTACTCCGCACCGATGACGGCGAGTCCGTCTACCGCCGGTGCAGCAGCGGGGGTCATCACCACCACCTGGTCTGCCGGTCCTGCGGGCGGACCGTGGAGGTCGAGGGACCCACGGTCGAACGGTGGGCCGACGCGGTAAGTGCCGCCCACGGGTTCCGGGACGTCACGCACACCCTGGAGATCTTCGGGACCTGTTCCGACTGCTCCCCGTGAGACCGGAAACCCATGGTGCTTCAGCGCGCGGTCCCCGAGCGGTCCATCACCATTCCTGCTCTCGGCAACCGGACGGTCGAGAGCTGACTGACCGTGAGACGCTCGCCGCTGTGACTCATCAGGCCGTTCCGAGGTCCGGACCTCCGCAGGACGCGTACGCGGTCTGTGGCGCGGCTCCTCGGCCGCCTTCCTCGGCATCCCGTTCGCTGAACCGCCGGTAGGAGACCTCCGGTTCGCGGCGCCGGTGCCCGCGAGGCCGTGGACCGGCACTCGCGATGCGACGCGACATGGACCGACTCCGCAACGGGCCGCTCTCAGCGAAGTCACCCTGATCCCCGAGCCGTCCCTTCCCGGCGAAGCGACCCTCATCGTGGACGTCTACACGCCCTCGCCTGGGCCGGATGCCGGGCTTCCGGTCCTCGTCTGGATCCATGGCGGCGGGTACGTGGCGGGCTCGCCCGCCAGTCCGTGGTACGACGGGGGGGCCTTCAACCGCGACGGCGTCGTGACGGTATGCGTCTCCTATCGGCTCGGCCTGGACGGGTTCGGCTGGATCGACGGGGCGCCGACGAACCGGGGCGTCCGGGACTGGTTGCTCGCCCTCGAGTGGGTGCAGGACAACATCCGGGCCTTCGGCGGCGATCCGGACCGGGTCACCATCGCCGGTCAGTCCGCCGGCGGCGGGGCGGTCCTCACCCTGCTGGGTATGCCAGCCGCGCAGCACCTCTTCGCGGCCGCGTTCAGTCTGTCCGGAGCGCTCGGCGACCTGCCTGGCACCGTGGCCGAGCGGCGTGCGCGCCGGCTCGCGGGGCTCGCGGGGGTATCGCCGACGCTCGGGGGCTTCCGGTCGGTGCCCGAGGAGCGGTTGCTCATGTTCCAGCGCGCTTTGGGGTCCGGCGACCTCCCGGAGGACGGCCCGGCCGACCCGCTCGCGGCACTGGCCCAGCTCAACGACGGCCTCCCGTTCGCCCCGGTCGTGGACGGCGATCTGATCCAACGCCCCACCGTTGACTCCCTCCGCAACGGGGTCGGCGGCGACAAGCCCCTCGTCGCCGGAGCCGTGGAGGACGAGATCCCCGTCGTCACCGACGAAGTGGCGCAGAGGATCGCGGCGATCCCCGTACCGGTGCTGCTCTCGCGGCTCGGGCTGCAACCGACCGCCAGAGAGGCTTATTCGGCGACCCACCAGGGACGGTCGACGCCCGAGATCTTCCAGGACTTCCTCACTGACCAGGTGTTCCGGTCGGTTGCGCTTCAGGCGGCCCAGGTCCGCCCGCCGGGAACCACGTGGCTCTACCGGTTCGGGTGGCGGTCGCCGCCCCACGGCCTCGCCATCCACTGCGTCGACGTCCCGTTCTGGTTCGACTGCCTGGGCGCCGAGCACGTGTCGGCGCTCACCGGTGACCGGCCACCGCAAGCGCTGGCCGACGAGGTGCACGGTGCCGCGGTCGGCCTCATGACACGAGGTGATCCCGGGCTGGCCGTCGTACTCCCCCGAGCGCCGGGAGGTCATGGTGTTCGGAGAGCCATCACGGGTCGTCGAGGACGGCTACCGCGACGTCCGACCGCTCGTCGCGATCTGATGTGGGGTCTCACCCGCGACGGGCCTCCAGCAGGCGCAGCCACACCTCGCTCACCGTCGGGTACGACGGCACGGCGTGCCAGAGGTCCGAGAGCGGCACGCCGCCGATGATGGCGACCGTCGCGGAGTGGACGAGCTCGGCGGTACCCGCGCCGACGAAGGTGGCGCCGACGAGGACGTCTCGGGCGCGATCGATGATGAGCTTGGCCCGGCCGACGTAGCCGTCCATCAGCAGCGCCGCTCCCGAAACGTTTCCGGTGTCGTACTCGACCGTCTCGACGTCGATCCCGGCGTCGCGGGCAGCGTCCTCCGTCAGCCCGACGCTGGCCACCTCCGGCGAGGTAAAGGTCACGGACGGAACCACCCGCTCGCTGGCCCGGTCCCGGAACTCCTTTCCCGCGGCGCGCTCCTGGGTGCTGGCCCGCGCGGCGATGACCGCGCCGGCGATCCGGCCGTGGTACTTGCCCATGTGCGTCAGCAGCGCGCGACCGTTGACGTCACCCACCGCATACAGCCAGCGCCCCGTCACACCCTCGGCTTGCAGCTGGTCGTTCGTACGGATGTAGCCGTGCGCCTCGGCGACCGAGTCGGCGATCCCGACCGCCTCGAGCCCGAGGTCCTGGGTGGCGGGGGTGCGACCCGTCGCGACGACGACCTCGTCGACGACGATGGACCGCCGGCGCCCGATGTGAAGGGTGGCCGGACCGCCGCTGATGTGCCCGATCCCGTTGTCCCTGGGCGACCTTCGAGTCACCTCCATGACGTTCGTCTCGGTAAGCACCTCTGCGCCGCTGGCCAGGAGAGACCGATGGACCAGCTCGCTCGCGAACGGTTCGGACCGCGGGAGGATCCGGTCCCCCACGTCGATGAGAGTGAGCTGCTCGACGCCCAGCCCGAGGAGCCAGGTCGCCGCCTCGCAGGCGACGACGCCCCCTCCGAGGATGGCCACCCGCCGCGGGACCTGGTGCAGGTTGGTCACGTCACGTGACGTCCAGGGCAGCGCCTCGCGCAGGCCGGCGATCTCGGGAATGGTCGCGGTGGTGCCCGTAGCGACGACGACGGCGTGCCGGGCGGTCAGCTCGCGGGCCGGTCCGTTCGAGTCCGCGACCTGGACGGTGCGGGTGCCGGTGAGTCGACCGTGGCCCCGCACGACGTCGATTCCGGCCCGCTTGGCCCATTTGACCTGGCTGCCGTCGTCCAGGTACGAGGTGAACTCATCCCGCCGGTTTAGCACCGACTTGACATCGATTCCCTTGGTACTCAACCGAGTTGCCGTGCCTTGCAGGTTCTCCGCCTCGCCGAAGACCTCGACCGAACGCAGCAATGTCTTGCTGGGGATGCAGGCCCAGTAGGAGCACTCGCCGCCGACGAGCTCGTTCTCGATGATCACCGCAGTCCGGTCGCTGCCGCGGATCGCGTAGTCGGCGGCGTTCTCGCCGGCCGGCCCCCCACCGATGACGATGACGTCCCACGTGTTCCGCGCCTCTCGGGTCTCACGGGTCGTGCGCGGGTCAGCGGAGGCGAGGGGCATGTCGGGAGAGTATGCCCCGATCCCGGCGGACCGAGGTCCTCAGGGGTGACCCGCCGACTCTCCGGATGGGGGGCTTGCGGCCCGGTCCACTGCCCCGCCGTAACGACGGTCTCGGCTGGCGTAGATGTTGATCGCCTCCCACAAGTTGCGGCGGTCGAAGTCGGGCCAGAGTGTGTTGAGAAACACCATTTCGGCGTAGGCCGACTGCCACAGCAGGAAGTTCGAGGTCCGCTGCTCGCCGGAGGACCGCACGAAGAGGTCGACGTCGGGCATGTCTGGTTCGTCCAGATATCGACCGATGGTCCTCTCGTCGATGCCGCTCGGCTTGAGCCGACCCAGTCGTACGTCCTCGGCGATGCGGACCACCGCGTCGGCGACCTCGGCGCGCCCGCCGTAGTTGACGCAGAAGTACAGCGTCAGGCCCGTGTTGTCTCGAGTGAGGTCTTGGGCCACTTCCAGCTCATGGATGACCGACCGCCACAGACGCGGCCGTCGGCCGACCCAGCGCATCCGCACTCCCCACTCGTGCAGCTGGTCGCGGCGGCGCCGGATCACGTCGCGGTTGAACCCCATCAGGAAGCGCACCTCGTCCGGCGAACGGCGCCAGTTCTCGGTCGAGAAGGCGTAGGCGGACAGGTGCGTCACCCCGACCTCGATGGCACCGGCGACGACGTCGAGCAAGGAGGCCTCGCCCGCCTCGTGGCCCTTGGTCCGGGGGAGGCCGCGAGCATTCGCCCAGCGTCCGTTGCCGTCCATGACGATCGCCACGTGCCGCGGCATCAGCTCCGGCGGGATGGACGGCGGCCGAGCTCCGCTCGGGTGCGGGAACGGTGCCGCATACCCCGTTCCGCTCATCCCTGGACCGAGCGCTCGACATGACGTAGCGACCGGACCCCGCGCTCGAGGTGCCACTGGAGGAAAGCAGTGACCAGGCCGCTGCCCTCGCGACGGGTGCGCAGGTCGGAGGCGTCGGCGAGCACCCAGTCGCCGCTGAGCAGCGACGCCAGCAGGCGCAACGTCGCCGGCGCCGGGGCGGCCGAGCCCGGCGGCCGGCAGACCGGGCATACCGCGCCGCCCGCGGCGATGTTGAACGCCTGGTGCGGCCCGGGCGCACCGCACTTCGCACAGTCGTGAAAGCTTGGCGCCCAGCCGGCCACAGCAAGAGACCGCAGCAGGTACGCGTCGAGGACGAGCCCGGTGTCGTGTTCCCCGCCGCCGAGCGACCGGAGGGCGCCCGCCAGCAAGAGGTACTGCTGCGTCGACGGTTCGTGTTCCTCGGTAAGCCGCTCGGCGGTCTCGACCATGACCGTGGCTGCGGTGTAGACGGTGTAGTCGCGAGCGATGGTCTGCCCGTGGCTGGCGAGGCTTTCGGCCTGGGTCACCGTGTCGAGGTTGCGCCCTTCGTAGCACTGGACGTCGACGACCATGAACGGCTCCAGCCGCGCGCCGAACCGAGACTTGGTGCGCCGAACCCCCTTGGCCACAGCTCGGATCCGCCCGTGCTCCTTGGTGAGGAGGGTGATGATCCGGTCGGCTTCGCCCAGCGGGTGGGTACGCAGCACGACGGCCTCGTCACGATAGAGGGGCACGTGAGACATTCTCTCCCCGCCACCGGCCGCGATCGTCCCCGCCGCGCGGCCAGGCCGCTCAGCCGACGCAGAACTCGTTGCCTTCCGGATCCTGCAGCACGGCGAAGTAGACGAAATCGACAGGATCGTCGTTCACACGACGGTCGACGACTGTGGTGCCGAGCCCCGTGAGCCGGGCCAGCGCCTGCGCCCAGAATCAGGTCAGCCGCGCTGGGTCGTTCGCATCGATCGTCAGCTGCCAGAACACCATCCGCCGAGCCTAGGGCGCCCCGTCAGCCCTCGGTTCCCGCTCCAGGCGAAGGGTCGCCAGCAGGTCCTCGTGCAACTCCATCCAGACGGTGTGACAGGAGTCGGCCCGCGGACGAGCGACCCAGGCCGGCTCTCCGTTCAGGGCGCGAACCAAGGCCCTCCGGTATCGGACGTCGTAGCCCTGGAACCGCTCCAGCTGCACGCCGAGCGCTTCGGCGACTCCGTCGAGCTCGTCGCCCAGCGTGGCCAGCTCGGCCAGGACGCGCTGGTCCCAGGCGACGTCGGAGTGGTCGTTGGAAGCGAGAGCGTCGTCCCGGGTCGGCCTGAGCTGCCAGTTCGTACACGCCGCGAGAAGACGGCCGTTCAAGGGCAGGAAGCTCTGGTATGCGTCGAGCACGGCGCCCGTGGCTCCGGTCGCCGCCAGCTCCTCGGCCAGTCGCCGCTCGTTCTCTTTCCGGCCGGCGGACGTGAGTGTCCAGCCGCTCGTACCGGCGAACTCGACCCTGGTCACCCAGCCGAACGCCTCGTAGTCCAGGAGCAGCTCGTCGGACTCAGCGCGTTCCAGCGCGAAGCGCGCCGCCACCTCGGCGTCGTTGGCCATGCCTTTCAACCGGACGGCATGAAGCGTCAGCAGCTCGGCAGTGGACTGATGGGCCGTGGTGGCTCCCATGGCCAAAGTCTAGGAAGCGTGGGGAACGAGCCGGTGTAGCCCGATACCGCCCGAACATGTGTTCGACATCTGCGGTAAGATTAGCTCCGTGGCAATCGCGATGCAGAGCTCGCTGCTGGACCTGGACGAGGACCTCACCCTCCACAACCTCACGGCCGGCCTGACGCGCACAGAACTGGCGGCGGGAGCCTGGGTAGATCTTCGTCCCGGCTGGCTCACCGGCGGAGACTCCCTGTTCGACGTCCTGCATCACGACGTTCCCTGGCGCGCCGAGCGGCGCCAGATGTACGACAGCGTCGTCGACGTGCCCCGGCTGACGAAGTTCTACGACGTCGACGAGCCCCTGCCGCACCCGATGCTGGTCACGGTGCGGGAAGCCCTCAGCGACCACTACCAGACCGAGCTCGGCGAACGCTTCGTGACCGCTGGGCTCTGCCTCTACCGCGACGGACGAGACAGCGTGGCGTGGCACGGCGACCGGATCGGTCGGTCCACCACGGAGGACACCATGGTCGCCATCCTGTCGATCGGAAGCGCCCGACCTCTGCTGCTGCGCCCGCGAAGCGGAGGGACCGCCAGCCTGCGGTTCCCGTTGGGCCACGGGGACCTCGTCGTCATGGGCGGCTCGTGCCAGCGCACCTGGGATCACGCGATCCCGAAGACCACGAAGGACATCGGCCCCCGGATCTCCATTCAGTTCCGGGTTCGCGGCGTGCGTTAGAGCAGCACCGCGCAGCCGGTCGGCGAGGCCCAGTCGAGGACGTCGACTACGGTCCAGCGCTCACCATCCGGCCGAAGGCGTGCGACCCCGTGCGAACGCTCGTTGGCGACCAGCAGCTGGCCGTCGACCAGACCCATCCACCGCGGCCAGGAGCCGCCACACGGAAGAATCTGCTTGCGGCGCAACGATGTCCCGTCGCGAACCAGCACGGTGACGGTGTCGTCACCGCGGTTGGACCCGAGCACCTGCTCCCCGGCGACCACGACCTCGGCGGCGGTGTTCTCGCCGGTCGCATCCGAGGCACGCAGCGACACCGCACCCTGAGGAGCGAGGGACAGCCCGGCCACGTCGCATACGGTCACCGTGGACGCCAGCTCGCCGATCACGTAGGCGACCGGCCCGTCGACGACGAGGTGCCGCGGACCGGTTCCGGGTGGCATCGCCGACCGGGCCACCTCGGACAGGCGGCCGTTCCCAAACCGGTAGCCGATGACGGCGTCGAGGCCCAGGTCGCACACCAGAACCCCGTCTCCGGCGAACACCACCTGGTGCGCGTGCGGACCGTCCTGCCGGTCCACCTGCGGGCCGGGCGTCCCCCGATGCTGGACGAGATCTGTTCTGGCACCCAGCGATCCGCCGTCCTCGACGGGGTGCACACTGACCGAACCGGACGTGTAGTTCGCCGCGAGAAGCCACCGGCCGTCTGGGCTCAACGCGAGATGGCAGGGGTCGGCGCCTCCGGTCGACTGCTGTCCTAGCGGGCGCCAGGGGGCCTCGTCGGTGACGGCCCACGCCCCGACGTGTCCGTCCTCGCTCTCGAGCACCGCATACACGAACCGGCCGTCCGCCGACGCGACGACGAAGGAGGGCCTGTGCGCTGATGCCACCTGGACCGGAGCGCCGAAGCCGTCCGGCGCGATGTCGACCACTCCGATGGCGGGACCATACCCGCCGAGGACGAGCCGGGTCACCGCTCGGCGAGCGCGTCCCGCTCCGCGCGGTTGACCGCGGACACGACCGCCTTGAGCGACGCCGTGACGATGGAGGAGTCGAGCCCAACGCCCCAGAGCACCCGCTCCCCGACCGCACACTCGACGTACGCCGCCGCTCTCGCGTCGCCCCCGGCCGACAGGGCGTGCTCCTGGTAGTCGAGCACGCGCACGTCCACGCCGAGGCTGGAGAGGGCGTCGGTGAACGCCGCGATCGGACCGTTCCCGCTGCCGCTCACGACGATGCTGTTTCCCTTGTCGGTCAACACGACCGAGAGCTTGCTGCCGCCCTCGACCAGCGAGTCGGAGTGGACCGACAGCAGCCCGAACCGCCCCCAGGGGTCGATCTCCGCCGGGAGGTACTCGTGCTCGAACTTCTCCCACAACGCGGCCGGCGAGACCTCGCCCCCGTCCTGGTCGACGTCGCGCTGGACGACACCCGAGAACTCGATCTGGAGCCGCCGTGGCAGGTCGAGCTGGTGCTCGGTCTTCATGATGTAGGCGACGCCGCCCTTGCCGGACTGGCTGTTGACCCGCACCACGGCCTCGTAGGTGCGGCCGATGTCGTGTGGGTCGATGGGTAGGTACGGCACGGCCCACGTGATCTCGGCCGTGGTCTTCCCGGCCTCCGCGGCGTCGTGGTCGAGCCACTCGAAGCCCTTCTTGATGGCGTCCTGGTGGGAACCGGAGAAGGAGGTATAGACGAGGTCGCCACCCCACGGGTGGCGCTCACCGACGGGCAGCTGGTTGCAGTACTCCACGGTGCGACGGATCTCGTCGATGTCGGAGAAGTCGATCTGCGGGTCGATGCCCTGCGAGAAGAGGTTCATGCCCAAGGTCACCAGGCAGACGTTCCCCGTTCGCTCGCCGTTGCCGAACAGGCAACCCTCGATGCGGTCGGCCCCGGCGAGGTAGCCCAACTCGGCCGCCGCGACACCGGTCCCGCGGTCGTTGTGGGGGTGCAGCGACACGACGACCGACTCCCGCCGGTCCAGGTGGCGGACCATGTACTCGATGGAGTCCGCATACACGTTGGGGGTGGCCATCTCCACCGTCGCCGGCAGGTTGACGATCATCTTGTGGTCCGGAGTCGGGTCGAGAACGTCGATGACCTCGTTGCAGATGCGAACGGCGAAGTCCAGCTCCGTGCCGGTGTAGGACTCCGGCGAGTACTCGTAGTACACATCCGTGTCGGGCACGGTCTCCTCGAGCTTGCGGCAAAGGCGCGCAGCCTGGACGGCGATGTCGATGATGCCGTCCTGGTCGAGACCGAACACCACGCGCCGCTGCAGGACCGACGTCGAGTTGTAGAAGTGGACGATCGCCTGCTTGGCGCCGCGGATCGCGTCGAAGGTGCGGTGGACGAGGTGGTCCCGGCACTGGGTGAGCACCTGGATGGTGACGTCGTCGGGAACGTGGTTCCCGTCGATGAGCTCTCGAACGAAGTCGAAGTCGGTCTGGCTGGCCGACGGGAACCCGACCTCGATCTCCTTGTAGCCCATGCGAACGAGCAGGTCGAACATCCGCTTCTTGCGCTCGGCGTTCATCGGGTCGATGAGAGCCTGGTTGCCGTCACGCAGGTCGACGGCACACCACCGCGGGGCCTTCGAGATGCGCTTGGTCGGCCAGGTGCGGTCCGGCAGGTCCACGACGATCTGCTCGTGGAAGGGTACGTACTTGCCGAACGGCATCCCCGACGGGATCTGGGGGTGGAGCACTTCTCTCACGTCCTCTGGTCGCTGCGAGTCGGCGCACGACGAACTCCGCGACGAGGGAGGCCGGGAAACTAGGCCTCGTCGCGGCGACGAAGGAGGAGGAGCGCCGAACGCACAGGCCGAGGGTATGCCCGTGGCTCGCAAGCCGTCCACCCGGCGGCCGCTTCGCCCGGATCGTGAGACCTACGTCTCGGCCGCGGTACGGCCTGCTCTCGTACCATGTTGGGGTGACTGACGCGGGATCCCTGCGCGTGGGCCATGAGGAGCGCGAGCGGGTCGTCCACCTGTTGATGCAGCAGTACGCGGAGGGCCGGCTCACCCCCGGCGAGCTCGACGACCGGTCGGCTCGGACGCGTCAGGCCCGCACCTACGCGGACCTCGACCGCCTCGTCGCGGACCTCCCGGTGGTCCCGCCGTCCACGGAGGCGCACGGGGCGTCGACGGCGGCGGACCTCGCCCGCCTCGGCACCGACCCGAGCCATCGGCAGACGATGACCGGCGGCATGTCGAGCTTCGTGCGACGCGGGGTGTGGACGGTCCCCGCGTACCTCAACCTCAACGCCGGAATGGCGACGGTCAAGCTGGACTTCCAGCAGGCGATCTGTGCCCACGACGTCGTGGACATCCACGTCTCCGCTGGCGTCGGGTCGGTGGTGCTGGTGGTCCCCGAGGGCTGGGCCGCGAACACCGATCAGGTCAGCAAGGGCATCGGCTCGGTGTCCAATAAGGTCGACACCGTCCCGCAGCCCGGCAAACCGCTGCTCGTACTGCACGGGAACTCGGTGGCCGGGTCTGTGCGGGTCCGGTACCCCGGTCGTCACGACCGGTACCTGATGCGGCGACACCTCAAGCGGGGTGGTGCAGACACCCAACCGGGGTTGAGCGGCACGACGAGCAACGGGGCGGTGCGGGGCGCCGGGCCCGCCACGCCACAGGACGCCCCGCCGCAGGACGGTGTGCACGGACCCTTCTGATGTCCGCGGCGTTCTCAGGTCAGCGTGGGCCGCCGAAGTCCAGCACCGGGCCGAACAGCGGAAGCGTGTTCCATTGGGCGTCGAGCCGAGAACCGTTGCCCTGCAACCGGATCCGATGTGGCGTCTCGATGAGGACGAGGTCGGCCTCGAACGTGTCGGGGTCGACCAAGCCACCCCGGGCAACCACCGGGACGCCCTGAGGGCATGACTCGACCCACCGGTCCTGGCCGCACGGAACCGCCAGCTCGCGCGGGGCGCGGCCGAACGTGAGCAGGTAGTCGGAGCCATGGCGGCTCACGGTCAGCTCGGTGCCGCGACGCAGCGGCTGGTCGTCGGCGGCGGTCTCGACGACGAATCTCCTGGGTGCGTTGGGTCCGTCGTGCCGGGGCTCGACCACGGGCAGTGCCAGCGTGGCGAGCCGCTCGGCCAGCCGCGCCTCCGACGCATACGCGTCCTCCTCCTGCGGCTGAGAGCCGCTGTCGAGCGCGGGGAGCAACCGCTCCCAGAACACGTCGAGGACCTGCTGCATGTCCTCGGCGCTGGCGGTGGTGGCGACGACGAGGTCTGCCTCCGGGACGACGACGCAGAACTGGCCGTATGCGCCGTCACCCCGGTATCCGTGGCGGGCCATCCAGTACTGGTAGCCGTAGCCCCGCCGCCAGTCGACCGGCCGCCCCGAGTCGTTGTCGTTGGCGATGTGGCAGCGCGTGGCCAGCGCGACCCAGCCGTCCGGGAGAACTTGTCGCCCGTTCCAGACGCCGTCCTGGAGCAGGAGCTGCCCGAAGCTCGCGACGGACTCGGTCTGCAGGTGCAGCCCGGTGAATCCGAGAGCGACGCCGTGCTCGTCGGTGTCCCACCGGGCCGGGCCGACGCCGAGCGGGTCGAGGAGCCGGGGACGCAGGTAGTCGAGCAGCGGCTGACCGGTGTGCTCCTCGACGAGGGTCGCGAGCGCCATCGTCGTCGGATTGTTGTAAGCGTGCCGCGAGCCGACGGGCTCCTCGGGTGGGATGCCCAGGAAGCCGCGGACGAGGCGGCCTCCGCCTCGTCGTCGGGCCGGTTCGAGCGTGTCGTCCCGGTGCCCGGTGGACATCGAGAGCAAGTGGTGGACGGTCAGCTGGGCGACGGCAGGGTCGGCGTCCGGCGGGGTATGCGTCGGCAGCAGGTCGACGACCCGGTCGTCGAGCCGGAACCGGCCCTCGGCCACGGCGAAGCCGACGGCGGTCGACGTGAAGGACTTGCTCAGCGAGTAGAGCAGGTGGAGGCGATCGGCGGAGTAGGGCGCCCACCAGCCCTCGGCGGCAACGTGCCCGTGGCGGACGACCATGAGGCTGTGCATCTCCAGGCCGCGGGCCTCGAAATCGTCTAACACCGCATGCACCGCGGCGGCGGGCACACCCACGTGGGACGGTCTGGCCCTCGGGAGCCGGGTCGCCGTCGTCTCGCTCATCCAGCTCACCCTAGGTGGCGGTCGTCCCGTCCCACGGCCGCTCGTTGCTCTTGTCGGTGGTGGCCGACAGGGTGGAGCGCATGAACTCGCGCCACAACTCCGCACGTGCTGACCTTTATTCGGGCATTTGGGACATCCAGGCCCAACACGTCATCACGTGCGGACGTTTGGGGGCGGCGGGGGGCGGCTCCCGTCCGTCGCCTGGTCGGGCCATCTGCGGAATCGTTCCGCCCGAGATCCTCCGTCGGATCGCCGAGGGAGCCGGCCCGGACCACCCCGACGTGCCGGACGATGCCGCGGCGGCGGCGCAGCGCACCCTCGAGGCCGACGCCCTTCTGCGGCGGCAGCGTGAGGTGTTCGCCGAACGCGGCCGCGGCGACCTGCGCGGCCCGATTCCCGGGTTGCCGAACCTCCGCGTCGGCGAACGCGTCGCGGAGGCCGAGAGACGGGCCAGGGCCAAGGCCGAGCCGGTGGTCCAGCGCGCCGTCTACGACGCCCAGCACCAGTCCAAGCTGCCGGGGCGGCTGGTACGCGGCGAGGGCAAGCCCCCGACGGCTGACGACCCGGTCAACCGCGCGTACGACGGCCTGGGTGCAACGTGGCAGCTCTACTGGTCCGCGTTCCAGCGCAACTCTCTCGACGCCAAAGGGCTGGAGCTCGTCGCGTCGGTGCATTACGAGGAGCAGTACGACAACGCGTTCTGGGACGGCCAGCAGATGGTCTTCGGAGACGGAGACGGCACCTATTTCAACGACTTCACGTCGAGCGTCGACGTCATCGGCCACGAGCTGGCGCACGGCGTCACGCAGTACACCGCCGGCCTGACGTACGTCACCCAGTCCGGGGCGCTCAACGAGTCGGTGTCCGACTGCTTCGGCTCGATGGTCAAGCAGCAAGTCCTCGGGCAGGACGCCGCGGACGCCGACTGGCTCATCGGCGAGGGGCTGTTCACGGCCAAGGTGCAGGGTGTGGCGTTGCGCTCGATGAAGGCGCCCGGCACCGCATACGACGACCCGGTCCTCGGCAAGGACCCACAGCCGGTCGACATGGACGGTTACGTGAAGCTGCCCGCCGATGCGCAGCACGACAACGGCGGCGTGCACACGAACTCGGGCATCCCCAACCGCGCGTTCTACCTGGCGGCGGCGAACATCGGCGGCCGGTCATGGGACGGTGCCGGACTGGTCTGGTACGACGTCCTGACCGGCTCGAGCATCACCAAGGACATCGACTTCGCCGGGTTCGCGAGGCTGACCGTCGATGCGGCCGAGGCGCGGTTCGGCGCGGGCAGCAGCCAGGCCAGGGCCGTCAAGGACGCCTGGCAGACCGTGAAGGTCCTCAAAGCCACCGCCAAGAAGACGACCAAGAAGACCACGTCGCAGAGGCGCTAACGGCTCAGAACCCCAGCCGCTGCAGCTGCTTCGGGTCGCGCTGCCAATCCTTGGCGACCTTGACGTGCAGGTCCAGGTAGACCCGCTGGCCCAGCAGTGCCTCGATCTGCCGCCGCGCCCTGGTCCCCACGTCACGCAGCCGTGACCCGCCACGCCCGATGACGATGGCCTTCTGGCTGGACCGCTCGACGAAGACGTTGACCCGCACGTCGAGCAGCGGCGAGTCGACCGGCCGGTCCTTGCGAGGGACCATCTCGTCGACGACGACGGCCAGCGAGTGCGGCAGCTCGTCGCGCACCCCTTCGAGGGCCGCCTCGCGCACCAGCTCGGCGATCATCACCGCCTCCGGCTCGTCGGTGAGGACGCCGTCGGGGTAGAGCTGAGGCGACTCCGGCAGGTAGCTCGAGAGGACGTCACGGACGACGTCGACCTGGTCACCCCGGGTGGCGGAACACGGCACGATCTCGTCCCACGACCCGAGCTGGTCGATGGCGATGAGGTGCTCGGCCAGCTGCGCCCGGTCGACGCGGTCGCTCTTGGTGGCGATCGCCACGACCGGCTTCCGCTTCACCGTCTGCAGCTCGGTCAGCTCACGCGCGATGAAGGTGTCGCCGGGGCCGGGTCGCTGGTCAGCAGGCAGGCAGAACCCGATGACGTCGACCTCGAGCAGCGTCTCCCGGACGAGGTCGTTGAGCCGCTGCCCCAGCAGGGTGCGCGGCTTGTGCAGCCCTGGCGTGTCGACGAGGACCAGCTGGGCCCCGGGGCTCATGGCGATGCCGCGGATGGTGTGCCGCGTGGTCTGTGGCTTCGACGAGGTGATCGCGACCTTCTGGCCGACCAGCGCGTTGGTCAGGGTCGACTTGCCCGAATTCGGCCGGCCCACGAGGCACGCGAACCCCGCCCGGTATGCCGCATCGTCACCAACCAGTCCGGGTTCCCGGTCCTGCGCGTCATCGCTCATGGGCCTGCTCCCTCTCGAGCACGCGCCGCGCTAGCGGTTCGGCGTCCTCATGCGGTGACTCGAGCCGCCGGACGAGCACCGTCGCGATCCGGTGTCGGCGACCGGCCATCTTCTCGGCGGTGAGCGACAACCCGGCGACCGGCGCATGCGACCCCGGAATCGGCACCCGCCCGATCGCCTTGGCCAGCAAACCGCCCACGGTGTCGACCTCCTCCTCGTCGATGTCGACGTCGAAGAGGTCGGCCAGGTCGTCGATGCTCATCCCGGCGGGCACCCGGAACGCGCCATCCTCCAGCTCCGCGACGGTGGGCGACTCCTTGTCGTACTCGTCGTCGATCTCCCCGACGATCTCCTCGAGGATGTCCTCGATGGTTACCAGTCCGGCGGTACCGCCGTACTCGTCGACGACCATCGCGAAGTGGTTCTGCTCCCGTTGCATCTCCTTGAGGAGGTCGTCGGCCGGCTTGCTCTCGGGCACGAAGTGCAGCGGACGCATGAGCTGGTCCACCGGCGTGTGCGAGGAGTCGGGGTCCGCATAGGTCCTCCGCACGACGTCCTTGAGGTACAGCACCCCCCGCGCGTCGTCGCTGTCCTCGCCGACAACAGGGATGCGGGAGAACCCGGACCGGATGAACAGCGACATCGCCTGGCGCAGGTTCTTGTCGTGGTTGATCGTCACCATGTCGGTGCGGGGCACCATGACCTCGCGGACCACCGTGTCACCGAGCTCGAAGACCGAGTGGATCATCTCCCGCTCGCCCTCCTCGATGACCGCCGTGTCGCCGGCCATGTCGAGCAGGTCCCGGAGCTCGGCCTCGCTCTGGAACGGGCCGTCGCGGTAGCCCTTGCCGGGGGTGACGGCGTTGCCCAGGGCGACGAGGACCCGCGAGACCGGGCCGAGCACCTTGCGTAGACCGACCGCGACCGGGGCGGCCCATAGCGCGACCGTGTCGTAGTTCTGGCGGCCGAGGGTTCGAGGGGAGACGCCGACGACGACGAACGAGACGACGGCCATGATGACGATCGAGATGGTCAGCGCCCAGCCGACGCTGTCGACGAGGCCGAGGATGGCAACCGTGATGAACACCGCGCAGGTCGCCTCGGCGACGACCCGCAGGAAGGCGAGGACGGCGAGGTAGGCCGCCGAGTCACCGACGACGGTGACCAGCGATCGCGAGCCGGACCGCCCCTCGTCGGCCAGCTCCGCGGCACGGACACGGGACATCCGGAAGATCGCCGACTCGGCGGCCGCGAGGCTGAACGCCACGACGATGCTCACCAGCGCGAACAGCACCATCTGGGTGAACACGGTGCTTCCTACCGTCCGAAGGTGGACGACCGGCCCCGGCCGGCGAGGAATGTCAGCAGCAGCTGCCGCTGGAGCTCGAACATCTCGCGTTCCTCGTCCGCCTCGGCGTGGTCGAAGCCCAGTAGGTGGAGGATGCCGTGGGTTGTCAGCAGCAGCAGCTCCTCGTCGGTGGCATGGCCGGCCTCGGTGGCCTGCTTCGCCGCGACACTCGGGCAGAGCACGATGTCGCCGAGCACACCCTCCTCCGGGTCCTGGTCCTCACGCCCGGGCCGCAGCTCGTCCATGGGAAAGCTCATGACATCGGTCGGGCCGGGCAGGTCCATCCACTGGACATGGAGGGTCTCCATCGCCCGCTCGTCGACGAGGGTGATGCAGAGGTCGGCCTGGGGGTGAACCCGCATCTCGCCCATCACGTAGCGGGAGAGGGCGACGAGCTCGGTGGGGTCGGCAGGGTACTCGGTTTCGTTGAGGACGTCCACGCTCACGGCGTCGCCGTTCTCGGTTCGTCGGCACGGTCGTCGCGCGGAGGCCGGCGGCGCTCAGGCCGGCGGTCCCGCATACCTTCCCGACGCTGACGCGCATCGGACCGGTCGTACGCGTCGACGATCGCCGTGACGAGACGGTGCCGGACCACGTCGGCCGAGGTCAGCTCGGTGAAGTGAATGTCCTCAAGGCCGTCAAGGATCTGTCGGACCTGGCGCAGGCCCGAGGTCGAGCCGGCGGGAAGGTCGACCTGGGTGACGTCGCCGGTGACGACCATCTTGGAGCCGAAACCCAGGCGGGTGAGAAACATCTTCATCTGCTCGGCCGAGGTGTTCTGGGCCTCGTCGAGGATGATGAACGAGTCGTTCAGCGAGCGGCCACGCATGTACCCCAGCGGGGCGACCTCGATGGTCCCGGCCGCCATCAACCGCGGAATCGACTCCGGATCGACCATGTCGTGCAGGGCATCGTAGAGGGGCCGCAGGTACGGGTCGATCTTGTCGTTGAGGGTGCCCGGCAGGAACCCGAGCCGCTCCCCCGCCTCGACTGCGGGCCGGGTCAGGATGATCCGGTTGACCTGCTTGGCCTGCAGCGCCGCCACGGCCTTGGCCATCGCCAGATAGGTCTTGCCGGTACCGGCCGGGCCGATCCCGAAGACGATGGTGTGCTGGTCGATGGCGTCGACGTAGCGCTTCTGGTTCAGCGTCTTCGGGCGGATGGTGCGCCCGCGGTTGCTGACGATGTTCATCGTCAGAACGTCGGCGGGGCGCTCCAGCGTCTGGTTGCGGAGCATGGCGATCGAGCGCTCGACGGCGTCTCGGTTCAGCGGCTGGCCGGCGTCGAGGATGACGAGCAGCTCGTCGACCAGTCGCTCGACCAGGGCGACCTCCGGACTCGCACCGCGCAGCGAGATCTCGTTGCCCCGCACGTGGACATCGAGCAGTGGAAACGCGCGCTCGATCGTTCGCAACAGCTCGTCGCGCGGTCCGAGCAGCGTGACCATCGGGATCGATGTGGGGATCGTGATGATGTGCGTCGGGACGTGCGGGCTCGCGGTGGTGACGTCGTCGAGGTCGTCGCGGTCGCTCGGCGCGGAGGAATGGTCGGCGTCGGTCATGTTCCGGCCAGTTTACGTGCGGCCGCCGATGCGACCGAACTCAGATGTTCCCCGGCAAAACGGACATCAGCCGCTGAAACCGGCAAGGATCTGAGTTCGGTCCGTGGGGAATCGCGAAAAGAGCGGTCACCCCGGCGGCCAGGACATCCGGCGGCCGCCGAGCACGTGCAGGTGGGCGTGGAAGACCGACTGTCCGGCGAGCTCGCCGGTGTTGGCGACCATCCGGTACCCGGCGTCGAGCCCCGCCTCCTCGGCCACAGAGGCACCGAGCGCCACGAGGTCGGCCAGCTCCTCGGGGTACTCGGCAAGCGCCTCGAGGTTCTCGACGTGCCGCCGGGGAACGACCAGGACGTGGGTCGGTGCCTGCGGGTTGATGTCGCGGAACGCTACCGACTGTCCCGTCTCGCGGACCACGTCCATCGGCACCTCGCCGGCGAGCATGCGGCAGAACAGGCACATGGCCGCGATCCTGGTGGCGCCCTCGGTGTGTGTCAACCGGTTCCCGGGCTCGCGCGTTCTCTGGTCATGGGAGCCTTGAGCATGGCGGATCCCGGCATGCTGGATCCGGGCACCGGCGCCGGCGCCGCGCGGAGGTCCTCCGACGCTCTCTCGCGACGCGGCTCCGACGAGGCGCTCACGGAGCTGTATGCGGCGCACTGGGTGGCACTGGTGCGGCTCGGCCACCTGTTGCTGCGGGACCGGAGCCGCGCGGAGGAGGTCGTCCAGGACGCCTTCATCTCCGCATACCCCCGGCTAGCCCGGCTGCGCGAGGAGGGTACGGCCCTGGCCTACCTGCGCCGGTCCGTCGTCAACGGCTGCCGCTCCGGGTTCCGGCGCCACGGCGTGGAGGCGCGCTACCTCACGTCGGTCGCCGGATCGGCGGAGGCGCTCGGCCGGAGCGCCGGTGAGAGCGCCGAGGTGACCGCCCTCCGGCGCGACGCAGACGCTGCCCTCCTCGAAGCCGTCCACCGGTTGCCCCTGCGCCAGCGGGAGGTTGTCGTCCTCCGGTACTACGGCGACCTCAGCGAGCAGCAGATCGCCGACGCGCTCGACATTTCACCGGGTTCGGTGAAGGCGCACGCCCACCGGGCGCTCACGACACTCCGCAGCGCGCTGGGAGGTGCCTCATGACCGACCGTCACGGCTTCGAGGGACTCGAGGACATCGAGGACCGACTGCGCGGTGCGCTTTCCCGTGAAGCCGACAGCGTGCAGCCCGACGACCGGCTCCGCGACATCCGCGCCGCGGTCTCCTCCTCGCCCCGCCGGGGCTGGAGGTGGGTGGCGCCGATCGCCGCCGCAGCCGCCGTCGCCGCCATCGGCGTCGCCGTCTGGTCGGGCCTGCGACCCACCACCAGCCCAACCCCGGCACCGGCGAGCCCCTCGCCGACGGGTTCCGCGACGCCGTCGCCGAGCAGCTCCCCGTCGCCGAGCAGCTCTGCGCCGACGACGGGTTCGGCATCATCGTCGCCAACGGGGTCGGGAACCTCTGCTCCGGTGCCGACCGTCGCCGTGGCGCTGCCGGTCTACTACGTCGCGCCGCCAGGGTCGGCGGACGGCCACTACCGTCTGGTCCGGGTGTTCGTCCCCGGCCAGCTGCCGGCCGGCGCCACGACGGCGCAGAAGGCCGACGCGGCCCTCGCCGCCGCCGTGACCGTACCGAGGGACAATCCGAACCGGTTCGTCGCCGCCTGGCCGGCGGGCACGACGGCGAAGTACGTCGCCCTGCCCGCCCCCGAGGTCGGGATGTCCCTGAGCGGCCCAGGCGTCACGGGGCTGCCCGAGGAGGCGCAGCGGATGGCCGTTCAAGCCCTGATATGGACGGTGACCGCCGCGGTGCAGCAGGCCCACGCTCCGGTCCCCGTTGTCGTCAGCGGCGGGCGGATCTTCGAGAGCGTCGGCACGAACATCTTCAAGCGGCCGGCCGACGACCGCCAGTTCGAGGAGATCGCGCCGATCTGGGTGGACAGCCCGTATGCGGGTCAGGTGCTCCCCGCCGGCAAGGCGGCCACCGTGACTGGCCAGGCGTGCGTCTTCGAGGCGAACGTCACCTGGGAGCTGCGTCAGGGCGGCTCGGTCGTCGACCAGGGCCACACGACGGCGACCAGCGGCTGTCCCCAACAGGGATCGTGGACAGTGAGCTTGGGGACGCTGGCCGCCGGCCAGTACGAGTTCCGCGCGATCGAGGTCAGCCCCAAGGACGGCAGCATCGCCTTCCAGAACGTCGTGCCGTTCTCGGTCCGTTGACGATCAGCGCCAGCGCAACGACGCTGACAGCACCGCCAAGGCGGCCGGCCCCGCGGTCGAGGACCGCAGCACCTCGGGGCCGAGCCGCACCGGGCGGCCTCCGGCCGCGACCAGCTCGGCCATCTCGGCGTCGCTGATCCCACCCTCGGGCCCGACGACGACCACGACCTCTCCGCTGATGGGAAGCGGCCGTGCGGACAACGGCTCGGTGGCCGCTTCGTGGAGGATCAGGGCGAGGGCCGCACGCCTGAGACGCGCGGCCACGTCTGAGGTGGCCGCCGGCCCCGAAACCGCCGGCACGCGGGCGCGCCGGCACTGCTTGCTGGCCGCGACGCATACCGACTCCCAGCGCCGCCGGCCCTTCTCCTCGCGTTCCCGGCCGCGCCAGACGACGACCCCGCGGGCGGTCTGCCACGGCACGACCTCGTCGACGCCGAGCTCGGTCGCTGCCTCCACGGCCTGCTCGTCGCGGCCGCCCTTGGCCAGCGCCTGCACCAGGACGAGGCGGGGGTCGTGCTCGGGTTCGTCCACGACGGTCTCCAGCCGGGCGGAGAACGCGCTTTTGCCGGTATGCGTGACCGTCGCCTCCGCGCGCCGGCCACCGCCACCGAGGAGCACGGTTTCCCCCGCGCGGAGCCGGACGACGTCGACGGCGTGCCGCCCTTCCGGCCCGCTGACCTCGACCTCGTCGCCGACCGCTGCCGACGTCCAGGCGGCCGAGTCCAGGAGGAACATCCGCGCGGTCACGTCGGCCTGATGGTTCGCGCGGCTGGCGGTCGGACTTCCATGACGCTCAGAACACGAGCCGGCAGTTCAGCGGGCCTTGAAGGCGTCGCGCAGCTTGCCGAGCAGCCCCTTCTCGAGTGGCGCGACCTTGCCCTCGGGACGCTCCTCGCCGCGCAGGGTGGCCAGCTGCCGCAGCAGGTCCTCCTGCTCCGGCGTGAGGTGGGTCGGAGTCTGGATGACGGCGTGGACGATGAGGTCGCCGCGGCCGTTGCCCCGCAGATGGGTGATTCCGAGGGAGCGCAGCGTCAGCGTCTCGCCCGGCTGAGTACCGGCGGCCACCGCGAGCTCACGTTCGCCGTCGAAGGTCCACAGCTGGAACGTCGTGCCGAGCGCCGCAGCGGTCATGGGCAGCTCCACCTGGCAGTGCAGGTCGTCGCCGCGCCGCGTGTAGATCGAGTGCGGACGTACCGAGACCTCGACGTAGAGGTCGCCGGCCGGTCCGGCGCCCGGGCCGACCTCGCCCTCGCCGGACAGCTGGATCCGGGTGCCGGTGTCGACGCCGGCCGGAACCCGTAGCTTCAGCGTGCGGCGGGTCCGGACCCGCCCCTGTCCGGAGCACTCGAAGCAGGGGTGCTGGATGACGGTGCCGTAGCCCTGGCAGGCGTTGCAGGGCCGGCTGGTCATCACCTGTCCCAGGAACGACCGCTGGACCGTCTGCACCTCGCCGCGGCCGTTGCAGACGTTGCAGGTCGAGGTACCAGTGCCCGGCTGCGCGCCTGAGCCGCCACATGTCCCACACGCGGCCGCCGTGTCGACGGTCAGCTCCTCGTCGGAGCCGAACACCGCGGCCGCCAGGTCGATGTCGAGCCGGACCAGCGCATCCTGGCCGCGCTGCTGTCGGGACCGCGGTCCACGGGTGGCCGCGCCGCCACCGAAGAAGGCGTCCATGACGTCGCTGAAGCTGAAGCCGGCCCCGAAGCCACCCTCGCCGGCCATCGCGTAGGGGTCGGCGCCCATGTCGTAGGCGCGCTTCTTCTCCGGGTCGGACAGGACGTCGTACGCCTGCGCGACCCGCTTGAACTGCTCCTCAGCCTCCGCGCCCGGGTTGACGTCTGGATGGAGCCGGCGAGCCAGCCGCCGGTAGGCGCGCTTGATCTCCTCCTCGCTCGCCGTTCTCGGGACGCCGAGGTCCTGGTAGTAGTCGTTCAACGAATGTCCTTGTCTGACAACGAAAGAGGGAGGTCAGGGGCCGAGAATCTGAGAGACGTAGCGCGCCACGGCCCGCACGGTCGCCATCGCGGTGGGGTAGTCCATCCGGGTCGGACCGACCACGCCGAGTCCCGCGACGACCTCGGAGCCGGCCGCATACCCCGTGGAGACGACCGAGGTCGAGACGAGCCCCTCGTGCGGATTCTCGTGGCCGATACGCACGGCCACGGCGTCGTGCTCGAGCCCTTCGCGACCCAGGGTACTCAGCAGCTTGAGCAGCACGACGTGCTCCTCCAGCGCCTCGAGCACCGGGCCGATGGTGAGCGGGAAGTCGGTGAGCGAGGTCGCAGAACGGGCCAGGTTCGCCGTGCCGGCGAGGACCACCCGCTCCTCCCGCTCCTCGAGCAGGGCGTCGTCGAGCGTTCGCACGACCGCGCGCACGGTGTCGCGGTCGGCCGGCCCGAACCGGTCCGCGAGCGCGGCGAGACGGGCCGAGGCCTCGAGGAACGGCCGCGAGGCGACCTCTGCGTTGAGCGCGGCCCGCAGCCGCGCCATGAACGCCTCTCCGGCCTCGCTGGTGAGGTCGCCTTCGGTGCCGACGATGCGCTGCTCGACCCGGCCGGTGTTGACGATGACGACGATCATGAGTCGGTCCGACCCCAGCGGCACCAGCTCGATGTGGCGGACCGTGGATCGGGTCAAGCTGGGGTACTGCATGACCGCCACCTGCCGGGTCAGTGTCGACAGCAGCCGCACCGTCCGGTCGACGACGTCGTCGAGGTCCACGGCGCCCGCGAGAAAGGTCTGGATCGCCGACCGCTCGGCGGCCGACAAGGGCTTGATCGAGCTCAACCGGTCGACGAACAGCCGGTACCCGGCGTCGGTGGGCACCCGCCCAGCCGACGTGTGCGGCGCGTGGATCAGTCCCTCCTCCTCCAGGATGGCCATGTCGTTGCGCACCGTGGCGGCCGAGACTCCCAGGGAATGCCGCTCGACCAAGGCCTTGGAGCCGACGGGCTCCGAGGTCTGGACGTAGTCCTGGACGATGGCCCGCAACACGGCGAGTCGACGCTCCTCGGTCACGGCGGCACCTCCCTCGACGAGCACTCCGAGAGCCCCTAACGGGCGGCTGGCACTCGACGTGCCCGAGTGCCAATCCGGGTGCCAGTCTACGTCCTCACCCGGCGCCCCTCTTCCCGGCGCGGTGCGTGAAGGCGGGGTATGCGACTGCGTAGCCTCGCGGAATGCCCAGCTCTCGAGACCGGTACCGATTCGACGTTCTCGCGGCTGGCTGGCGGACTCGTGGTCGTCCTGTGCCGGCCGAGGTGGCGGCCGAGCGCGGGCTGGTGGTCGAGGACGCCGAGACCGGTTGGTGCGGCGCCGTCGTCCGGGTCGAGAAGGCCGGCGGGATGCACGTCGTCCACCTCGAGGACCGGCAGGGCCGGACGCGGGGGTTCCCCCTCGGTTCGGGGTTCCTGGTCGACGGAGACCCGATCATGCTCACCCCGCCGCGACGAGCCGCGACCGCCGCTCTGGCCGCGGCCCGCCAGGCGGAGTCGCGCACCGCGAGCGGCTCGGCCGCCGTGGCCGGACACCGGGCGGCGGTGGCGGCGGCGTCACGGCTCTTCGTCGAGGGCCGGCACGACGCGGAGCTGGTCGAGAAGGTCTGGGGCGACGACCTGCGCGTCGAGAGCGTTGTCGTCGAGATGCTGGACGGCGTGGACGAGCTGCCGGCAACCGTCGCCTCCTTCGCACCGGGTCCCGGCCGGCGGATGGGGGTGCTGGTGGACCACCTCGTCCCAGGAACCAAGGAGTCGGGGATCGTCGACGCGGTCCGCGCGCTGCCCGGCGCCCGGAGATACGTCAGGGTGCTCGGGCACCCGTACGTCGACGTCTGGCAGTCCGTGCGCCCGGGCCGTCTGGGACTGGACGCCTGGCCGGAGGTCCCGCCCGGTCGGGACTGGAAGCACGGTATCTGCGAAGCCCTCGGCTGGCCCCACGAGACGCAGGCCGACATCGCGTTGGCCTGGAAGCGGATCCTGGGGCGGGTCCGCACCTACGCCGATCTCGAACCGTCGCTGCTCGCAAGCGTCGAGGAGCTTCTCGACTTCGTGACAGCTCCGGAGAGACCCTGACCGAACCCTGAAACCGGCCCTAATTCGGCCTAACGTGGAACAACCGGGCCGGCCACGACGTCACACCGGTGTCACTGCACACCTTTCAGGGGAGACCATGACCAACCAGCCTTACGGCCCCACCTCAGGCCACCTGCCCGCCACGGGTGAGGAGAAGACCGCGAGCATCTTCGCCCACCTGTCGGCGATCATCGCTGCGATTGTCACGGCCGGATGGCTCAGCTTCGCCGGCCCACTGATCATCTGGTTCATCTACAAGGACCGCAGCCCGCTGGTCCGTCAGGCGGCGGCCGGCTCGTTCAACTTCAACGTCGGCCTCTGGATCATGAACATCGTGGCGTGGATCTGCGTGTTCACGATCGTGCTCATCCCCGTCGCTCTCGTCCTCTTCTTCATCGCGAACATCCTGATCTTCGTCTTCCACATCATCGGGGCGGTCAAGGCGAGCAGGGGCGAGGTCTACAACTACCCGTTCCAGATCCGCATCCTGCACTGACGCGTCCTCCGGTGCGCCGGCTCCTTCGGGCCCTGTCGATCAGCCCAGGAGCCGGCGCACGACCGTGTCCGCCAGCAGCCGTCCCCGCCGGGTCAGGCGCACCTGCCGCTCCCGGACGGCGGCCCGCCCGTCGACCAGCCCGTCGGTGATCAACGCCGCGAGCGCGTCGCGACCGGCCGGCTCCAGGCCGTCCACGGGGATGCCCGCGGCCCGGCGGATGCCGAGCAGGACCCACTCGTCGAGGCGCTGCTCGGCGGTGAGGACCTCTCGAGCGGCGGCCGGCGAGACTCCCCCGGCGAGCCGCGACGCATACGCGACGGGGTGCTTGACGTTCCACCACCGCACGCCCCCGACGTGGCTGTGCGCGCCCGGTCCCACGCCCCACCAGTCGCCGCCGGACCAATACGCCTCGTTGTGGCGGCACCGGAAGCGCGGCGCCGAGGCCCAGTTGCTCACCTCGTACCAGGCGTAGCCGGCGGTAGTCAGCACCTGGTCGGCCAGCTCGTACTTGTCGGCCTCGTCGTCGTCGTCCGGCGGCGCGACCTCGCCGCGACGAACCCGGGCCGCAAGTCGGGTGCCCTCCTCGACGACGAGCGCGTAGGCGGACACGTGGTCGGGTCGGAGCGCGACCGCGGCGTCGAGGCTGCGCCGCCAGTCGTCCAGCGACTCCCCGGGCGTCCCGTAGATAAGGTCGAGGCTGACGTCGAGGCCCGCAGCACGGGCCCAGCCAACCGCCCGGGCGACGTTGTCCGGGTCATGGGTTCGGTCGAGTGTGCGCAGCACGTGGGGCACGGCGCTCTGCATCCCGAAGCTGACCCGCGTGAACCCGCCCGCCGCCAACGCGGCCAGCGAGGCGGCTGAGACCGAGTCCGGGTTGGCCTCGGTGGTCACCTCGGCGTGGGGGGCCACGCCGAACCGGTCCCGTATGCCGCGCAACACGTGCACGAGGTCGCCGGACGGCAGCAGGGTCGGGGTTCCGCCTCCGACGAAGACGGTGTCAACGACTGGAGCCCGGTCGCCGAGGACCCGCTGAGCCAGGTCGAGCTCGCCAAGGGCTGCCGACGCATACGTACCGAGGTCGGTCCCCGCCTCGGCAGGTGTGTAGGTGTTGAAGTCGCAGTAGCCGCACCGGACCGTGCAGAAGGGGACGTGCAGGTAGACGCCGAACGGAGCCCCGCCGAGACGTTCCAGAGCCGGTCCGGGCAGGTCGCCAGCGGTCGGGGCGGGTTCGCCGTCGGGAAGAGCGCTCGGCACTGCTCCAGTCTCCCAGCGCCCTCAACCGGTATGCGTCGTGACCCCGTACCGCGCTGGGGTGCGCGAGCCCCAGGTGCTCGCCGGGACGTTGGCGAGGGCGGCGAGCAGGGGATGGCGACCAGGGATCAGGGCACGCGCACCAGCCAGGCTTGCTGCCCTGCGGCGAGCGCGATCGGTGCGAACCGGGCGCAGACCGCCATCCGCCGCGCTCGCGGGAGACCAGGTCCAGGACGTCGGTCGGCGTGTCGAGCGCGACACGCCGGAGCGACCCAAATCGGTCCGAAAAAGTTCGGATGAAGCCCTTGCGGGACCGGTTCGCGAAGGCCTAGAAATATCCCCACGCCGCCGGTTCGCCGGAGGCGGACCGAAGATCTGAGGGGTCCAATTCTCTTTCGGGAGAACGAGATTCGCGGAACTTCGGGTCTGTGCGAGGGTCAAACCTCGGACATCGAGCGGCGTGCTCCGGCCCGTCGCAGAGGGCCCCGGGAACTCATACTTCCCGGGGCCCTCACCGGTGCCCGTTAGGGTCGTGGCGTGACGTCCACCGCTGCTTCCCAGGCGGCCGACGATCCGGCCCCAGTCCCAGCGATGGATGTCGCCCTCAGCCACGATCCGCGCTGGATCGAGCTCGACGGCGTCGACAACATGCGTGACGTCGGCGGGCTTCCCACGACCGACGGGCGGTCCGTCGTCGCGGGTCGGCTCATCCGGTCCGACAACCTCCAGGAGCTCGCGCCGGCGTCGGTCCGTCACCTCGTGGACGACCTCGGAGTGACCGACGTCGTCGACCTGCGCACGTTCGTCGAGGTTGCCAAGGAGGGCGACGGCCCCATGGTCGCCGAGCGCGGCGTGCGCCTGCACCACCACACGCTCTACACCGAGGACACCAAGGAGACCGGCATTCCGCCCGGGGAACGGAATCTGCCATGGGAGAGCGACCGCAAGTTCGGGACGGCGGCCGGAGTCCGTCGTCCGAAAAAGCGGCGCCACGGCGAGACCGGACGTAGTCGGGGCTCGGCGGAGGAGCGCCGCCAGCACGACGCCTACTGGTCCGGGCACTACCTGGGGTATCTCACCCAGCGTCCGGACTCGGTGGTGGCCGCGTTGAGGGCGATCGCACAGGCGAAGGGCGCCGTGGTGGTGCACTGCGCGGCCGGTAAGGACCGGACAGGCACCATCGTCGGGCTGGCCCTGCTGGTGGCCGGGGTCACCCACGAGGCAGTCGTCGCGGACTACGCGGCGTCCGCCGAGCGGGTCCCGCGCATCCTTGAGCGGCTCGCTCGACACCCGGCGTACGCGGCGAACCTCGACGGCAAGACGGTCGCCCAGCAGCAACCGCAGGCCGAGACCATGCGGTTACTCGTCCGGGCTCTCGACCGCGAGGGCGGCGCCGAGGCGTGGCTGGAGCAGCACGGCTGGACCGCCGAGGACACCGACCGCCTGCGGGCCAAGCTCCTCGATTTCCAGAAGGATCGGCCCCGCAAGCGGGAGGTACCCCCGGATTGGCCGCCGAGCGGCGCCGGTCAGTCCTCGCCGGCGTAGGTCCCGAACGACCAGGCATTGCCCTCGGCGTCGGCGATCGAGAACCCGCGGGAGCCGTAGTCGGTGTCCTCCATCGGTCGGAGCACCGTCGCACCGAGTGCCTGCGCCTTGCCCCAGACCGCGTCCGGGTCGTCGCACACCACGTAGACGTTTCCGCTCCCCCTCGGCGTCGTGAAGGTCTCGTCCGCCTTGCCGCGGCTGTGCACCATCACGCGACCGCCGCCCGGCCAGAGCATTTCGCTGTGCTGGATCTCCCCCGGCCTCTCACCCTCGACGACGATTCCTTCCTCGAAGCCGAGCGCCGCCAGCCACCCGCGGGCGGCGTGGGCGTCGTCATAGCTGAGCCCGGGCCAGACGTTGTGGTCAGTGCGTGTTGTCATGTCCCCCATGCTGCCGAGCGAGCCGCTTGGTCGTCTTGGACGAATGCGAGGTCGTCCTCCGCGCGCCACCGGGACGGCGGCAACCCGGCCAGCTCTCGCCACTCCCGGGCGAGGTGCGCCTGGTCGGCATAGCCGCACTCGGCCGCGACGTCGGCGAGCCTCCGTCGGGGGTCGCGCGCGACCTCGACCGACCGCTCGAACCGGGTCAACCGAACCGCGGACTTCGGGGTGATCCCGAACTCGCCACGGAACCGGTGCTCGAGGTGGCGCGTCGACCACCCCACGTCCGAGGCCAGCGCGGCGACCGGAGTCGATCCTCGACCGCGGCGGATCAGCCGCCAGGCCTCCCTCACCTCGGGCGCCGCTTCCCGGCCCACGTCGTTCGTGCGCACCAGCTCGAGGACGACGCGTTCCACCGCGGCGAACCGCTCCCGCCACGTCGCATACTCCTGGAGCTCGTCACGAAGCGACCGGGCGACGCGCCCGACGACGTCCTCGAGCTCGACGGACCGCTCGGCCAGCTCAGCGGCCGGGAGGCCGAAGAGGGCTCGGGCTCCGGCCGGAGTGAGGCCGAGCTGCACGCCGTGTTGGCGTCCCTCGTGGTGGATCAGCGTCGGAGCGGTGGCCAGCCCGGCGAGCACCCCCTCGAACGGGGTCCGCCGGGAGAGCCCGGCACCGCTGAGGAGCAGTGGCTCATCGAACGGCACGACGAGCGTCAGCGTGCCCGACGGCATGCCGATGTGGACGCCCGGAGGCGCACCGGCATACCGATAGCCGACCGCGAGGGTCACGTACGGACGCAGCGGCGGCCCGACGGTATGCGTGTAGTGCTCGCGCACCCGGTCAGGCTAGGCGGCGGAGCCGACAGGGCTACTTCTTGGCCGGCTCGCTGTCATGGGAGAGGGCAGCGATGAAGGCCTCCTGGGGCACCTCGACCCGCCCGACCATCTTCATTCGCTTCTTGCCCTCCTTCTGTTTCTCGAGCAGCTTGCGCTTGCGGGTGATGTCGCCGCCGTAGCACTTGGCGAGCACGTCCTTGCGCATCGCGCGGATGTTCTCCCGGGCGATCACGCGGGAACCGATCGCCGCCTGGATGGGGACCTCGAACTGCTGCCGCGGGATCAGCTGACGCAGCTTGCCCGCCATCGCCACGCCGTAGCCGTAGGCCTTGTCCTTGTGGACGATCGAGGAGAAGGCGTCGACCTGTTCGCCCTGCAGCAGGATGTCGACGCGCACCAGGTCGGCCGCCTGGTCGCCGTCCGGCTCGTAGTCCAGGGACGCATACCCGCGAGTGCGCGACTTGAGCTGGTCGAAGAAGTCGAAGACGATCTCGGCCAGCGGCAGCGTGTACCGCAGCTCGACCCGCTCGGGCGAGAGGTAGTCCATGCCACGCAGCGACCCCCGGCGCTGCTGGCAGAGCTCCATGATCGCGCCGATGAACTCGCTGGGCGCGAGGATCGTCGCCCGCACGACCGGCTCGCGAACCTCCGCGATCTTGCCGTCGGGGAACTCGCTCGGGTTGGTCACGTCGACATGGGTGCCGCCCTCCATGGTCACGTCGTACTCGACGTTGGGCAGCGTGGAGATGAGGTCGAGGTCGAACTCGCGCTCTAACCGCTCACGGACGATCTCGAGGTGGAGCATCCCGAGAAATCCCACCCGGAAGCCGAAGCCCAGTGCGGCCGAGGTCTCCGGTTCGTAGACGAGCGCGGCGTCGTTGAGCTTGAGCCGGTCAAGGGCGTCGCGCAGCGCCGGGTAGTCGGAGCCGTCGATCGGGTACAGGCCGGAGAAGACCATCGGCTTGGGGTCGCGATACCCGCTCAGCGCCTGCCGGGCCGGCTTGGCCGCGTTGGTCACCGTGTCGCCCACTCGGCTCTGGCGGACGTCCTTGACCCCGGTGATGAGATAGCCGACCTCGCCGACGCCGAGGCCCTTTGATGGCACGGGTTCGGGCGAGATGACGCCGATCTCCAACAGCTCGTGGGTGGCGCGCGTCGACATCATGGCGATCCGCTCGCGCGGGTTGAGATCCCCGTCGACGACCCGGACGTAGGTGACGACGCCCCGGTAGGTGTCGTAGACCGAGTCGAAGATCATCGCGCGGGCCGGTGCGTTCGGATCGCCGGTGGGCGCGGGGAACTGGCGGACGATCTCGTCGAGAAGGTGCTCGACGCCCTCGCCCGTCTTGCCAGAGACGCGTAGGCAGTCCTCCGGCTCGGATCCGATGAGCCCGGCAAGCTCTTCGGCATACTTCTCCGGCTGCGCCGCCGGGAGGTCGATCTTGTTGAGGACGGGGATGATCGTGAGGTCGTTCTCCATAGCGAGGTAAAGGTTCGCCAGGGTCTGCGCCTCGATCCCCTGCGCGGCATCGACGAGGAGCACGGCGCCCTCGCCGGCGGCCAGGCTGCGCGAGACCTCGTAGGTGAAGTCGACGTGCCCCGGGGTGTCGATCATGTTGAGGGCGTATGCGGTGCCGTCCAGCTCCCAGGGCATCCGGACCGCCTGGCTCTTGATGGTGATCCCGCGCTCGCGCTCGATGTCCATCCGGTCGAGGTACTGCGCGCGCATGGCCCGCTCGTCGACGACGCCGGTCAGCTGGAGCATCCGGTCGGCCAGCGTCGACTTCCCGTGGTCGATGTGGGCGATGATGCAGAAGTTCCGGATCAGGTCCGGTGGCGTCGCGTGCGGTGGCAACGCGCTGCGGGCCCGGGGTGACACGGCGTCAAGTCTTTCACGCGGTCGAGGGCAGGCCCGACCACGCCGACCCGCGCTTCAGCTGTCGAAAGGCCAAGTTTGGTCGTTATGACGGCGCCAAAACGACCAAAGTTGGCCTTTCGCCGGTTACAGCGGGGGACGCAGGACAATGGCTTCGGCTACCCACCCACCGAGGACGCCATGCCTGAGAAGTACATCGTCTTCCCGCCTCCAGACAAGCGGCCGGCGCCGATCCCCCGGTCGTGCTCGGACGTGTTCCGGCTCTGGGCGGCGATCGGCTTGGGGCTCCTCTTCAGCCTGCTGTTCGCTATCCTCCAGAGCCTCTACCAGGAGTTCGGGTTTCGAAAGCAGCTAACCCCGGCTCAACGGGCCCTCGAGGAGGACTACGGCTCCAACCTCATCGCCTGGGTCGGATTCGCGATCGCCTACCTGTGGCTGGGCGCCCGGGCCTTCCGAAGGGCGGACCACGCCGAGCTGGTTCGCCGCATCCTGGGGACACCACTGCCGCGGTCGGCGTGGATGCGCTGGCTCCTCGCCGGCGGCGGCAGCATCGTTTGGCCGGTCAGCATCGCCATTTGGGCGTTCATCACAGTCGTCACCGCCGTCGTCAATCGCAAGGACGTCCCGGTCCTCGTGCTCACCATGGCCGGGATCACCGTGCTCAGCTGTATCGCGATCATCACCTTCAGCTTCGCCCTGTACTACGCCCGCAAGGACGTCGAGGAGGGTGGGCTGGCATTCGCGGGTCCCGCAGAGTCGGTCTTCTCCGACTACGTCTACCTGGCGGCCGGGTGCTCGGTGACGTTCGGCACGACCGACACCACGGTGACCTCGGCATCCATGCGGCGCATGGTCACGTTCCAGAGCGTCATGGCCTGGATCCTCAACACCGTCGTGATCGCCACCATGCTGTCGCTGCTCATCAACTAAGCGCCGACGCGGAACCCGAGCTTCATCGTCACCTGGAAGTGTGCGACCCCGCCGTCCTCGAGGTGTCCGCGGATCTCGGTGACCTCGAACCAATCGAGGCCGCGCACCGTCTCCGCCGCCTTGTCGATGCCCGTCCGGATCGCCGTTTCCAGACTCTCACTCGACGTCCCCACGACCTCCGTCACGCGGTACACGTGGTCAGCCATGACCCTCTCCTTCGCCGGGGCCCAGGCAAGGCCCGATTCCGCGACGCTAGCCGTCTGCGCCAGCCGGGGCCACCGTCTCTCTCGGTGGGTCCACGCCGTCTCAGGCCCCGGTCGCCCCGTCGATCGCCTCCCGCAGCAGGTCGGCGTGGCCGTTGTGGCGGGCATACTCGGCGATCATCTTGAGCACCACCCCGCGCAGCGAGATGGGCTCGCCGTCGCGGACGCGAATTCCTTCGTCGTCGAGGTGGTGGGCCGCCACGATGTCGCGAGACCGCTCGCACTCGCGCCGCCACGCCGCCCAGGCCTCCTCGAGGTCGCCGTCCAGGCGGTCGAAGTCCTGGTCGGGGTCGTCGTCGGAGTAGTAGAGCAACGGAACATGGTCGCCGGCGAAGTTGATCTGGAACCACCACCGCTCTCCCCCGGTGAGGTGGCGCAGCAACCCATGAAGGGTGAGCGTCGACGGCGGCATGGTCCGGTCGTTGAGCCGGGCCGGGTCGACGCCGCGGCACTTGAGCTCGAATGTCGCCCGGTGGTGGTCGAGGTAGGTGGTGAGCATCGTGCGCTCGTCGCCGGTTTGGGGCAGCTCGGGTCGCTGGCCGCCGGCCCACTGCTGACTGTAGTTCTGTGGCACCTGCCTCATGGACCGAACCTAGACCCGCCCTCCGACGGTCCTCAGGCAGCGACCGGCATGTGCAGCGGCCCGCGGATCAACCGGGACGGCCGCATGACCACGCGTCCCGTCTGATGCAACCGCGGCATCCGCTGCGTGAGTGCGGTCAGCGCGACCTTCGCCTCCAGTCGTGCGAGAGGAGCCCCGAGGCAGTAGTGGATGCCGCCGGAAAAGGACAGGTGCTCGGAGCCGGACGTCCGGGTGATGTCGAACCGGGCCGGGTCGACGAAGATCTCCGGGTCGCGGTTCGCGCCGGCCAGGAGCAGGACCACCGCCTGATTGACGTGCACCGGCACTCCACCAACCTCGGTCTCGCGGAACGACAGCCGAGCGGTCTCCTGCACCGGTGGGTCCCACCGGAGAACCTCCTCAATGGCACCGGCCGCGAGTGAGGGGTCCGCGCGCAGCATCTCCCACTGCTCGGGGTGCGTCAGCAGGGCGCGCGTCGCGTTGCCGATGAGGTTCACCGTCGTCTCGAAGCCGGCGATGAGCAACAGCGAACACATCGGCCGAAGCTCCTCCGGGCGGATCGCGTTGCCCTTCTCGGCCACGATGACGCTGAGAAGGTCGTCCCGCGGCTCCCGTTCTCGCTCCTCGAACAGCCGCGCGAAGAGGATGTCGAGCTCGCGGTTTGCCTCCATGACGCGGCGCGCCTGAGGGAGCGACATGACGCCGTCGAGGGCGCTGCCGAGCGCCGCACCGTAACGCTGGAAGGCGGGAATGTCCCCGCCGTCGACGCCCAACATCCGCGTGATGACGGCAATCGGCAGCGGTGCGGCGAGATCGGCCACGAGGTCGAAGGTGCCCTTGGCGTCGGCCGCATCGAGCAGCTCCCCCACCGTCTGGTCGATCGTCGCCGCATATCCCGACATCATCTTCGGGCTGAACGCCGGCGCGGCCACCCGACGGAGCCGGGCGTGGTCCGGCTCGTTGAGGCTGAGGAACGACAGGTCGAACTCCTCCTGCGGCGACCGCGCTGGTGCCGCCCCGCTCTCCTCCCGCACCCCGAACTGGCGGCTGCGCAGCACCTGGTTGCAGATGGCGTAGCTCGTCGTGGCCCAGTTGCCGAGGCGCGTCGGGATCATCGGCCCGATGGCCCGCATGTCCTCGTAGACCGCATACGGGTCGCGACGCCCCTCACGGAGGCTGAGGCGGGCCAGCTGGTCGCCGCGGAAACGGGCCGCATACCAGCGGTCCCAGCGTTCTTTGTACAGTCCGCCCGCGAAGTTCGCCGCGGTCCGGAGCTGCGTGACCGTGGTCATGCCGCCACTCCCCTCAGCATCGTGTCGAGAACGCGGTGAGGCGCGTCGAGCCGAGCTAGCCGACCGCTCTCCACGCACTCCCATGCCACATAGACCAAGGCGACGAGCGTCTGACGGAGCCACCAGTCAGGCTGCGCCGCGTCGAGCGCGCGCACCGCCTTGGCCCGGCTGAGGACGTCGACGATCGCGGCGTCAACCTCGCTGTATGCGGCGCAGAACTCCTGGTCGCTCTGCAGGCTCGGGGTCCGCCACAGGAAGTTGAGCTGTGGCCCGACGGGGACGAGCGCGGTCACCAGCGAGCGCAGCCCACCGTCCGCGGCCATGGTGTCGGCGCCCCGGGCAGCCTCGAGGCAGACGCCGACCGCGCGCATCGCGACGGCGTGCTCGAGCTCGTCGCGGGTCGCATACCGCTTGAACAGCGTGGTCCGACCGATCCCCGCGGCGGCGGCGATGTCGGCGAGGGAGGCGCGCGGGTTGCTCACGAGATAGGTCACCGCCGCGTCGAGAAGGTCGGCGTGCTGCGTGCGGGTGGCTAGAGCCGTCATGCCCCGGAAAATACGCCGCTGTTCGGGACTGAACAAGCGTGTTCAGGCAGCCCCCTCGATGACGACGAGCAGGGTGTGGTTCACCGTCTGTCCAGCCGACCTCGCGCAGGCTCTCGCGGCCGGGCATGAGTGGGTCGCGGTTGCCGATGACCGCAGCGTGGGGATGCGCAGGGCAAGCAGCCGGTCGAGAGACGGGTACCGGGTCAGGGCCCGGAAGAGCCGCAAGGTGCTCGGCACGCCGAACCGCAGGTAGTCGGGCACGGCAACCGGGACCAGGCGCGGCGGCTCCCGGGTGCCGTCGCGGTCCAGCCATCGCATGGCCCGGTGCAGGGGCTGGTTGTGCAGTCCGCCGGCGGGCGCCACCAGAACGGCGCGCTCGATCCGGTGGGGGTAACGGCGGGCGAACTCGGTGATGACCGCGCAGCCCATCGAGTTCCCGACGAGCGTGGCGGTGTCGAGACCGCGGTCGTTGAAGAAGGCAGCGGCGGCATGGGCCAGGTCGGTGACGTCCAAGGCACGAAGCGCCTTGCCGCTGCGTCCGAATCCGGGCAGGTCCGGGACGTAGGTCTGGAACTCGGCGGCCAGCCGTTCGGCCGTGGCCACCAGGTAGGCGCCGGACATCCGAAGCCGTGCAGGTGCAGCATCACACGGCCGTGGACCGGGTTCGGCGACTCCCGGTAGAAGACCTCGACCCCGTCGAGCGTCGTCTAGCGTTCGGCGAGGACCGTTGACGGTTTGGACAGTCGGCGAGGAGTTCCGCGACGTGCTCGCCCCGACGGCATGACGCCAGTATGGTGCGGACCGCTGGGTCGGAACCCGGGCGAAGAGCGGACCGGAGTCATGACGTGAGCACGAGCAGGCCGAAGGACCACGACGACGTCGGTCAGCCGAGCGTCGCCCGGCACTCAGCCGCCCAGGGCCGACTCGGTGAGGCCCGTGAGCGGGTCTACGCCACTCGCGACCGCGTGCTGTCCTCCCGCGACCGGTACCACCAGGTCGACCTGGCGTTGCGAACATGGGAGCGCGACGTCGAGGCCGGCGGCTCGCTCATGGCGGCGGCGCTGGCCTTCCGAACCTTCCTGTGGACCCTGCCGGCGACGCTGTTTACGGTCGGGCTCCTCGGGTTCACCGTCGACGACAACGACGCGGAAAGAAAGGTCTCCGGGATCCGCGGGTTCACGTTGTCGACTGTGGAACAGGCTGCCGTCGAGGCGCACCGGAGCCGGTGGATCCTCGTCATCGTCGGCGGTGTCCTGATGCTCTGGGTGTCATACACGCTGACCAAGACGGTGGTCGTGGCCACCGCGCTCATCTGGGGCCAGCCTTCGCGGTCGGTGCACCGGCCGATGCGGGCCGTCGCCCTGACGCTCGGAGTCGTGATCGTCGGGGGCGGGCTGGCCGCCGCCGCATCGGTGATCCGCAACGCCTCACCCGGCCCCGGTCTCGCCATGACCTGCATCGTCGGCGGCCTCTGGGCACTCTTGTGGCTGGGCGTGTCGTACCTCCTCCCCCACAGCCCGAACCTGCCCTGGTGGGGTCTGGTCCCCGGAGCGGTCTTCCTCGGGATCGGCACGCAGATCCTCCACCTGGTCACCGTCTACTACTTCGGTGTGAAACTGGGCAACGCCTCCGAGCTATA
>JBKPKI010000020.1:0-18108 GCA_046731055.1 Actinomycetota bacterium | reverse complement strand
AGCTCAGATGTTTCCCGGTTCTGGACCGCGAAGCGCGAATTCCGCGCAAATATCTGAGTCCGGTGTTGCGCAACCCCGGAGTATCTAAGTCCGGTCAGGCGCGGAGCGCCTCCTGCAGTCGGGCCGCCGTTGACCTGGCGGCGGCCCGAAGCGCGGCCACGTCCGGTCCCGCGCCCAGCAGATCGCGGCTCGAGCTGGCCAGCACCTGCGGCAGCGCGTCGCCGAAGGTTCTCCGCAGCGCCTCGACGGTGCCGCCCTGGGCGCCCAAACCGGGTGCCAGCACCGGCGTGTTCGCGGCCACCAGGTCGATCCCGAGATCGGAAACCGCGTCGCCGACGGTCGCGCCGATGACCAGCCCGACACTGCCCAGCTCACCCCGGCCGGCCGCCGCTGCGTTGTCAGTGGTGGCCCCGTCCACGACCGACGCCGCCACCGACCGACCCCCCCGAACGGCGTGCTGCACCTGGTAACCCTCAGGATTGGAGGTCAGGGCAAGGACGAACACTCCGGCTCCCGTCTCCTCGGCGAGGTCGAGGGCAGGCCGCAGCGACGCATAGCCGAGGAACGGGCTCACCGTCACCGCGTCGGCCCGCAGGTCGCTGTCCTTGCCGAGGTACGCGTCCGCGTACGCCTGCATCGTCGACCCGATGTCGCCGCGCTTGACGTCGAGCAGCGTCAGTGTGCCGGCCCCACTCAGGTCGCCGAGCACCCGCTCCAGAACTCGGATCCCGCCGGATCCGAACACCTCGAAGAACGCCGACTGCGGCTTCACGACAGCGACGTGTCCGGCGTATGCCTCGACGCAGGTCATCGCGAAGCGCTCCAGCCCCGTGAGGGAGTACTCCAGTCCCCACTGCTCCACCAACGCGCGGTGCGGGTCCAGGCCTGCGCAGAACGGCCCGTATGCGTCCATCGCCGCGCGCAGCCGCGCCCCGAACGAGGTCGTCACCGGTAGACCTCCTGGCGTCGGTGGGCGGCGCCGACCGCCTGGGTGAAGCGGTCGAAACCCTTCTGCGCCAACAGCTCCTCGAGCTCGTGCAGCACACGCACCGGAGCCTTGGGGTCGTTGAACGTGGCCGTGCCGACCTGGATGGCGCTCGCCCCGGCCGCGACCAGCTCCAGCGCGTCGCGGCCGGTCCGCACTCCGCCGACCCCGAGAATCGGCACCGTCCGGAACCGGCCCTCGGCCATCGCGGACCGAACCTGCCAGATGGCCCGGACCGCGACCGGACGGATCCCAGGACCGCTCAGCCCGCCGGTCACGCCGCCGAGGTGTGGCCGCATCCGGTCGGTGTCGATAGCCATGCCCAGCAACGTGTTGATCATCGTCAGGCCGTCGGCGCCGGCCTTGACGCAGGCCGAAGCGATCGTGACGACGTCGGTGACGTCAGGGCTCAGCTTGGCGAACACCGGAACGTCGCTGGGCAGCTGCTCCCGCACCAGGGCGACGACCTTGGCCGAGGCCAGCGGGTCGATGGCGAAGACCAGGCCCCGGTTCGCGACGTTCGGGCAGGAGATGTTGACCTCGACGCCGACGACGCAGTCGAAGGCGGGGCTCTGCCGCAGCACGGCGGCCACGTCGGCGAACTCGGCACTCGACCCGCCGGCGATCGACACCAGGACCCGCGCCCCCACCGACTTCAACCAGGCGAGGTCGTTCTCGGCGAACGCATGGATCCCCGGCCCCTGCAGGCCGATCGAGTTGAGCATCCCGCTGGCGGTCTCGGCCATTCGCGGCGTCCCGCGGCCCGAGCGCGGGGCGGCCATCACCGACTTGGTCACGAAGGCGCCGAGTGTGCACACGTCGAAGAACCGCTGCAGCTCCTTGCCGTTCGCCGCGCAGCCGGACGCGGTCATCAGCGGGTTGGGCAGGTCGACCTCGCCGAGGGTCACCGACATGTCGACCATCAGTGACCTGCCCCCGTCAGGGCACCGACCGCGTCGGGAGGGACCAGCGCGCACCCGTTTTCGAACGCGTCCCACCGCACTCGGTCCCCGCGGAACACCGGCCCCTCGACGCAGGACCGCGCCATCCGGGTCGCGCCGTCCACCCCGGTCACCGGGAGAACGCACGTCATGCACACACCGATGCCGCAGGCCATCGACTCCTCGACGGCCACCTGCGCGACGGCGCCCTCGGCGGAAGCGATCTCGGTGACGGACCGGAGCATCTCCATCGGCCCGCAGGCGTATACGACGCCCGCGCCGCTGCGCCGGATGACCTGCGCCAGCACGTCGCTCACCCAACCGCGCGTGCCGGCCGAGCCGTCGTCGGTGGTCACCGTCAGGCCGGCGGCGGCGCGCCGGGCCGCGACGACCCCGAACAGCCGATCCTCGCTCGCGCCTCCGAGCACCAGATGAACAGGGCAGCCCTGGGCAGCCAGCTGCTCGGCCAGCCAGAACAGCGGGGCGCTCCCGTACCCGCCGCCGACGAGCACGCACGGCACCGGCGCGGTCGGTAGCGGGAACGGCTTGCCCAGCGGTCCGACGATGTCCACCTGGTCATCGAGAGAAAGCCCGGCGATCCACGTCGTGCCGGGCCCGTGCGCAGCGACGACGATGTCGACGGTGCCGCCGTGGGCGCCCGACGGGCTCACCCGATGGATTGAGAAGCAGCGACGCAGCAGGCTCGCCGACGTGGGGCCGCCGACGGCCAGCGCCAGGAACTGTCCCGGCCGGGCCAGCTCGGCGATGCCGGGAGCGACGAACGTGAGGTGCTGGTATGCGCCGGCCCGCCGGTTCGCGACGACCTCACCGGTCACCTGGACGACCGCATCGCGAGGATCGTCCGGCCCTGAACCGTTGATAGCCAAGGGCATACCGCTCACCGGCGGACCCCGCCACCGAACAAGTCGAGCTCACGAGCGTGGTCCTGCAACGACTTCACCCGGATCTCACCGCTGCGGAGCGCCTCGATGCCTTGCACCGCCGCGCCGAGCTCCTGCACGGTCGTGATGATCGGCTTGTCCGCGCCCGTGGTCGCCGCGCGGATCTCGTACCCGTCCGCCCGGGCCGACTTCCCGGTTGGGGTGTTGACGACCATGGCGACCTCGCCGTCGTTGATGAGGTCGACGATGGTCGGCTCGCCGATTTCAACGGACCCGCGCGCTGCCTCTCTTTCTCGGATCTTGCGGACGACCTTCGACTCGATTCCGTTGCGCCGCAGAACTTCCGCGGTGCCGCTGGTCGCGATGATGGTGAACCCGAGGTCGGCCAGCCGCTTGACCGGGAAGATCATTGCCCGCTTGTCGCGGTTGGCGATCGACACGAAGATCAACCCGCTGTCGGGCAGCCCGCCGCTGCTCATCTGGCTCTTGGCGAACGCCATGCCGAAGTCACGGTCGATCCCCATCACCTCACCGGTCGAGCGCATCTCCGGCCCGAGCAGCGAGTCGACGACCTTCCCCTCGCGGGTGCGGAACCGCTTGAACGGCAGGATCGCCTCCTTGACCGACATCGGGGCGTGCGCGGGCAGCTGACCGCCGTCGCCCTCCGGCGGCAAGATCCCTTCCTCGCGCAGCTCCTTGATCGTGGCGCCGAGCATGACCCGCGCCGCGGCCTTGGAGATCTGCACGCCGGTCGCCTTGGCCACGAACGGCACCGTGCGAGACGCCCGCGGGTTGGCCTCGAGGACGTAGAGCACGTCCTGGGCCAACGCATACTGCACGTTCATCAGACCGCGGACTCCGATGCCCTCGGCCAGCTTGCGGGTCGACTCCCGCACCCGCTCCAGCTCCGTCCTACCGAGCGTCACCGGCGGCAACGTGCAGGAGCTGTCGCCGGAGTGGATCCCCGCCTCCTCGATGTGCTCCATGATCCCGCCGAGGTACATCTCCTCACCGTCGTAGAGCGCGTCGACGTCGATCTCGATGGCGTCGTCGAGAAAGCGGTCGACGAGGACCGGGTGCTCGGGGCCGGCCACCGTCGCACGGGTGACGTAGGCGGCCAGGGTCTCGTCGTCGTAGACGATCTCCATGCCCCGGCCGCCGAGAACGTACGACGGGCGGACGAGCACCGGGTAGCCGATCTCCTTGGCGACCTCGACGGCCTCCTCGGCGCTGTATGCGGTGCCGTGCCGGGGGGCGGGCAGGTCGGCCTCCGCGAGGACCCGGCCGAAGGCGCCGCGATCCTCGGCGAGGTTGATGGCCTCCGGGCTGGTGCCCACGATAGGGACGCCCTCGTCCTTCAGCGCCTGCGCGAGCCCGAGCGGGGTCTGGCCGCCGAGCTGGACGATGACGCCGGCCAGGGGCCCGGCCTGCCGCTCGATATGAACGACCTCGAGGACGTCCTCGAGGGTGAGCGGTTCGAAGTAGAGCCGGCTGCTCGTGTCGTAGTCGGTGGACACCGTCTCGGGGTTGCAGTTGACCATGATCGTGTCAAAACCCTTGTCCCGCAAAGCGAACGACGCGTGGACGCAGGAGTAGTCGAACTCCACCCCCTGGCCGATCCGGTTGGGCCCGGAGCCAAGGATGATCACCGCCGGGTTGTTTCGCGGGGCGACCTCGTTCTCCTCGTCGTAGCTCGAGTAGTGGTACGGCGTCAGCGCGGCGAACTCGGCCGCGCACGTGTCGACGGTCTTGTAGACCGGCCGCACACCGAGCGCATGCCGAACCCCGCGGACCACCGCCTCCGGCATCCCGGCCAGCGAGGCGATCTGGGCATCGGAGAACCCGTGCCGCTTGGCCAGCCGGAGCACCTGTGGGGTGAGCTGCTCGGAGGCCGCCACCTGCGCCGCCACCTCGTTGAGAAGAGCGATCTGGTCGAGAAACCACGGATCGATCCCCGTCGCCGCGTGGACCTCCTCGACAGCCGCGCCGCCACGCAGCGCCTGCTGGACGGCGATGATCCGCCCGTCGGTGGGCACGGATGCCTGTTGCAGCAGCTCGGCCACCCGGGCCGGGTCGTCCGGAGTCGGGCCGTCCCAATGGAACGACGAACCCGCGCGGTCCATCGACCGCAGCGCCTTCTGGAGCGCCTCGGTGAAGTTGCGCCCGATCGCCATCGCCTCGCCGACCGACTTCATCGTCGTTGTCAGCGTCGGGTCAGCGGCCGGAAACTTCTCGAACGCGAACCTCGGCACCTTGACGACGACGTAGTCGAGGGTCGGCTCGAACGATGCTGGGGTCTCGCGGGTGATGTCGTTCGGCACCTCGTCGAGGGTGTAGCCGATGGCCATCTTCGCCGCGATCTTGGCGATGGGGAACCCGGTTGCCTTCGAGGCCAACGCACTCGACCGCGAGACGCGCGGATTCATCTCGATGACGATGACCCGGCCGTCCTCGGGGTTGACCGCGAACTGGATGTTGCAGCCGCCGGTGTCGACACCCACCTCGCGGATGACGGCGATGCCGATGTCGCGCAGCCGCTGGTACTCCCGATCGGTCAGCGTCAACGCCGGCGCCACGGTGATGGAGTCGCCGGTATGGACGCCCATCGGGTCGAGGTTCTCGATGGAGCAGACGACCACGACGTTGTCGGCGTGGTCGCGCATGACCTCGAGCTCGTACTCCTTCCAGCCGAGGACCGACTCCTCGAGCAGCACCTCGGTGATGGGGCTGTCCTTGAGGCCCTGGCCGGCCATCCGGCGCAGCTCGGTCTCGTCGTGGGCGAACCCCGAGCCGAGGCCGCCCATGGTGAACGACGGCCGCACGACGAGCGGATAGCCGAGCACGTCCGCCCCGGCGAGCACCTCCTCCATCGAGTGCGCGATGACACTGCGCGCCGACTCGGCGCCGCACCGCTCGACCACCCCCTTGAACTTCTCCCGGTCCTCGCCGAGCTGGATGGCCTCGACGTTCGCGCCGATGAGTGGACAGTCGTACTTGTCGAGGACCCCGTTCTCGTGCAACGCGATCGCCGTGTTGAGCGCGGTCTGGCCGCCCAGCGTCGCGAGGACCGCGTCGGGCCGCTCCTTGGCGATGATCGCCTCGACGACCTCCGGGGTGATCGGCTCGACGTAGGTCGCGTCGGCGAACTCCGGGTCGGTCATGATCGTCGCCGGGTTGCTGTTGACGAGGACCACCCGGATCCCCTCGTCGCGCAGGACGCGGCAGGCCTGGGTGCCGGAGTAGTCGAACTCGCAGGCCTGCCCGATGACGATCGGGCCCGACCCGATGACGAGGACGCTGCCGATGTCGTCGCGCTTCGGCATCAACTCACCCCACGAAGTTCTACGCTCGTTCCTCGCTCCGATACTTCGCGGGGACCCCGAGCCGCGGCTGGCTTCACTTCCGCGCTCCTTGCATCAGCTCCACGAACCGGTCGAAGAGGTATGCGGCGTCGTGCGGCCCGGCCGCGGCCTCCGGGTGGTATTGCACCGAATAGGCCGGGATGTCCAGGCACTCGATCCCCTCGACGACCTCGTCGTTGAGGCAGACGTGCGAGACGCGGACTCGGCCGTACGGCGTGTCGGTGTCGCGGTCGACAGGAGCGTCCACGGCGAAGCCGTGGTTGTGGGCGGTCACCTCCACCTTGCCGGTCCGGCGGTCCATAACCGGCTGGTTGATGCCCCGGTGGCCGTATTTCAGCTTGTAGGTGCCGAAGCCGAGCGCCCGCCCGAGCAGCTGGTTGCCGAAGCAGATGCCGAAGAACGGGATCCCCGCAGCGAGCACCTGGCGCAGCAGGGCGACCTCGGACTCCGCCGTCGCCGGGTCGCCGGGGCCGTTGGAGAAGAACACCCCGTCAGGTTCGAGGGCGGCGACCTCCTCGAAGGTCGTCCACTGCGGCACCACATGCACCTCGATGCCGTGCTCCGCCAGCAGCTGCGGGGTCATCGCCTTGATCCCCAGGTCGATGGCCGCCGCGCGGAACCGCTTCTCCCCCAAGGCTTCTACGACGTACGGCTCGGTCGTCGACACTTCCTCGGCCAGCGCGGCTCCCGACATCGACGGTGCCATCCGCACCCGGTCGGCCAGGATCCCCGGCGAGGCATCCGCATACTCCTCAGCGCTGAAGATGCCCACCCGCATGGCACCGCGTTCGCGCAGGTGACGCGTCAGCGCCCGGGTGTCGATGCCGCTGATCCCGACGACGCCCTGGTCGCGCAGCTCGTCCTCCAGCGGCTTGGTCGACCGCCAGCTCGACGGCCGCAACGCGGGGTCGCGGACGACGTACCCGGAGACCCAGATGCGCCACGACTCGGGGTCCTCGGTATTGATCCCGGTGTTGCCGACGTGTGGCGCCGTCATGACGACGACCTGCCGGTGGTAGCTGGGGTCGGTCAAGGTCTCCTGGTATCCGGTCATCGCGGTCGAGAAGACGGCCTCGCCGACGGTCTCCCCCACCGCGCCGTAGGCGTCACCGTGGAAGGAGCGCCCGTCCTCGAGCACCAGCACGGCGGGCGGGCGGTCGAGCAGCAGCGAGGTCATGCGCGTCCTCCGACGAGCTCAGGGATGAGGGCACGGCCGTCGCGCGCGCTGCAGGCGCCACGGAGAAAGGTCGCGACGACGCGGCCGGTCAGCTCCCGGCCGTGCCAGGGGTTGTTGCGGGAGAGAGAGCGCGAATGGTCGCGATCGACGGTCCAGCGAGCGGTCGGGTCGACCAGGGTGAGGTTGGCGGGCGACCCCGCCGCGAGCGGCTGGCCGTGACCCTCGAGGCGGGCGATCTGCGCGGGGTTCTCCGACATCACTCGGGCGACGCCGGCCCAGTCGAGCAATCCGCCCCGGACCATGACCTCACTGACCACCCCCAGGGCGGTCTCCAGCCCGAGCATCCCGGGGGCCGCGTCGACGAAGGCGTGCTCCTTGTCGTGTCGGGCGTGCGGGGCGTGGTCGGTGGCGACAGCGTCGATGGTCCCGTCCGCCAAACCCTCCCGCAGAGCCCGCACGTCCTCCTCGGGCCGCAGCGGAGGGTTGACCTTCCAGACCGGGTCGTAAGAGGCGAGCAGGTCGTGGGTGAGCAGCAGGTGGTGCGGGGTGACCTCTGCGGTCACGTCGATGCCCTGCGCCTTGGCCCAGCGGAGCACCTCGACCGAACCACCCGTAGACACGTGGGCGATGTGAACGCGGCTGCCGGTGTGCCGGGCCAGCATGACGTCGCGGGCGACGATGGACTCTTCGGCGATGCCCGGCCAGCCGGGCAGCCCCAGCCGGCCGGACAGCTCGCTCTCGTGGGCGCACGCGTCCGCGCCCGCGAGCCGCGGATCCTGGGCGTGCTGGCTGACGACGCCGCCGAACGCCTTGACGTACTCCAGCGCCCGCCTCATGACGCGGGCGTCGCTGACGCAGTGCCCGTCGTCGGAGAACAGGCGGACCCGGGCGCGTGAGCGGGCCATGAGGCCGAGCTCGGCCAGCTCCTCGCCGGCCAGTCCCTTGGTGACGGCCCCGACCGGCTGGACGTCGACGAGCTGAGTGGCACGGCCCAGGTCGTAGAGGTGGTTCGCGGCCTCGGCGGTGTCCGTGACGGGGTTCGTGTTGGCCATGGCGAGGATGGCCGTGAACCCGCCGGCGGCCGCGGCCTCGGTCCCCGTCGAGACGGTCTCGGTGTCCTCGCGGCCGGGCTCGCGAAGGTGCGCGTGCAGGTCGACGAGACCGGGCAGCGCGACGAGGCCGTCGGCGTCGACCAGGCCCACGTCCGACCCGATCGACAGCGACCCCACCTCGACGATCCGCTCGCCGTCGATCAGCAGGTCCGCCGACTTGCGGCCGAGCAGCCGGGCTCCCCTGACAAGGGTCTTCACGCGGCGGCCTCCCCGCTCAACAGGTGGTAAAGGACCGCCATCCGCACCGCCACCCCGGCCGAGACCTGGTCGAGCACCACGGCGTTCGGTGAGTCGGCGACGTCTGCGGCGATCTCCAGACCCCGGTTCATGGGGCCGGGGTGCAGGACGACAACGTCGGGATTGGCCACGACGAGGCGTCGCATCCGCTCGAGGGTGAGTCCGTGGGTGACGGTGTACTCGCGAGGCGTCGGGAAGTAGCCGCCGCTCATCCGCTCGCGCTGGACCCGTAGCATCATCACGGCGTCGACCGGACCGTGCGTCCCGCCGCCCTCGAGCACCTCGTCGAGGTCCCACGAGGCCGCGAACCCGTCGGTCTTCGACCAGTCCCCGATCCCGCTCGGCATCAGCGTCGGCGGGGCGACGACGGTGACCTGCGCGCCGAGCCGGCCGAGAGTGATGACGTTCGAGCGGAACACGCGAGAGTGCGTCAGGTCGCCGACGATCGCGACGTGCCGGCCGTCGAGATCGCCGATCCGCCGCCGCAGGGCGTATGCGTCGAGCAGCGCCTGAGTCGGGTGCTCGTGGGTGCCGTCCCCGGCATTGATGACTCGTGCGGTTGGGGCATAGGTGTCGACCCAGCCTGCTGCTTGCCGGCAGGCGCCCGAGGCGTGGTGCCGGATGACGAGAGCGTCGACAGCCATGGCGGCGATGGTCTGAACCGTGTCCCGAAGCGACTCCCCCTTCGACGTGGACGAGCCCTTGCCGGTGATGTTGATGGTGTCGGCGGACATCCACTTGCCGGCGATCTCGAACGAGCTGCGGGTGCGGGTCGAGTCCTCGAAGAAGAGATTGATGATCGTTCGGCCCCGCAGGGTGGGGATCTTCTTGACGTCGCGCTTCTGCACGTCGTGCATCGACTCTGCCGTGCCGAGGATGGTCTCGACGTCGTCGCGCGTCAGGTCCGCGGATGACAGCAGGTGCCGGTTCACCGATGCCCGCTCTCGATGGTCACCGCATCGTCGCCGTCGACCTCGGCGAGCCGCACGCATACGCGCTCGGTGGACGCCGTCGGAAGGTTCTTGCCGACGTGGTCGGCGCGGATCGGCAGCTCCCGATGTCCGCGGTCGACGAGGACGGCCAGCCGGACGGCGCGGGGCCGGCCGAGCTCGGCGAGCGCCTCGAGGGCGGCGCGGATGGTGCGACCGTGGAAGAGCACGTCGTCGACGAGGACGACGACCTTCTCGTCGATCCCCTCCGGCGGGATGTCCGTCGGGTACAGCCGGCGGACCGGCTGGGAACGCAGGTCGTCGCGGTGCATGGTCACGTCGAGGCTCCCCACGGGCACCTGGACGCCCTCGACCTCGGCCATGATGTTCACCAGCCGGCGGGCGAGGGGCACGCCCCGCGACGGGATGCCGAGCAGGACGAGGTCGTCGACGCCCTTGTTGCGCTCGAGGATCTCGTGCGCGATGCGGCGCAGGGCCCGGGATACGTCGCCGGAGGTCAGTACCTCTCGAGCGGTTTGGTCGGTCCTAGCAGGCTGGGCAGCCGCCACCACCTGACCTCCTTCCCCGCCTCACGGGACGGTGGTTAAAGGATGTCGTCGAGGCGCGATGCTACCCGAAGCGTAAGCGCCGTCCGCGTCCGCCCCGCCGACTCGGACTCGCCGTCCTACTTGGCTTCGGCAGGGAATGCGCAGCGAGAGCGACGTGCTGCCCCGAATACCCTCCCTCCCGTGCAGACCATCCTCGTCACCGGGGCCGCCGGGCGGATCGGCGGCTTTCTGCGAGCCGGTATGCGTCGCGACGGCCGGCGGTTGCGGCTGCTCGACACGACGGCGCCGACCGACCTCACGGACGGTGAGGAGGCGCATACCGGCTCGGTCACCGAGCGCGACGTCGTCCGCCGAGCCGTCGCCGGCGCCGACGCCGTGGTGCACCTGGCCGGCATACCGACCGAGGCGGCCTGGGAGGAGATCCTCGACGTGAACGTCGGCGGCACCCAGGCCGTCCTGCACGCCGCCGCCGAGGCGGGCGTACGAACCGTCGTCGTCGCGTCGAGCAACCACGCGGCCGGCTTCTGGTCGCGGCCCGGGGACGGGACGCGCCTGGCGGACGACGTCCCACCACGGCCCGACTCGTTCTACGGGTGGAGCAAGGCGGCGGTGGAGTCCTTGGGGCGTATGTACCACGAGCGGTACGGGATGACCGTCGTGAACGTGCGGATCGGCTGGTGCGCTGAGCATCCGAGCACCCGCCGGGGGGCCGAGATCTGGCTCTCCCCTGGCGACGTGGGTCGCCTCGTCGAGGCCGCCATCGCGCCGAGCGTCACCGGGTTCCACATCCTGTGGGGAGTGTCCGCCAACTCGACGTCGTGGTGGTCGACCGCGGGTGGCCAGGCGATCGGGTACCGGCCGCAGGACGACTCGGAGGCGTATGCGTCGGAGCTGGTCGAGCCGGAGGTGGCGTGGCCGAGTCCTCTCGGCGGCCCCTTCACGACGAACCCTCTCGGTCAGCCGCTCTGAGCCGGGGACGTGGACGCTTTCCCTCGTCAGAGCACCGGAAGTCCGACACGATCAGCCCTGCTCGGCGTTCCACCGCAGCATCGCGGCGGTGAACTCGGGGTCCGTCCGGTCTGGTGGTCGCCCGGCGGTGAACACGACGACGTTGCCGTCCGGGTCGGTAGTGGTGATCTCCCGGGTGTTCCACGGCGTGTCCACCGGGCCCTGCACCGTGCCGCCGCCATGAGCCCGAGCCCGCGCGGCGAGGTCGTCGATCTCGTCGTAAACCGCCGCGAAGTTCAGCCTGCACGTCGAACCGGCGGTGACCGGACCGGCGGCCGGCCGGACGAGGAGGTCCTGGAACTGCCAGCGGCGCAGGTGCACCAGCATGGTCGGGCTCGGCGGTGGCGGCATCGTGAAGAGCACGACGAAGCCGAGCCCGTCGACGAACCAGGAGACGGTTCGGTCCAGGTCGGTGGCGTCGAGCGTCGCGAACATCGGCATGCCATAGATCGCGCGCGAGATGCCCGGGCTGGTGGCGCCGACGACGGGGGCCGGCACGGGAGAGACGATCTCGGTCATCCGCCGATCGTGGACCGTCACGCCGCGTGAGGGTCAAGGCCGGGCCGACAACACCACGACAACCGGGTGACAACGCCGGGCCGCTGAGATTGAGGAGCCCGCGGTCCACGTCAACCGGGACCGCGCCGATTAGGAGGAGCCCGTCATGCGCCGTCATCGGCTGTCGATCCACGTCACGCGAGCCGCCGCGCTGCTGGGAGCAGCCGCCTGCCTCGTCGCCGCTGCGTCGGGGCCGTTGGCTGCGCCCGCCGTGGCCGCACCAACATCGGTTCCGCTGGCCTGGGTCCCCGGCCCGACTGGCTCGGCCGAGGACTTCCGGGGTGTCGACGCGATCAGTCGCGACGCCGTATGGGTGGCCGGCACGCACGGGCAGGTGCTCAGGACGGTGGACGCCGGTCGAACCTGGAAAGACGTGAGCCCGCCCGGAGCGGACGCCGTGTACTTCCGCGACATCGAGGCGACCTCGTCCCGCCACGCCGTGCTCCTTTCCGTGTCGGGCAGTGAGACCCAGGCGGCGGGTCGGGTCTGGGTCACCGACGACGGCGGCGCCACCTGGGCCTCTCCACTCGCGACGACCGACCCGCGCAGCTTCTTCGACTGCCTCGCCTTCGCGTCCCCCGACCGCGGCTACCTCGTCGGCGACCCGGTCGACGGGCGGTTCGAGGTGTACGTCACTCGGGACGCCGGCCATCACTGGACCAAGGCCGACACGTCCAGGATGCCGCCGGCCGTGGACGGGGAGTTCGCGTTCGCTGCGGGCGGGTCGTGCATGTCCGCCGTGGGCTCGACCATCTCGTTCGGGACCGGCGGCACCGTTTCCCGCGTGTTCCGCAGCATCGACGGCGGCCGCACCTGGGTCGCCCAGCCCACCCCGCTCGTGACCGGCCCCTCGGCCGGAGTCTTTGCGGCCCAGTTCCGGGACGAGCGAAACGGGATCGCCGTCGGCGGCGACATCGACGCGCTGAGCTCACGGGCGCATACCGCTTCATACACCGACAACGGCGGCCGGACCTGGCAGGAGTCACGCTCGATGCCCGGCGGTCTGCGGACGTCGGCGGTCTGGGTTTCGCTGCTCCCGGTGGCCATCGCGGTGGGGCCCACGGGGTCCGACATCTCGCTCGACGCGGGCCGGTCCTGGCGTCCGATCGACACCGGAGGCTGGACCACGCTGTCGTGCGCTCCGGACCTGGCCTGCTATGCCGTCGGCCTGGCGGGAAAGGTCAGCCGGCTCAGCCTGGCTCTCGGCTCCTGACGAGGCTCAGACGAGGGTGGGCTTCACCTCGGCCAGTCGGGCAAGGAGGCCGTTGACGAACGACGGCGAGTCGTCGGTCGAGAGGGTCCGAGCCAGCTCCACGGCCTCGGAAATCGCGACTCCGTCCGGCACGGCGTCGTTCCAGACGACCTCCCACGCCCCGAGCCGGAGAATAGCCCGGTCCACGCCAGGCATCCGCGGCAACGTCCACCCGTGGGAGTACGTGGTGAGCAGCTCGTCGATCTCCGCCCAGTGCGCCACGACGCCCTCGACGATCTCGACCGTGTAGGGGTTGAGCGGCGGCTGGTCCCCGGGGTTGTCCTGCCGCTCAGCTAGCAGCGAACCGGCGTTGACGCCGCGCTGGTCGGCCTCGAAGAGCAGGTCCAGCGCGCGTTTACGGGCCTTGGAACGGGCGGCCACCGGTCAGTTGACGCGGCCCAGATACGACCCGTCGCGGGTGTCCACCTTGACCTTGGTGCCGGTCTCGAGGAACAGCGGGACGGCGATCTGAGCGCCCGTCTCGAGGGTGGCTGGCTTCGTGCCACCGGTCGAGCGGTCGCCCTGAAGGCCGGGGTCGGTATGCGTGATCTCCAGCACCACGGAGGCCGGCAGCTCGACGTAGAGCGGGATGCCGTCGTGCGTGGCGACGGTGGCGTTCTGGTTCTCCAACATGTAGTCGGCGGCGGTGCCGACCGTGTCGGCACCGACGTGTACCTGGTCGTAGGTGTCGGTGTCCATGAACACGAAGTCCGACCCATCCTTGTAGAGGTACTGCATCGTCCGCTTGTCGACGTTGGCCGTGTCGACCTTGGTGCCCGCGTTGAACGTCTTGTCGACGACCTTGCCCGAGGTGACGCCCTTGAGCTTGGTTCGGACGAACGCGGGTCCCTTGCCGGGCTTGACGTGCTGGAACTCGACGACGGACCACAGCTGGCCGTCGAGGTTGAGGACCATGCCGTTCTTGAGGTCGTTGGTGGTGGCCATGACGGCGGGCAGCCTCTTTCGTTCGGTATGCGTCGGGGCAGCCTCCCAGTCTACCGGCGCAGGTGCTCGGCGAAGTACGCCGCGATGCGCTGCCAGGCGTCGGCGGCGGAGTCCGGCTCCGGACCGACGCCGACGACGCGACCGAGGGCTTTGAGAGCCCACGGACCGTTGCGGCCCTCGTTGAGGAACTGGTGGCTCGCCTTCGGGTACTCCTTGACGTCGTGCGGGACACCCAGGCGGGTCAGGTGGTACTCGAGCTTCGCGGCGGCGCCGCGGAGCCCCAGATCGCGTCGGCCGTAGCTCGCAACGATGGGGCAGGCCCCCGCGAGCACGTCCGGGCCGGACGGCGGGAGCTGACCGTAGTTGACCGAGCTCACGCCAAACCCGCGGGTCGGCGCGGCACACAGCAGCGCGAACCCGCCGCCCATGCAGAACCCGATAATCCCGACATCACCGGTCGCGTCGTCGCGGTCCAGCAGCCACTGGCGGGCCGCAGCGATGTCCTGGAAGGCCCGGCCGCGTCCGTTGCGCAAAGCCTCGAAGGTCGCCTTCAGGCACTGGCGTGGGCCCCCCTCGCTGAACAGGTCGGGCATGACCACGGCGTAGCCCAGGGCCGCCACCCGGTCCGCAGAGCGCTGGTTGACCTCGTCCGGCCCGAACGCCTCGTGGACAACGACAACGCCAGGAACCCGCTCGCCACCCGGCGGCCGTACCGCATACCCCGTCAGGTGCGGCGATCCTCCGGTCGCCGCGCTCTGTTGGGAGAGGTCGACGTTGGTCCCTCGGAGCGTCGTGCCGGTCATGGGTCGACCCAACCACATGACCTCGCTGGTCACACTCCGATGGTCAGCGCCGCGGTGTATCCGGACGACACGTCCCCCGACATCGTTGCTATCTGGTGGATCCCGGTGTCGTTGCCGAAGACGTTGTCCGTCTTCAGTGAGACCCGCGAGAGGTTCTGCACGCTCGTCGAGTAGCCGTCCGTCGCATACACCGCCTCGCAGGCCTCCTTGGGCAAGGCGATCTGGGACGTCTTGACGATGGGGCCGGACGAGGTGGCGTCGGCGACGCTGGAGTACACCTCGAAGTGGATGTGCGGCCAACGACCGTCGTAGCAGGCCGGGTAGATCGAGGTGAACGTCACCGTGCCGGTCGAGTCGGCCTCCTGGACGCCGCGCAGGTAGTTCTCGTTGGTGATCGACCGGGAGTAGAGCGAGTACTGGCCGTCGCGGTCGCAGTGCCACAGGTACACCGCGGCGCCCGTCTTGGCGGACCCGGTCGCGGTGTCGCGGACGGTCAGCTTGATGGTCAGCGGGACGCCCTGCGCGGTCGTCGTCGACGACCCGAAGCTGGACCGGATGTCGGACCGGACGATGCCGGAGTCGTCCAGCACATTGGCCCCGTTGGAGCCGTCACCCGGGTAGGGGCCGGCGGTCTCGTCCGGGACCTCGGTGAGGGTGCCGTCGGCGTTGGAGCTGGAGGTCGAGCTGGACGACGAGGACGACGACGGGGAACCCGTCGACGTCGACCCGGTTGCGGTGCTGCAGGCGGCCAGGGCGGCGAGGGCGCCGACCCCGCCGAGAAGACCGAGGGCGCGGCGCCGGTTCATGGTACCTAGGTCGAACAGGAGCCCGCGGTCGTGGTCCTCCCCGACTTCGTCGTAGGCCCGGATGTCTGCGCCGTGGTCGTCGACCCAGTCGGCCTCGGGCCGCGTGACGGCGTCGGTGAGGGCGGCGTGGCGGTCGGCGTTGTCGTCCGGGCGTCTCGTCGTCATGGGGAGAGCGTCGTCGGGGCGGTCATGCGGGTGCTTTCCCGTTCCTGTGCCGTTCGGGTGAGGACGTCAGCTCGACACCAGCCGGTATGCGTCGCGCAGCATCTCCTCCGGCGGACCTTCGAGCCGGACCGGTTTGGCGACGTCGTCAAGGACGACGAACCGCAGCTGGGACCCGCGCGACTTCTTGTCGCGACGCATCGCCGCCACCAGCTCGTCCCAGCGGTCCGGGGCATAGGAGACCGGCAGCCCCAGGCTGGTCAGCACCGACCGGTGGCGTCCGACGACGTCGTCGGCGAGGTGACCCGACAGCCGACCGAGCTCCGCCGCGTACGTCAGGCCCACGCTGACCGCCTCCCCGTGCCGCCAGCGGTACCCCTCGACCTGCTCGATGGCGTGCCCGAACGTATGGCCGTAGTTCAGCACTTCCCGCAGCGCCGCCTCGCGCAGGTCGGCGGTGACGACGTCGGCCTTGACCTGGACGGATCGTTCGACGAGCTGGCGCACGAACGGCCCCTCGACGTCGACGGCGGCCGCCGGGTCGGCCTCGACGAGCTCGAGGATGCGCGGGTCGGCGATGAACCCGCACTTGACGACCTCGGCCAGGCCGGCGACGAGGTCCGGGTGGGGCAGCGTGGACAGCGTGTCGAGGTCGCAGAGCACGCCAGCCGGGGGATGGAAGGCGCCGACGAGATTCTTGCCCTCGGGGGTGTTGATGCCGGTCTTGCCGCCGACCGCGGCGTCGACCATGCCGAGCAGGGTCGTCGGTACCTGGACGACCCGCACGCCGCGCAGCCACGTCGCCGCGACGAACCCCGCGAGGTCGGTCACGGTGCCGCCACCGACGCCCACGACGGCGTCGGTGCGGGTGAATCCCGCCTGGCCCAGGGCGGCCCACAGCTCGGCCGCAACCGGCGCGCTCTTGGCCTCTTCGGCGTCAGGGACGACGGCGAGGAACGCGTCGACACCGGCTCCCCGAGCGGTCTCGGCGACACGCTGGGCCCAGATCGCCAGGGTCGGCGGATGGACGACGAGCACCCGCTGGACCGCCTCACCGAGCAGCGGCAGGACGGCGTCGACCACTCCGTGGCCGACGATGACGTCGTACGCGTCGGAGCCGGTCCCGACGGGAATGCTGGTGATCGGGCCGTTCACCGTCCGGCCCCGCGACCGGGTTGCGGGACCGCGAGCCGGCCCGCCACCTCGGCGGCGACCTCCTCTGGAGTCCGGCCCGCGGTATCGGCCCGAAGCGTGGCCACCGCCTCGTAGGTGGGCCGGCGCACGGCCATCATGGCCACCCACGACCCACGGGGGTTGACGGCGAGAAGTGGCCGGGACTGGTCGAACCCGATCCGCTTGGCCGCGTCGGCGATGCCCACGTCGAGGAAGACGACCGTGTGGCCTTCGAGGAGCTCCGCCGCTCCCGGCTGGACCGGCGCCCCGCCGCCGACCGCGACGACGCCCCGCTCCTCGGCTAGGGCGCGGGCCATCTCGACTCGCTCCAGCGCCCGGAAGGCCGCCTCGCCGTCCTCGACGAAGATGTCGGCGATGCTTCGCCCCGTCTGCCGGACGATCGCCTCGTCGGTGTCGTGGAACGGCACGCCGAGGAGGGTGGCCAGGGCTAGTCCGGTCACCGTCTTCCCGGAGCCCGGCGGTCCGACGACCACCGCTACGGGACGGTCCTGGCTCACCACGGCTCTCGGCTCACCACGAGCGGAGCCGCTCCGGGACGGCGGCGAGGTACCCCTGGTAGTTCCGGGACGTCTCTTGGACGCTGTCGCCGCCGAACTTCTCGACACAGGCCTGGGCAAGGACCAACGCGACCATGGCTTCCGCGACGACGCCGGCTGCCGGCACCGCGCACACGTCCGAACGCTGGTGGATGGCTTTGGCCGGTTCGTCGCCGGCGATGTCGACGGTGTCGAGCGAGCGAGGCACCGTCGAGATCGGCTTCATCGCGGCCCGCACGCGCAGGACCTCGCCGGTCGACATGCCGCCCTCGGTACCTCCGGAACGACCGGTCCGCCGCCGGATCGACCCTCCCGCGTCCCGCTCCATTTCGTCGTGCGCCTCCGACCCGCGCCGCCGAGCGGTCGCGAACCCGTCCCCGACTTCCACGCCCTTGATGGCCGGGATCCCCATCAGCGCGGCCGCGAGCTGCGCGTCCAGACGCCGGTCCCAGTGAACGTGCGACCCGAGTCCGGGAGGCACGCCGTAGCCGACGACCTCGACGACACCACCCAGGGTGTCGCCGTCCTTCTTGGCCGCCTCCACCTCGGCGACCATCGCTGCCGAGCCCGCCGCGTCGAGCGTGCGCACCGGGTCGGCGTCGAGCCGTTCCACGTCGTCCGGCGTGGGGA
>JBKPKI010000019.1:0-7682 GCA_046731055.1 Actinomycetota bacterium | reverse complement strand
GCGCCGACCGCCACCTGACCCCAGGTCCCGATGTCGTGCACGCCTGTCGGGGTGCCGCCCATGGCGCGACCGACGCGTACGCCGGCCTCGTAGCCTGCGAGGACCGCGGACAGCAGCTCTGTCCCGTCGGCGTCCCGCTGCTCGGCGAGGGCGAGCACGGCGGGAACCACGTGGGACGCCGGGTGGCCGCGGGCCATCCGGTGCCCGTCCTGCAGTTGGTCGGCGGCCATGGCGGTCGCGTTGAGAAACATGGCCGTCATCGGTGGCCAGGCCCGTGGGGACCCCAGGACGGAGGCCGCGCCAGCCGGGGCGAGGCCGTCGTGCACCTCGACCAGACGTCGGAGCTCGGCTCTGCCGGACCCCAGAGCCGCGACCGCCACACAGTCGGCCACGAGGTCCAGAACGCGGGCGCGCACCTCTGCCGGCGCGGCGGGCCAGCTCGTATGCGCCACCGCCGCGGCCAAGCCCGCTACGTTTCCGTGGCGGGCGCCCCGCTCTTTCATGCCCGGTCGCCTCCGCGGACCAGATCCATCAGACCAGAGACGTCAGGCGCAGCCGGGAGGGCGACCCCTGCGCTCGCAACCGCGGCGGCCTGCTCAGCGTCGAGCACCCTGGAGGCATTCAGCCGCACCTTCGTGGCCAGCTCGTCCGTGGAGAGCGGACGCTCGGGGCCGCCGCGGTTGGCGTCGACCCGTACCTCGTGCCGGGTGCCGTCCGTGGTCTCGACCCGCAGCACCGCCGGGAACTGGTGGGGGAAGATCCGGTCGCACTGCTCGTCGCGCACGCACCGAACCTTCGCCGCCAAGGCCAGGCGCCGTTCGTCACGGGTCGCCTCGTCGGTGAAGTCCTCATGGAACACCCCGAGTCCGCCGCCGCCGAGCAGCGCCGCGGCAACGGTGTAAGGACCGCTGAACGCGGCGTGGTAGCCCGACCTCGGACGCGCCTTCTCCTCCGGCGGCTGGCCGATGGTCTTCAGCACGGCGGTCGGCACACCGAGCTCGATCGCGGCGATGTCGTCCGGCCGGACCCCCCGCGCCCGAAGCTCGAGGGCGGCGTCGATGCCGGCGTGCGTGAAGTGGTTGCACGGGTACGGCTTGAAGAAGATGCCGGGCAGCTCCCAGTGCTCCCCGAGCCCCGAGGTGACCGCGTCGACGTCGGCGTGATCACCGCAGAAGGCCTGGAGGAAACCGAACCGGCCCTCGACGACTGTCGGCGGGCCGGTCAGGCCGTGGCGCGCCAGGTCGGCGGCGACCACGCCGGCGTGGGCCGCCCACCCGCAGTGAACGCGCTTCACCGTGCCGCCGGTGCGGTTCGCCTCGAGGAGCCCCGACCCCATGGACGCGGCGATCCCCGCTGCGTCGGCGATCCGGTCGGCGTCCAACCCGCCCACCATCGCCGCCGCCACCGCCGCGCCGACGGCCCCGCAGATGGACGTCGCGTGCTGGCCACGCTCGAAGAACTCCGACGTGCCCCTGGTCTCGTCGTAGCCACCCATTCCCAGGCGGACGGTCACCTCGATGCCGACGCCCGCGGCGTCGAGCAGCTGGGCACCGTTAGTGCCGGTCGCCTCAGCGACGGCCAGGGCCGCGGGGACGACGCTGGCGGACGGATGCAGCACCGACGGCAGGTGAGTGTCGTCGAAGTCGAGGGAATGGGCCAGGGTGCCGTTGACGAGGGCAGCGGCGGCACTGGGGACGCGCAGGCCCGTGCCGATCGCTGTCGCGTCCGGCGGACCCCCCCATCCACTGACCACGGCCACCACCGCGGACGCGGACGACTCGCGACCCGCCGCCAGGCTGTTGCCGACGAGGTCGAGGACGCGCCGGGCGACATCCTGGCGCAGCGCGTCCGGCAGGCCGTCGCGCCGGACGGACGCGGCCAGCGCGGCGAGCTGCTGCACGACCGTCGGCGACGAGGACGGGCTCTCCGCGGTCATGCCGAGACCGCGGCGAGCGGACGCACGGGTGAACCGGTGCCACCGACAATGCGCAGGGGCGCCATGACGAAGGTGAACTCGGTGAGCCCAGCGGCGGACGCCTCTTCGAGGGCCATGTGTTCGATAATGTGGATTCCCTTCTCTACCAGAAGGATTCGGTGGACCGGCAGCACGCTGTGGCCGGCTCCGGGCAGGATCTGTTCGAAGGCTGTGGTGTCGCTCCCAGTCGCGCTAACCCCGGCGTCGGCCAGCCAGCGACCTCCGTCGGGCGTCACACCCGGCACGCCGTCGGCCCGGCTGAGATACCGCTCGGCGTCGTCGAAGTGCTGAGCCCAGCCAGTGCGCACGAGGGCGACGTCCCCGGGGCGCAGGTCGGTACCGCAGCGGTCGAGAGCCGCCTGCAGCTCCGCAGCGCCCACCGCCTGGCCGGGGGCGAGCACGTCGACCCCCAGGGTCACCGCGACATCCAGGAGGACCCCGCGGCGCAGAAACGCCGGCGTAAGCTCTGCACCGAGCGCGCGGAACGCCCCTCCGACCTGGGCCTGCGCCGCGTCGACTCCGCCGTACATGACGCCGTCGTGGCTCACGTGGGAGAGCGCGTCGACGTGAGTTCCGACGTGACCGCCGGTCACGATGATCTCGTTGGCCGCCGAGCCGCCGTCGGCTCGCACCATGTCGCCGTGGCGGCGGATCAGCGTCATGCGGAACCCGGGGTGGTTCGGCGAGCACGGCATTCCGGTGAAGAACGGCTGCCCCAGCTCCACCAGGCGAACCCCCGCGCTGACCGCGCCCAACAGCGCGTCCGTGGGCGTGCGGACTTCGTCGTTCATGAATCGCCTTTCCGGTCGCTGTCGACGCCACGTTCGACGGGTATGCGGTCGAGGACGACTCGGGCGCGCGCCTCGACGGCCGGATCGACGAACCGGCCCTGGTCATCGAGGGCCGCGACCTCCCCGCGGGCTCGGGCCTCGGCCCCGGTGGCCAGCACCGCACGCGCGTCGGCCACCTCGCGCGCCGACGGGGTGTAGACCTCGTGCACCACCTCGATCTGCGACGGATGCACGACCGAACGCCCGAAGAATCCACGAGCGAGCCCGGCCTGACAGGACGCCCGCAGACCGTCGATGTCGGCGACATCGGTCCACACGCTCTGGATGGGCGACGGCAGGCCGGCGGCCCGGCAGGCGGCCACGACCGCCCCGCGGGCCCACTCCAGCCCCGAGTCCGACCGCACCATCAAGTCCGCCGCGAGGTCCGCCTCGCCGAGACCCAGGCCCCGGACCTGCGTATGCGCGGTGGCCAGCTCACTGGCTCGCAGAAGACCGCGGGCGGTCTCGAGGAGGAGCATCAGGGCGTGCCCGGTCTGCTCGGCGAGGGCCTGCACCGCGTCAGGGTCCTCGCATCGCGGCACGCGCAGCCCGTCGAGCGGCATACCGGCCAGCGCCTCCACGTCCGCGCGGCCGATCCGTCCCGTGGGCGGATTCACCCGGACCCAGATGGGGGGCGAGTGGGGCGGTCGGTCCTGAAGCAGGACCACTGTCGAGCGCCGCGCCTCGTCCTTCACCGCGACGGGGACCGCGTCCTCGAGGTCGACCACGACGGCGTCGGCCGCGGAGGCGAGCGCCTTGCGAACGCGGTCGGGACGGTGGCCGGGCACGTAGAGCCACGACCGGGGAGTGCTCACACCGCCCCCCGGCGCCGCAGCTCGGCCAGCTGGTCGGCGTCGATCCCGATCTCGCCCAGCACCTCTTCCGTGTGCTGGCCCAGTGAAGGCCCCGCGCTGTTGATCCGGCCCGGCGTCTCGGACAGCCGGAAGAGAACGTTCTGCATGAGCACCGAGCCCAGCTCCGGATCCGGGACGCGGACGAGGGATCCCAGCGCCTGGAACTGCGGGTCGGCCACGATGTCGCGCACGTCGTAGATCGGAGCCACCGCGGCGTGAGCCTCCTCGAAGGCACGGACCACCTCGTCGCGGTCGTGCTTGGCCACCCAGGACGAGACGGCCTCGTCGAGGACGTCGGCGTGCTTGGCCCGCTCACCGCCTGACGCGAACCACGGCTCCTGCGTGAGCTCGGGACGCCCCACGAGCCGCATGACCCGCTCGGCGATGCTCTGCGCGCTCGTCGACACGGCGACCCACCGCCCGTCGCGGGTGAGGTAGGTATTGCGTGGAGCGTTGTTGGCGGACCGGTTGCCGGAGCGCTCCTGCACCTGGTGCAGGGCGTCCCACACAGTCGGTTGGGGGCCCACCACAGTGAGGATGGGCTCGATGATGGCCAGATCGACGACCTGGCCCCGGCCGGTAGTCTCCCTCGCCCGCAGCGCCGTCATCGTCGCGAAGGCGGCCGCCAACGCGGCGATGCCGTCGGCGAGGCCGAAGGGAGGCAGGGTCGGGGGACCGTCGGGCTCACCCGTGATCGCAGCGAACCCGCTCATCGCCTCGGCCAGGGTGCCGAACCCGGGACGCCCCGCATACGGGCCGATCTGACCAAATCCAGTGACGCGGGTGAGGACCAGACCGGGGTTGTTGGCCGACAGTTGCGGGTAGCTGAGGCCCCACCTCTCGAGCGTCCCCGGACGGAAGTTCTCGATGACGACGTCGGCGTTTGCGACGAGGCGCCGAAACACGTCCTGGCCCTCGGGAGACCCGAGGTACAGGGTGATCCCGCGCTTGTTGCGGCCGACGACCTTGGCCCAGAGGCCGACGCCGTCCTTGCTGGCCCCGTGCGAACGCACCGGGTCGCCGCGGGGGTGTTCGATCTTGATGACGTCGGCGCCGAAGTCGCCCAGCATGGTCGCGGCCAGTGGGCCGGCGAACAGCGTCGAGACGTCGAGGACCTTGAGTCCGGCCAGCGCGTCGCTCATCGGGGCCCTCCTTGACCGGGCAAGCCGCCGCGCCAACCCATCCCCCGGGAGACGCGGTCGGCCGCCTCGACGACGAGCGGCACGAACCGCTCCCGCGCCGCGGGTCCTACCCGGTCAGCGGGACCGCAGACCGAGACGGCGCCCTGGACGGAGCCGTCCACGCCGAAGACTGGCGCTGCAACCGAACCGGCACCGGCCTGGCGCTCGCCGTCCGACTGCGCGACGCCGGTGCGGCGGACCTCCTCGAGGCGATCACGCAAGCGACCCGGGTCGACAATGGTGCGCGGGGTCAGGGCGTCGAGGCGACCGGACAAGACCCCCTCCTGGTGGTCGGGCGGAAGGAACGCGAGGATGCACGTGCTCGAACTGCCCGCGTGGAGCGGAAAGCGGCGCCCGACCTCTACCGTCATCTTGATCTCCTTGGCACTCTCCACCTGGTCGAGGTAGACGCGGCCGCCAGGGACGAGCGCCGAAACGGTCGTCGTCTCACCCGTGGCCCGCTGGAGCTCCCGCAGCACCGGCATGGCCACCGTGCGCAGGTCGGACTCGCGCAACGCCCGCGCGCCGAGCGCGGCCGCGGCCGGGCCGAGGTGGTACTCCCGCGTGCTGAGGTCCGAGGTCAGCAGGCCCCGGTGGACGAGCGTCCGCAGGATGCGGTGGACGACCGCCTTCGACAGCCCCAGCTCGCGAGCCAGCGCGGATACCCCCAGGCTGCGTGGCCCCTGCAGGTATGCGAGGAGCACGTCAGAGACCCGTGCGGCCGCTTCCGTCCCGAGCTGATCCGTCATCCCCACCTCATCTGCTCGCGCCCCAGGGCGGTCGCCGTGAAACGGACCCAATCGTTCGACGTTCCGCTGCACGAAACGACGAACGATGTAGGGACTTGGGAGCGCCCTGGTCTGATGCCATTGCACTGTAGGCGAATTCACGACTTGGTGTCGACCCTTGACCGCAACAGTCGCCTGGTGCCAGACTCGCTGCCCACTAATCGTTCCGTTTCGAGGAACGCGTGACCCGCGGGAGTTGACCTTGAGGAAGAACTGGATCGTCGGCCTTGCACTCGCGGCGCCACTCGCCCTGGCCGCCTGTGGAGGGTCAGCCCCTCCCGGTACGCCCGGCGCTGGGGGCGGCGGTGGGGGGACCGGTGGATCCGGCCAGACCATCAAGGTCGCGTCGCTGCACCCCCTTTCCGGGTCGTCCGCCGCGGACGGTCAGCAAATGGACAACGGCGCCAAGCTGGCCGTGGAGGCCGTCAACAACGCCGGCGGCATCGCCTCCATGGGTGGCGCGAAACTGGAACTGTTGAGCGCCGACTCCAAGGGAGCTCCCGAAACGGGCCAGAGCGAGGCGCAGCGCCTCATCCAGGAGGGCGCTGTCGCCATCGTCGGCACCTACCAGAGCGCGGTCAGCCAGAACGTCGCGGCGGTGGCCGAGCGCAACAAGGTTCCGTTCGTCATCGACGTGTCCAGTGCGGACGCCATCCTCAGCCAGGGCTACCAGTACACGTTCCGACTGCAGCCGAGCGGGACGGTCCTCGCCGAGCAGGGCGCGCAGTACCTGTCCGACGTCTCGACCGCCGCGGGCAAGCCCGCCAAGAAGGTGGCGATCCTGCACGAGCAGGGCCCGTTCGGCACGGCGATCAAGGACACCTTCACGAAGAAGGCACAGTCCCTCGGCATGGAGGTCGGACCCGTCGCGAACTACGACCCCGCGAAGGTCTCGGACTTCACCACCCAGGTCACCGCCGTCAAGGCCTCCGGGGCGGATGTTCTCATGGTCGCGGGGTACTACCGGGACGGCGTACTCGTGGCCAAGGCGGTCGACACCGTGAAGCCGACCCTCAACGCGGTGTGGGGTGTCGCCAACGGTGCCTTCGACCTCCCACAGTTCGCGGCCGAGGCGGGCAAAGCCGGTGAGGGCTTCTTCGACGCCAACTACCACCTGAACGGCAAGAACCCTCAGACGCAGGCGCTGATGAAGACCTATCAGGACAAGTACAACGACCAGATTCGCACCGGAGCGGTGCTGTCGTACGACGCGGTCCGGGTCATCGCGGACTCTCTCAACCGGGCCAAGAGCGCCGACCCCACGGCGCTGCGCGGCGCCATCGCGCAGACCAACCTGGAGTCGCTCGTCGCCCAGAAGGGGCCGATCACCTTCAGCAACACCGGTGAGAACCAGGGCGCTGCACCCATCCTCATGCAGGTCCAGGGAGGCAAGGTCGTGCAGACGTATCCCCAGGACTTCGCCGAGGTCACGTACCGCTACCCGGCCACGCCCGCCCAGTGAGCCTGCCCGAGCGTTCCGGACCACCCGACGCCGGCGCGGGCTCGGCGTCGGTCGAGGAGCTGGGTGACTCCACAGCGGAGTCACCCAGCTCCCGGGTGCGAACAAGCCGGCGCCGGCCCGCTTGGGCGCTGCTGGCCATCGCCGTCGGCATCGTGCTTCTGGCGGTGCTGCTCGCTTACGTCCGGTCCGGTAACACCGAGGTCGTCAGCCAGGCCGTCGTCACCGGCATCCTCGTGGGAGGTGTTTACGGGCTGATTGCCATGGGCCTCACCCTGATCTTCGGCGTCCTCGACATCGTGAACTTCGCGCACGGGGCGTTCCTGACCGTCGCGCTCTACATCACGGTCGTCATGGTCGACCGGTTCGGGATTTACCCCATGCTCGCCCTTGTCGTGGCGGTGCCGGTGATGTTCCTGCTCGGGGCGGCGATCCAGCGCTTCGTGCTCGCGGGGGCGATAGGCAAGCCGCTGGAGAACCAGCTCCTTATCACCCTTGGTCTCGCGCTCCTCATCGACAACCTGCTGCTGCTGTTCTTCGGCCCGAACCCGCAGTCGGTCAAGCTTCCCGGTGACACTGCTGTGCCCATCTTCGG
>JBKPKI010000018.1:0-10515 GCA_046731055.1 Actinomycetota bacterium | reverse complement strand
ACGCCCTGCGCGAGGCCCTGGGCGACAAGCGCGGCATCTCCCGCTTCGGTGACGCGACCGTGCCCCTCGACGAGGCGCTGGTCCAGGCCGTCGTCGACGTTGCGGGCCGCCCGTACTGCGTTCACACCGGAGAACCGGAGGGCCAGGAGTTCGTCGTCATCGGCGGAAGCTACGCAGGGTCTTTGACCCGTCATGTCTTCGAGACGCTGGCGCACCACGCCGGCATCGCGCTGCACGTCCGCGTGCTCGGTGGCCGTGACCCGCACCACATCGTCGAGGCGCAGTTCAAGGCGGTCGCCCGTGCGCTGCGGGCCGCCGTGGTCGTCGACCCGCGCGTGACCGGCATACCGAGCGCCAAGGGCAGCCTCTAGCGGTGGCGCTGCCCGAACCACCTGTGCGCAGACCTTCCGGCATCCTCCTCGTCCACGGCGGCGTTGCCGCCGCCGTCTCGTGGGCGGAGACCGGCGTCTCGCCGTTGGCCGTCGTCCCCGAGGACGGCCGGTGGACCGCGGTGCTGCCCGTCGAGGATTCCACCGCCGTGCGGCCGCCTTACGACGACGCCGTGACGATGCTGCTCAACCGGCCCGTACCCCACCGGCTCCGGCCGGCCGTGGGCGTGGGCGTGGTGGGCCGCCGCGCTGTGCTCTGCGTGACGCCGGGCGGCTGGCGCGCGGTGCGCCGCTGGCTGGTCTGGCAGCCGGGTCACGGGGTGGTCCATCTCGGTGGCCTGCCGGTGGCCCGGCTGGCCGACGTCGTCGCCGTGGCGGGCGTCGAGGATCCGGGGGCGGTCGGCGAGCTGGCGGACGTCCTGCACGACCCGGCCGGGGATGCCCGAGCCGTGACGGGCGATGTCCTCGGGGTGCTGAAGCTGCCCGGTGGCAGCTACCTCGACGGGTCCGCGGTCGCAGCGGACGCCTTCGGCGCGTCGGTGATCGCTCCGAAAGCCTCCGTCGTGCGCCGGTACGACAAGGCTGTGCACGATGACATCAGATGGCGCGACGAGATGGAGGACCCGCACTGATGAGCTCCCCGCCCACCGTGGTGGTCTTCGACTACGGCAGCGGCAACGTCCACTCCGCGGTGCGCGCCCTGGAGCGGGTCGGCGCCGCCGTGTCGCTAACTGGCGACCGGACCGCCGCATTGACGGCCGACGGCCTTTTCGTCCCCGGGGTAGGGAACTTCCACGCCTGTATGCGCGGGCTCCGGGAGGCCGACGGCGCACGGGTCATCGACGTCCGGCTGGCCGGCGGCCGGCCGGTTCTCGGGGTATGCGTCGGCATGCAGGTGCTCTTCGACGGCTCCACCGAGCCGTCGTCGGGCCCGTCGGAGGAGGGGCTGGGGGAGTGGCCCGGGACGGTCGACCGGCTGCCCGCGGACGTGGTGCCGCACATGGGCTGGTCAACGGTCAAGGCCGGAGCCGAGACCCGCTTGTTCGCGGGGGTCGAGGACGAACGGTTCTACTTCGTCCACTCGTACGCAGCGCAGGACTGGACGCTGCACCCGGTGGGGACGTTCGCGGTCGTCGCGCCGATCGTGACCTGGGCGACGCACGGAGTCGACTTCGTCGCCGCCGTCGAGAACGGCCCGCTCAGTGCTACGCAGTTCCACCCCGAGAAGTCCGGCGATGCCGGGGCGCAGCTGCTGGAGAACTGGGTGAGGTCGCTATGAGCACGGAACCACGGTTGGAGCTGCTGCCGGCGGTCGACATCGCCGACGGCCGGGCGGTCCAGCTGATCCAGGGGGTCGCCGGCAGCGGCGGCGAGTTCGGTGATCCGGTCGAGGCCGCGCTGGCCTGGCAGGACCAGGGCGCCGAATGGCTCCACCTCGTCGACCTCGACGCCGCCTTCGGTCGAGGATCGAACCGCGAGCTCATCGAGTCCATCGTCGGGAAGCTCGACATCAAGGTGGAGCTGTCCGGAGGGATCCGCGACGCCGCGTCGCTGTCCGCCGCGCTCACGTCGGGCTGCCGCCGGGTCAACCTCGGGACGGCTGCCCTCGAGCAGCCCGAGTGGACCGCGGAGGCGATCGCCGAGCACGGCGACCGGATCGCCGTCGGACTCGACGTCCGCGGGACCACGCTGGCGGCGCGGGGCTGGACGCGTGACGGCGGCGACCTGTGGGAGACACTCCAGCGGCTCGACCGCGAGGGCTGCGCCCGGTACGTCGTCACCGACGTCCACAAGGACGGGATGCTCGCCGGGCCGAACCTGGGCCTGCTCCAGCAGGTATGCGAACGCACGTCGCGTCCCGTCGTCGCAAGTGGCGGCGTGTCGACGCTGGACGACGTTCGAGCGCTGCGAGGGCTGGTGGAAGCCGGGGTTGAGGGGGCGATCATCGGGTCGGCGCTCTACCGTCGTGCCTTCACGCTGGGTGAGGCCCTCGACGTGGCCGGGCGGCCGTGACGGAGCAGCGGCGCGACGATCGGGAGCGGCACTTCTCCGGCGGCATCTGGGAGAAGGCCTACGGGTACGCCCGCGCCATGCGCGTGGACCGGATGGTCCTGGTCTCCGGCTGCACGTCCATGGTCGAGGGCCGGGTGAGATTTCCCGCCGACCCGGGCGCCCAGGTGCGCGTCGCCATCGAGACGGCCCTAGCCGCCCTGGCGGAACTCGGCGCCGTCGCGGACGACGTCGTCCGCACTCGGATGTACGTCACGCACCGCCGCGACTGCGACGCGGTGGGCCGGGTCCACGCCGAGCTGTTCGGCGCGAACCCTCCGGTGGCGACGATGGTCATCGTTTCCGGGCTGCTCCACCCCGACATGCGTGTCGAGATCGAGGTCGAGGCGGTCCTGCCCGACTCCCAGGCTGGATGAGGAGCCCCCCTGATGACGGACACCGACAGCGCCGGAACTCCGTGGGCCGGGCGATACCTCTCCGGCACGGGTTTCGACGACGACCAGGGCGGCGCCGATCCCGAGCTGGCGGAGGCTCTGGCTGAAGCCCACGAGCGGCCGTCGGCCGAGGCCGACGCCCGGCTCGCCCGCGCGGCGGCGGCGGCCCGTTGGCTGGTTCCCGTCGTCGCGGTCCGGGATGACGGGGACGAGGGTGAGGCCCCGGATACCGGCGACGGGCATCGTGGCGATACGCGTACTGACATGGCCATCATCACGCTCGTGGCCCCGGACGGCCGCCGCGCCCTCCCGCTGTTCACCAGCGTTGCGGCGCTCGCCGCCTGGGATCCCTCGGCCCGACCGGTACCGGTGTCCGCCGCCCGGGCCGCACAGGCGGCAGTGGGCGACGGCTGCCAGGTGGCAGTGGTCGACTTGGGCAGCGGTCACTCCACCGAGCTGCGTCCCAGCATGCTATGGGCGCTCGCCCAGGACCTCGCGTGGATGCCTGCACACTTCGATCCCGTTGTGGTCCAAGCGGTTTCGGAAGCAGTCGCGAACGAGCCGGACGTGGTGACCCACCAGCTCGAAGAGGGTGAACCGCTGGGGTGTGGCGTGCTGCGGGTCGTCCTCGGAATCCGCGCCGGACTCAGCGAGGAGCTGGTCGAAGCGCTCGCCACCCGGATCGGGGAAGAACTGGCGGCCGACGACGACTTCCGCGCGCGAGTGGACGAGCTCACGCTGTCGGTGGCCTCGGTCAGGCGATGAGGCCGAGCGGGGCCGGAGTCCGGTCGAGCACCCGGGCCGGGTCAGCGCCGAGCACCTTGTCGAGGACCTCGCCGTAGACCGCGCGGAAGTCGACCGTCGTCTTGAGGTCACCGTTGTCGAGGTCGGTCAACGAGAACTGGTCGCCGTGGAACCCCGCCCGGACGGTGTCGCCGACGAGGAACACCGGCCCCGCGGTCCCATGGTCGGTACCCTCCGACGCATTGGCCCTCACCCGACGGCCGAATTCGGAGTAGGCCATCACGACGACGTCCCTCTGCCGTGGCGACCCGGCCAGCGCCGACCGGAACGCCGTGATCGCCTTGTCCACCTGGGTCAGCTGGGCGGTCTGGGCGACCTTCTCGTCCGCGTGGGTGTCGAACCCGGACGCCGAGGCGGCGTAGACCCGGGTCGGCACGTCGGCCTTGATGCACCGCGACACGACCTCCAACTGGGCCGACAGCGCCGCTCGCTGGCCGTTGCCGGCCGCGTCACCGAAAGCCTCGTCCCCGGAGTCGGAGGTGAGATGGCCGAAGGTCTGCTCGCACCGCTGCTGCGCCGCGTACGACGCCACGACGAGCCGCGCCGCCGGGCCGTCGGCGGCGTCCGGCGTGGCGAACCCCGTGAGCACCGCGGCCGTCATGGCCGACGACGTCGACTTGCCCACCGACAGCGCGGCTGCGGTCGCCTTGGTGCCCACCGCCAAGGGCGGGAGCACCTCACCGATGTTGAGGGCCAGCAGAGGGTCATCCCCGGCGGTGTCGAGCCACCGACCGACCCATCCGGACGGCACCGGCGTCTCGGGGGACCCGGTCTGCCAGATGTCCATCGAGCGGAAGTGGCTGTGGTCGGGCCTCGGATACCCGACGCCGCGGACGATGGCCAGCTTCTGCTGCTTCCAGAGATCGGCCAGCCCGGTCATCCCCGGGTTGAGGCCGAACTGTCCGTCCAGGTGCAGGACCTCGTCAGCCGAGTATGCGAGCTCCGGGCGTGCATCGTGGTAGGCCGGATCGCCATACGGCACAACGGTGTTCAGCCCGTCATTACCACCGTACATCGTGACCAGGACCAGAATGGGGCTGTTGGGCGGGAGCGGGTCGGACTGGCCCCGAGCCAGCACATGCTGCAGCGTCACTCCGGCAGCACCGGCCAACAGCGCGGTGGCTCCGGCCACGCCGGACGCCCTCAGGAAGGTCCGCCGGGTCAACCCGTCCATGGGCTTCTTCGGGTCCAGCGGCGGGAGGTTGGCCATCAGATCACCAGGTTCTCGGGAGCGACGAGCGCCATCGCGACGAGTCGCTGCGGGTCGTTGGTATGCGTCTTGAGCTCGGCCACCGTGCGGTCCGAGAAGTGCGGTATGCCGAGGAGGTGCGCGACGGCGTCGACCCGGCCGGCCTGAGCCGCCGAGTCGACCGCACCGAGGTCGCCGGCCCGGGCCAGAAAGGCGGCCGTCTGGACCCTGGTCGTCGCGGACGCCGTGGAGAGCCAGGCCTGCCCGGAAGGCCAGCCGCTGACGTTCGGCGGGAAGAACGGCAGCTGGCCGAGCGCGCGCAGCGCCGCGGCCGCCTTCTTGACGCTGTCGTCGTCGGTCCTCACGTGGAGCGACCGCATCGCCCCAACTACCCATTCGACCGGCGACCCCACGAGTGAACCGGCGGTGGCCGCATACGCGTCGTCCGTGAGCATCGCCCCGAAGAGCCCGGCCAGGTTACGCTCCGGCCCGTAGGCCGCCACCAGGCGGTCGAGCGCCTCGGCCGGGGGAGCCTCGGAGCCGGCGAGGAGCTGCCACCACCGGGTCGCGACGAACGGCGCCGACGCCGGCTGGTCGAGCAGAAGGCGGACGAAACCCCGTGCGTCGAGGTCTGCCGTCGTGCCGAGCACGGTTTTGGTGCCGCTGTCGTGGCGCCTCGGCACGAGCACTGCTGAACCGGTGCCGCGGTCGAGGGTCCAGCCGGTCAGCGCCCGGGCTCCTTCACGAACGTCCTGCTCGGTGTACCCCCCGGAGCGGCCCAGCGTGAAGAGCTCCATGAACTCACGGGAAAGGTTCTCGTTGGGCGCCTTGGCGGTGTTCTGCTGACCGTCGAGCCAGAAGAGCAGCGCCGGGTCGACGACCATCGCTTCGGCGAGGTCGGTGAAGGAGCCGCGACCCTTCGCACGCAGGGTGGCGTTCTGCGCCAAGAGCGCCGGAGCGGAACGGACCTTCGTCGCCGACGTCGCGAAGTGGTTGTGCCAGCCGAACGTCAGTTTCTCGATGACCGGGTTCTCCACCGCTACCATCCGCCGAACCCACCACGCGACGAGCTGGGTCACCCGCTCGCTCTCCTGCTGGCGGCGCTTCCGGCGCTCGTCCTGGGACGCCCCTGGGCCGAGCGGTGGCAGCGCCTCGAGGGTCGGGGGCGGCGTGGCCGCCGCACCGGGGTCGGCGTCGGGGGCGGCTCGCAGCGACGCTGACAGCCACGCCGAGGGTCCCGCGGCCGCGACCGTGTCGACGAGGTCCCCCGATGCCCCGAACCCCGTGGAACGGACGAGGTGGGCCGCAGCTGACCAGTCGGCCGACGACGTCATGCGTCCACCTTCGCGCACCGATGTTCGAGGAGTGTCAGGGTTCGGTTCGCGGCAGCAGTGGCAGCCGGATGGTGAATCGCGCTCCGCCCTCCCGCGCGTGACCGGCCTCGACCGTCCCGCCGAGACGATCGACGATGCGGTGGACGATGGCCAGCCCGAGCCCGGTACCCACCTGACGCACGCCGCGGTACTTCTCGTAGAGTGCCGACCGCTCGAACGCCACCGGTATGTCGTCGTCCGAGAGGCCCGGCCCCCCGTCGCGCACCTCGAGCACCGCGACCGCGTCTGGCTCCGTCCGGGTGGCCACGACGATCGGAGAACCCTGCGGCGTGACGCGCAGGGCGTTCTCGAGGAGCCCGTCGAGGGCCTGACGCAGCCGCTGCGCGTCCCCCCACACGACCACCGACGGCTCGCCCGCCTCGACGCGGAAATCCACGCCGGCCGACGAGCAGCGGTGCCGCCAGATCTCGGCCGCGCCGTCGACCACCCGGTGCAGCTCCACGGGCGCGGAGTCCATCCGCATCTCCGTGGCGTCGAGGCGGGCGAGGTCGAGCAGGTCGGCGACGAGGCGCTCCAGGCGCTTGGCCTCGGCACCGATGACGGTGCCGACGGCCGGGAGGCGGTCGGGCGGGACGACGCCGTCGGCCAGCGACTCGGCGTATCCGGTGATCGCGGTGAGCGGAGTGCGGAGGTCGTGCGACACGGACAGGAGGAACTCGCGCTGTCGCGCCTCCGAATGTGAGAGGGCACCGGCCAGCCGGTTGACCGACGCGGCCACATCGGCGACCTCCCGTGGTCCCTCCTCCGGGATGGCGACGTCGCGCGCGCCCTGGGCCAGGGCGGTCGCCGCCTCGGCGGTGCGCCGGAGCGGCCGGGACAGCCGCCAGGCCACCAGCAGGGCGAGAATGACGGCCACCAGACCCGTGACGACGAGGCTGACGGTCAGCTGCCGCAGCGCCTGGCCGCCCAGCGCGACGGCGTCCCCGCGGCGCTGGGCGAGGACGATCCCTCCGGCGGGGGTGGGCCGGGCCTCCACCAGGACGCTTCCCTCCTCGCGCGGCAGCTGCAGCGACAGCGAGTCGCCATTGGCCAGCCGCTGGACCTGCTCGGCGGTGAGCGACCGCACCGCCAGGGCGTCGCCGACCAGCGTCGGGGCGCCCGCGCCGCGGTCGCGGATGACGGCGATCTGGATGTTGATCGACTGCAGCGCCTTGCGGGCTCGCGCCTGGGCGACCTCCGGGCTGACGCCGACCTGGGCGGTCGCCTCCGCCTGGTCGGCCAGGGCCACGAGCGCCGCCCTGGCGGTCTGCTCGCTGGCCCGCTGCAGGAGGTTGACACTGATCACGATGCCCGCGATGGACGTCAGCACGGCGACGGACACGGCCAGCAGGGCGATCCGGGTCGCCAGCGTGGGCCGGAGCCGACGCCTCACCGGCGCGGCCGGCCCGCCGCGTGATCCGGCTGCTGAGCCGCATACCCGACGCCGCGGACCGTGCGGATGACGTCGTGGCGGCCGAGCTTCGCGCGGACCTGAGCGACGTGGACGTCGACCGTGCGCTGACCCGCGGCGGTGTCGTACCCCCAGACCTGACGCATCAGCTGCTCGCGGCTATAGACCCGGCCGGGCGAGCGCATGAGGTACGCGAGGAGGTCGAACTCCGTTGCGGTAAGGGCGATTTCGCCATCACCGGCATACCCGCGACGCTCGTCGGGCACGAGTCGCACGGCGCCGCATACCAGCTCGTCCGTGGCGTGGGCCCGCTCCTGAAGGTGGGTTCGGCGTAGCACGCTGCCGATGCGGGCGATGACCTCCCGAGGCGAGAACGGCTTCGTGACATAGTCGTCCGCTCCCAGCTCGAGGCCGACGACGCGGTCCACCTCGTCGTCACGGGCGGTGACGAAGAGGATGGGCGTCCAGTCGTCCCCGGCCCTCAGTCGGCGGCACACCTGGATGCCGTCGAGACCCGGCAACCCGATGTCGAGGAGCACGACGTCGGGCCGGTCCCGGCGGATCGCCTCGAGCGCGGCGAGGCCGTCGCGTTCGACGTGAGTCCGGTAGCCCGACAGCTCCAGCTGGAGGCTGATCATCTGGGCGATCGCCGGGTCGTCCTCGACGACCATGACGAGCGACGCTCGGGGGTCGGACGTCACGCCGGGCACTCTACGGCGCGCGCGGTGACGGCCTGGTCACTCGCGTGTTCGAGTTCTGTATGCGTCTTGCGCCGCGCGCGACGGAACCTCGGCCGCCGGCTCCGGCGTTTCTCACCCGGGCTATCGTCGTGCCCGGTTCGCGCGAGGGGAAGGAGACGGGGGTGTCGCAACCGTCTCTGGCTCTGTCACTGGCGTCCGACCCGGTCCTCGACGCGGAGCGCCGGCGTGGGCTGCGGCGGATGCGGCTCGTCGCCCTGTCGCTGTTGGCGTTCGCCGCCGTCGTCTTCCTGGCCACGCTGCGCGTTGCGGACCAGGGGTTCTGGGGATTCGTCCATGCGGGGGCGGAGGCGTCGATGGTCGGCGCGATGGCCGACTGGTTCGCCGTGACCGCGCTCTTCCGTCACCCGCTAGGTATCCCCATCCCGCATACCGCGCTCATCCCGCGCCGCAAGGACATGCTGGCCCGCAGCCTGCAGGACTTCATGGGCGAGAACTTCCTGCGTGAGGACATCATCCGCGAGCGCGTCCTGTCCGCACAGATCAGCGACCGGGTGGCCCGCTGGTTGCTGGAGCCGGCCAATGCCCGCCGGGTCGTCGACGAGGCCTCGCATCTCACGACGATGGGCCTGAAGCGGATGCGCGACGAGTCGGTCGCCGAGGTCGTCGAGGAAGCCGTTCTCCCGCGGCTGCGCGAAGAGCCGATCAGCCCGATCGCCGGGAGCCTGCTCGGGGAGGTGGTGCGCGACAAGGCGCACTACGGGCTCGTGGACCTGGCGCTCGGCGAGTTCCACCGGTGGTTGACCGAGAATCCCGAGACGTTCTCGCGCGTCCTGTCGGAGCGCGCTCCCTGGTGGGCGCCGCCGCAGGTCAACACCGTCGTGATCTCGCGGGTCCATAAGGAGGTCATCAAGTGGGTCGCCGAGATCCGTGACCACCAGCACCACCAGGCGCGCATAGCGCTCGACGACCTGCTGGCCGACCTGTCCGACGACCTGCTCCACGACGAGGCGACGATGGAGCGGGCCGAGCGGCTGAAGCGGCGGATCCTCGACCACCCACAGCTGATGGAGACGGTGCTGTCGCTGTGGCGGGCGTTCCGGTCGGCGCTCGTCGTCGCGCTGGCTGACCCCGAGGGACCGCTTCGGACGCGGATCCAGACCGAGCTGGAGAAGTTCGCGCAGCGCGTGGTGTCGGAGACGGACCTGCGGGAACGGCTGGACGGCTACGTCGCGGACCTCGCCGCGTTCCTCGTCAACCGCTACGGCACGGAGCTGACCGCGGTGATCAGCCACACCATCGACCGCTGGGACGGCAAGGAGACGGCGTCGCGGGTGGAGCTGTTCGTGGGGCGGGACCTGCAGTTCATCCGGATCAACGGCACCATCGTGGGTGGCTTGGTCGGTCTGGTGATCCATACGGTGGCGGTCCTCGTCGGCTGACCGCACGGCGGTCGCGCCAACCGGTCGTTGGGGCGGCTCGCCACGAGAAACCGGGTGTCGGCCTGTCGCCGCCGAATGGCAGGCTGGGCCGGTGCAGTTCTCCGCGTACCGTCCCGTGCTCGCCCTCCCGGCGGCCCGCGCGGCGCTGCTGCTCGGCTTCTTCATCCGGATCCCGCTCTTCGCGGCGGGCGTCATCCTCACCCTCCACGTGGTCGGCACCCTCCACCGCAGCTACGGCGCCGCCGGTGTCCTGAGCACCGCCGCCACCGTCGCCCTGGCCGTCTCCAGCCCCTGGCGGGGCCGGCTCCTCGACACTAGGGGCCTCCGTCGGGTCGTCCTGCCCTCCCTGGTCGTCCAGGCGGTCTGCTGGTCGATCGCCCCGTGGGTCGACTACTGGTGGCTGATGGCCCTGGCCGCGATCGGCGGCCTCTTCGCCGTCCCCACGTTCTCGATCCTGCGCCAGGTGCTCATGGCCGCGGTCCCGGAGGAGCAGCGCCGGACCGCCCTCTCCCTCGACTCCGTCTGCACGGAGTTCTCCTTCATGGCCGGCCCGGCGCTGGGGGTGTGGGTGGCGACCGTTTGGGACACCTCGATCACGATCTTCGTCTTCGAGTGGCTGTCGATTCTCGCGGGGATCGTCCTCTACGTCCTCAACCCCGCCATTCGCGGCGACCACGAGGAGGACGCCGACGCCACCCCACCGCCCCGCCGGTCCTGGTTCGGCGTCCCGGTCCTCGCCGTCCTTGCCGCCGCGGCGGCGACCAC
>JBKPKI010000017.1:0-6695 GCA_046731055.1 Actinomycetota bacterium | reverse complement strand
AGATCATGTTCGCGACCAGCGATGTGCCGACGTGCGCCCACAGGACGGACGACCGGGCAATCGGCATCGATTGGAACCGCTCGAAGATGCCGCTCTGCGTGTCCAGGAACAGCCGGAAGGCGGTGTAGGAGATCCCGGAGGCGATGGTGATGACGAGGATGCCGGGCAGGAGGTAGTTCACGTACGAGTCAGACCCGGAGTTGATCGCGCCGCCGAACACGAAGACGAACAGCAGCAGGAACGCAATGGGCATGATCGTCGTCGTGATGATCGTGTCGAGGCTGCGCGTGATGTGACGCAGGGATCGCCCCAGCAGGACGGTGGTGTCCCCGAGGAAGTGCGTGGTGGCAGTCATGACGGTCTCTCCTCAGTTGGACGTGTGGTAGGGCGTGTGGTCGTTGCCCACGAGACTCAGGAAGACGTCCTCGAGGGTGGGTTGCTTCTCGACGTACTCGACGGTGGCCGGCGGGAGAAGCTGCTTGAGCTCCGCGAGGGTGCCGTTGACGAGGATCCGGCCGTCATGGAGGATCGCGATCCGGTCGGCAAGCTGCTCGGCCTCGTCGAGGTACTGCGTCGTCAGCAGCACCGTCGTGCCCTGCTCGGCCAGCCTCTTGACCGCCTGCCACACCTCGATGCGCGCCTGGGGGTCGAGCCCGGTCGTCGGCTCGTCGAGGAAGATCACCGGCGGGTTGCCGATGAGGCTCATGGCGATGTCGAGCCGGCGACGCATACCGCCTGAGTAGGTGGAAACCTTTCGCGCGGCCGCGTCAGTGAGGGAGAAGCGCTCCAGCAGGTCGTCCGCGATCGCGCCCGGGTCGTCGAGGTGCCGCAGCTGCGCGACCAGCACCAGGTTCTCCCGCCCGCTGAGGATCTCGTCGACGGCGGCGAACTGGCCGGTCAGGCTGAACGACTCCCGCACGTTCGCTGGTTCGGTGGCGACGTCGAACCCGTTGACGCTGGCCGTGCCTGCGTCGGCTCGCAGCAGCGTGGACAGGATCCGCACGACGGTCGTCTTGCCGGCCCCGTTGGAGCCGAGCAGGGCGAAGATGGTGCCCTGGCGCACGTCGAAGTCAACGCCGCGCAGCACCTCCACTTCCTTATAGGACTTCTGCAGGCCCTGGACGTGGATCGCGGGGCCGTCGATGTCGAGGGTGTTCATCTGCTTCTCCGTTCCTTGGAAAGTTCGTTCAGGCTCGGCGGATCGTGATGGCGCCGTACGACGTTCGCGCCCGGATGGCGGCGCGTTCGACGCCCGCTCCGGGCTCGTCGGACCGGTCGAGCTCGCTGCGGACCCGCCCGCGGTCGGACTGGAGGTCCAGGTAGGCGGCGGTGCCGGCCGGGATGCCGACCCCTACGGACCCGTAGGACGTGGTCACGGTGCAGGTGCCTGACGACATCGCGCCGATCTCCACCGTGCCGTAGGTGTTGCGCACCGTGAGGTCCCCGGTGGCGCGGTCCAGGACGACGTCTCCAGACGACGCAGTCAGGCTGGTGGTCCCGGCGGCCTCCCTGACCCGCACGGTGCCGTGGGTCGACTCGACCCGTCCGCCGTCGACGAGCCGATCGACGGTGACGTTGCCGTACCGGCTCTGCAGCCGCCCGGTCGTGGCTTCTTCGACGCGGATGTCGCCGCCGGTCGACTGGACGGAGCAGTCCCCGAGGGCTCCGACCAGCTGGACTTCCGCGTATGCGGTCGTTCCCGTGATCCGCGAACCCTCCGGAACGCCGATCTCCACATCGGTGGCTCCCGGGCGAACCAGACGTCGCCAACCGGACGCCGTGCCGCGCACTTCGAGCACGTCGCCGGCAAGGGTGACGCGGACGTTCTCCGCCGCCTCGACATCGTGCTGGCGAGAGGCGATCGCCGGTGCGGCCAGCACGCTCGCGGTCGTGGCCGATCGTGCGACGACGCGGACCGACCCGTAGTCGAGGTGCACCCGGACGTCGAGCGGGCCCCCGACCTCGAAGTGGCGGGTCGGAGCGTCCTGGGGCGAGGTCATTGGACCCATCCGGAGATGCGGTTGCCGCCCTCACCGGGCTGTCGCGGCGTCGGCGAGCCGGACTGAACGGCTGCGGCGAGCATGCGCACCAGAAAGGCGTTGACGGAAAGCCCTTCACGGTCGGCCGCGGCTTCGACCTCCGCCTTGAGCTGGTCCATGAGCCGAACGGTCAACCTGGCCGTCCCGCCCTCCGCGCTGTCTCGGGTGGGCTCCGGAGAACGCGGCGCGACCGGCGGGATCGGCATTCCGGCCGTCCGGTCCTGTGGTGTGGGGGTGACGACGAAACCGAGGTCGCGGCCCCGCAGGCGGACGTCGACCGACCCCGGGGCGAGCTGCCGGCTGATCTCCTCGGCTGCCTCGGACACCGCCTCCTGCAGCACCAGCCGAGTGGCCGCCTCCAGCGGCGCGGTCAGCCGGTCGGCCAGCTCTTCGGCGTCTGGCCCGGCCGCGCGGGCCGCAACCGTCAGCTCGCGCCGGAGGATGTCGACGTAGCCAGTGAGCTCCATGACGCCATAATGACGTCAAGCTGACGTCACTGTCAAGCCATGATGACGTCATTGTGGCGGAGTCCTCCGGATCACCCGTCCGGATCGGCGGCCACCGCGCTCATGAAGGCCGTTGTCGCCGCCACCATCTGCTGCTGGGCGGTCGGCCGGTCCACTCCAGGTGAGCCGTCGCCGGGCTGGTACCCGTAGTCGCCGAAGTAGCCGTGGATGCCACCGTCGACGGCCGAAAAGACGGTGGACGTCGGCAGCTGCGCCCGGCTCTCGGCGACGTCGGCCGGTGTGGTGAGCGCGTCGGCCGTACCCGAGACGGAGGCGACGACGAGGTCGGAGCGGTCCGACAGGGACCCCAACGGGTAGGACGCCCACAGCAACAGCGCGCTCAGGCCTGTGTTGGGGGACGACACCGCGACTCCGGCGGCGACCCCGCCGAGGCTGTGACCGCTGACCGCCCAGCGCGTGACGCCCGGCGTGGCGGCGACCACCCTGGCCGGCTCGCCGATGGCGAGAAAGCCGATGTCGTAGGGCTCCCTGACGACGACGAGGTAGCCGGCCGCGCTGATCCGGCGCAGCAGCGGCACGTACGCCCGTAGGTCGACCTTGCCGCCCGGCAGGAAGACGAGAGCGGCCCGCGGCGCAGACGAGGGGTCAGGACGATTCGCTTCGGGGAAGACTCGACTCGGACATCTGCGTCACCCGCCATGGCGGCGACCGCCTCCGGCGCGGCGGTCAGCGGAACCAGATAGCCGATGGAGCCGAGGACGACGACGGTGACGAGCGTCCCCGCGACCCGCCCGACGACCGTGGCGGCGCCGTGCCGCCGCCGGCCGGCGGGGTACCTGCTGCCGTCCGATCATGAACAGCGGCAGGCGCACGACGCATACCGGAGATCAGCGTGACGGCGTATGCCGGATGGCTGGCCAGCAGGGAACCGCGACTCAGAGTCGCGCAGACGACCGCGGGAGCCACCCAGATCGAACCAACCACCGCTCGCCACCCGGATCGCCGAACGACAGTGGCAGACTCTGGCGCGGGCGTGGACGGCACGAGCGCAGCGTGTCACGCTCGCTCGGGGACGAGAGGAGTCCGATGGAGGTCGAGCCGGACCGGCTTCTCGAATCCGAGACGCCGCCGCCAGTGACGGTCGTGGCGGCGGACGACTCGGCGGCGGAGGACCTGTTGCGGCGAGCGGCGCTGTGGGACCAGGCGATCGAGGAACGCGACGAGGCGGCCGCTGCCGAGCTGCTCGCTGCAGAGTTCGCTTTCGAGCTGGTCCAGCCCGTCCGGAACGTCATGACGCGAGAGGTGTGGCTGGAGGTCCTCGCCGACTACGTCGTCAACGAGTGGGACGTCGAGGAGCAGATCATCGATGTGGACGGTGACTACGCCGCCACCCTGCGACGCGTTCGGATGCAGGCGACGGTGATGGGCGAGGACCGCAGCGGGATCTTCGTGATCTCCGACATGTGGCGCCGGATCGACGGCGAGTGGCGGGTGTGGCGCCGGCACTCCACCCCGCTCAGCGCGGGCGGGGTGGATAGTTCGGCTCCACAGGCGAGTGGCCGTTGATCCCGCCGTGCCGAACTGAGCCAGGAGGCGGCGTCCCGATTCCCTGCAGTCCGTCACTGTGGAGCCTGCCCCGCATCGCCCACTGCGGGCGTGACCCACACCGCCCACTGTGGGACGGGGTCACAGGACCCCAGAGTTGCGGTAGCGAGCGGGGCCACTGACCGTGGCATGTCCCTGTCGTGCCCGTAGTGGGCTCACGATCGGCTGGCGGGTCTCCGCTCCCCATTACCGAAGTATTGACTGGGAGGGCAGGGGCGCTACATCCTTTAGCTATGGCTATGACCCTTAGCCAGCGGGGTGCACACCGTACGGCGGCCCGTCGTCGCGCCGTCCTTGAAGAGGCCCTCGACCACGCGCAAGCGATCGCCGCCGAACAGGGGGCCGGCGCCGTCACGGCCTCGGAGATCGCCCGGCGCATGGGGATGCGGCCACCATCGCTATACAAGTACTTCCCTTCCGTTCACGACATCTACGACGCCTTGTTCGCGCGCGGCAACGCCCGGCTGGCCGAGTACGTCAAGGACGCAATCGCCGACTGCGAGCCTGGCCTGGACCGGCTGCTAGAGGGTCAGCGAGCGTTCATACGGTGGGTCACCCGCGAGGCCGGCCTGGCACCACTGCTGTTGTGGCGACCGATTCCCGGTTTCGAGCCCAGCGCGAACTCGTACGCGCCGGCACAGGCCCTCTGGAGGCGCGGCCGTGACGAGCTTCGAGCCGCGGTGCAGAAGGGTGAGCTCACGGAAACCGCGGACTCGGACGAGGCGATGCGCATGCTCACCATCACCGTCGCCGGGGTGGCCTCCCAACAACTGGCCAACCAACCCGGCGTCTCCTACGAGGAAGGCCTGTTCACCTCGTTGACCGAGGAGGTGTTGAACATGTTCGTCAGCTACTACTCACCAGAAAGGGGGTGAGGCGATGAGGCAGAACCTCACCACCGACACGGTCGAGCGACACATTGAGGCGCCGCCGCAGGTGCTGTACGACATCGTCTCCGACGTGACGCGCACCCCGGATCTGTCACCCGAAGTGGTCAAGTGCACGTGGGTCAAGGGCGCGACCGGCCCGGCGGTGGGCGCCCGCTTCAGGGCCATCAACTCCGCGGGTCGTGGCCCCGACTGGCCGAACTGGCCGATCGTCACCACCGCCGACCGGGGCCGGGAGTTCGCGTTCAGCCGCACGGAGCCGTTCGCCGGCACGCTCGAGTGGCGCTACCGGTTCGTCCCTGAGGGCAGCGGTACGAAGGTCGTCGAGTCCTACACCGTCACCAGGCCCGTCACCCTTATCGGCTGGTTTCTCATCGGCACGGTATCAGGGCTGAAGGACCGCGCCGGCGACCTACGCCGCGGCATGACCCAGACCTTGGATCGCCTGGCCGTCATCGCCGAGAAGCAGCAAGCACCTCCGTGAGGAGTACCAAAAGGAAAGGAACAGAACCATGGAACGAGCAGAGGTTCGACCGTTCACCGTCGTGCGGCCGGGAGAGGGGCCCTCCGGCGACCTGGGAGGCGTCGGTGTGGTGTTCAAGCTGTTCGGTGAACAGACCAACGGCAACGTCTCGATCGTCGAGCACCCGTTCGCCGTCGGAGCATGGGTGGACCCCCATATCCACACCCGAGAGGACGAGTACTCCATCGTCACCGAGGGCGAGATGGGTTTCCGCTCCGGAGACCGGGAGGTGGTCCTGGGTCCGGGCGGCTATATCACCAAACCGCGCGGAGAGGCGCACATGATGTGGAACGCCGGCCAGAGCCCCGCGCGGATCATCGAAGTGATCAGCCCCGCCGGGCTCGAACATTTCTTCTGGGCCGTCCGTGAGCTGGTGGCGAACCGGCCACCCGACCTCGAGACACTCCAGGCCCTCGCCCGGGAGTATGGGGTCGAGTTCACCATGCCACTATGGCTCGGTGACGTCCTCGCGCGCCACCACCTACCTCTCCCATTCTCGGATGCCTGACCACCACTACGCCACACAAGAATGCGTGCGTCCTTTCGCCGCATGTGGGGAGCGGCTCATAATGGCGATCCCGACAGTGGCCAATGCGGCGTACATGGCGGGCAGGAGGAATACGTGGGGTAGTCCGAGGAAGCCAACACCAAGGTCCCCGGTGAGCTGGGACGGCCCCATCTAGACAAGCCCGGCTGGACGCTGATCAAGACCGTGGTACTGGGATCTTCTGACGAGACCATTTCCAGGTCCTTGCGAACCATGACCTTCGTGCCTTCCGCGACGCGCGTTTCCGATCTTTCAATCAGTGCCAGATGGCGTAGCTCAGCCGGTTCTAAGCGAGGCGCACCCGTCCGGTTCCACCGTGAGTATGCGGTGGGCCGACTCCACCCGCTCAGCGCGGGCCAGCAGGGGGGTCCGCCGTCGGCGCCGGGACACTCTCGGTGACCACCGACAGCGAGCTCGATCGGCGCACGCTCTGGACGACGGTCGCGACGTCCAGCGGGGTCCAGGGTCGGCCGGAGTCGGGAAGGGCCTCGAGGGCCGGCCCGTAGCGAGCGATCGTCGCGATGTCGTGCGGGAACCGTCGAGGGTCCAGACCCAGCAAGCGGGCCCGCGCGCCGCGAGCACTGGCGACGCGCAGCCACTGGTCCGGATCCGCGATCCCGGCGGAGG
>JBKPKI010000016.1:0-3135 GCA_046731055.1 Actinomycetota bacterium | reverse complement strand
CGGGCTGCAGCGACTGCTGGGATTGCGATCGCGCGTCCGCAGGCTGACCGAAGGTGGTCAGCGGAACGGCTGCGCTACCGCGCAGTCACCTCACGTGTCCGATAGGAATGCACTATCTGACCACCTCCTTTCTCGTGTCCTAGGACCGTAAGCCGAGAACCCGCGCCGCGCAACGGGATACCGCTCTTCGGACGCCGCGAGCCGCGTCCCTACAGTGACGAGGTGGTCGAGCCGGTCCGGAGCCTGCGCAGTATCGCGCTCGCGGCGTACGGACCGACCGCCCTCGGTTCGGTCGGAACCGGCGCCGTGCTGCCCGTCGTCGTCCTGTCCGCCCGGGCGCTCGGCGCCGAGGTCAGCGTCGCCGCCCTCCTGCTGTCCCTCATCTGGCTCGCCCAGCTGGTCGCGGACCTGCCGGCCGGCGCGCTCGCCGCGCGGATCGGCGAGCGCGGCGCCCTCGTCGTCGCCTGCGCAATCGAGGCGGTCGGCATGGCCGGCTGTGCCACCGCGCCGAACCTCGTCGTCCTCGCCGTCTCGCTCAGCCTGCTCGGCGTGGCCTCGAGCGTCTTCGGGCTGGCCCGGCAGGCCTACCTCACCGAGGCGGTCCCCGTCCACCTGCGCGCCCGGGCGTTGTCGACGCTCGGAGGCGTCAACCGGATCGGGATCTTCGTCGGCCCGTTCGTCGGCGCTCTCGCGGTGACCCACTGGGGCGTCGGCGGCGCTTACGTGGTGGGCCTGGCCTCCTCGGTCGCTGCGTTGTTGTGCGTCCTCCTGGTCCGCGACGTCACCTCCGGACCCGAACGACGACGGAGTATGCGGCGGCGCTCGGTCGGTGCCGTCCTCGCCGAGCACCGGAGCACCTTCGTGACCCTCGGGGTCGGGGTGCTCTTCATCTCGGCCGCGCGCGCTTGCCGGATCGCGCTGGTCCCGCTCTTCGCCGACGCGATCGGCCTGGGCGCGGCGCAGACCAGCCTCGTCGTCGGCATAGCGGGCGCCGTCGACATGGTGCTGTTCTACCCGGCGGGCGGCGTCATGGACCGGTTCGGCCGGAGCTGGGTGGCGCTGCCCAGCATGGTGGTCCTCGCCGTCGGCATGGTGCTGCTGCCGCTGGCTCACTCGTTCGGCACGCTGACCGCCGTCGCCGTGGTCCTCGGGATCGGCAATGGCATCGGGGCGGGGCTGGTCATGACCCTCGGCGCCGACGCCTCGCCGGCCGACGGACGGGTGCAGTTCCTCGGCGGCTGGCGGCTGATGGCAGACCTCGGCAACGCGGCCGGACCGGCCGCGATCAGCGCGATCACCGTGGCCTTTCCGCTCGGCGCCGCCGCCGTGGCGATGGGCGCCACGGCACTGGTAGGTGCCGGCTGGCTGCGCGTGTGGCTTCCGCGCTTCGATCCGGTCTCGCCCGCCCGCTGGCGCGCGCCGGTCCGTTCGCGTCAGGTGGGAGGATTCGGACCGTGACGGATCTCATCGACACGACGGAGATGTACCTCAAGACCATCTTCGAGCTCGAGGAAGAGGGCATCACCCCCCTGCGCGCCCGCATCGCCGAGCGCCTCGGCCACTCCGGCCCCACCGTGTCGCAGACCGTCGCCCGGATGGAGCGGGATGGGCTCATCCATCTCGCCGACGACCGTCAGCTGCAGTTCACCGAGCGCGGTCGCACTCTCGCGACCCGGGTGATGCGCAAGCACCGACTCGCCGAGCGCCTGCTCATCGACGTCATCGGGCTCGAGTGGGAGTTCGTCCACGACGAGGCGTGTCGCTGGGAGCACGTGATGAGCGAGCGGGTCGAGCGCAAGATCCTCGCCCTGCTCTCGGACCACCACAACTCGCCCTACGGGAACCCGATTCCCGGCCTCGACGAGCTCGGGGAGGAACCCGGCGAGGACTTCCGGGCCGGCGTCTCTACCCTGGTCGAGCTGGCCGGCGAGGAGCCCCGGCTGGTCTGGGTGCGCCGGATTGGCGAACCGGTCCAGGTCGACCACGAAGCCTTGTCGTTGCTCACCGTGGCCGGTCTGTTGCCGGGGGAGCGGGTCGCCGTCCGCCGTGACGACAAGCGGATCATCGCCGTCCGCGAGGGCGCCGACGAGACGGCCGGGGTGTCCCTGCCTGAAGGCGTTGCCACGCACGTCTTCGCCGCCGCAGTCTGACCGGTCGCATCCACGCCTTGAGAAAGACATGAACGTTTTGTGGCGCGTCCGTGACCGCGACGTGACATTTCAATCGTCGCTGTTGTAGTGTCTGGGCACTCGGTCTCCCTTGGGCCGAGGTCCTGGTGGGGTTCGCCTAGTCCTGCCGCCTTACCAGGAGTCAGCACTCACCACACACGGCAGGAGCGGGGGAACCAACCTTCGGGCGTCGAGAGACGTCCTCGGGGTGAAGTTCCCTTTCGTATGCAGGGCCCGTTTTCCGCCGTTTTTCCGCGGGGCGACGGGGCCGGTACGAGGGGCACCGGGTGAACCACGACACAACCTCCCACCCGAACCCGACAGCTCACCTCGTAGGCGTTCGAGAGGTCAACCGTGGCTCGTCAACACGTGGGTCGTCACCGCGCGCCCGATTACAGCCCCCTGAACGAAATCGCTGACATCGCGACCCGCTCGGCGCAGCCCGCCATGAAGGCCTCGGCGGTCGCCGTGGCATCCGGTGGCCTCGCCGCGACGTTCGCGCTTCCCGCTTCGGCCTCCCCAGCCGACGACACCGGTGCCACTGCGGCGGCCGGCGCCCCGGTCTCGGCGCTACCGCAGATCGCCGGTCAGACCGTTGCGGTCGCCGCCCCGGCCATCGACAACGCGGAGGCCCCGACGTTCGGCGTGGTCGGCTTCACCGCCCTGCCCGCCGCCAACGCCGCTCCGGCCCCGCTGACCATCACCAAGGTTGCGCAGCCGGCCCCCGCCCCGGCGGCCACCCCGACCACCCGGGCGTCGCGGACGACCACCCGCACCGCCGCTCCCACCGCTACGACAACCGCGAATCCGGCTCCGGCGCCGACCGGCGGCATCATCGGTATCGCGGCGAGCCTCTCCGGCATCTACTACCGCTACGGCGGCACGACGACGGCCGGGTTCGACTGCTCGGGCTTCACCAGCTACGTCTACCGCCAGGTGGGCAAGAGCATCCCCCGCACCGCCGAGG
>JBKPKI010000015.1:0-1559 GCA_046731055.1 Actinomycetota bacterium | reverse complement strand
GTTGTTGGAACCGCCACCAACGATGTTGATGCTGGGGACCGCCAGGCCGGTGACGGCCCTGAGGTCGTCGAGAACCGCTCGGTAGCTCAGGGCCAGCGAGTCGAGGGCACAGCGGACGATCTCGCCCACCGTCTGAGGGACGGTCGTCCCGGTGGACGCGCAGTATGCCTGGATGCGAGCCGGAGCGTCGCGGCCGTCGAGGAACGCCGGAGCGTCGGGGTTGACGATCGACCTGAGACCGTCGGACTGAACGGCCATGGCGACGAGCTCGGGATAGCTGTAGCTGCGGCCTTGCGCAGCCCAGATCCGCCGACACGCCTGAAGCAGCCAGAGACCGGCGACGTTGCGCAAGAGGCGGATCGTGCGGGCGTACCCGCCCTCGTTGGTGATGTTCTTGGCCTCCGTCTCGTCGGTGATCACCGGGCGGAGGACTTCCAGGCCGACGAGAGACCAGGTTCCTGACGAGATGTACAGCCCGTCGGGATTGGCCAGCGGCGTCCCGACCACGGCGCTCGCGGTGTCGTGTCCCGGCGGCATGATGACCCGGGCGGTCGCCAGGTGGCCGGTGGCGAACTCCGGCAGAAGGGGGCCGACGTCGGTGCCAGGCTGGACGACCTCGGGAAGAAAGTGGGTAGGCACGCCGAGCTCGTCGAGCAGGTCGGTCGCCCAGGCTCCGGCGGCCATGTCGTAGCAGCCGGTGGTGGAGACAGCGGAGTACTCGGTTACCTGCCTCCCGGAGAGCAGATGGTGGAAGACGTCGGGGAGCATCAGCAGGTTCTCGGCCCGGTCGAGCCGCTGCGGCATCGTCTGCGCGTCCGACATCAGCGCGAACACTGTGTTGATGGGAATGAGCTGCGCGCCGGTGGCGTGGTAGAGCCGCTGCGCACCGGCGAGGTCGAGGGCGCTCTTGTATGCGACCACCTGGCGGGGATCTCGGTAGCAAGTCGGCTCGTCGACGAGGTCACCGTTGGCGTCGACGAGTCCGTAGTCGACGCCCCAGGCGTCAACGCCGACACTGGCGACGTTCGTGTCACCCTGGGCCAGCGCGGCGAGACCCTGCTTGATGCCGCCGTCGAGGGTGGCCATGTCCCAGCGGAGGACCCCCGCGACATCACGAGGGGTATGGGTGAAGCGGTGGACGATCTCGAGCTCGAGACGCTCGCCATCGAAGGCGACGCTCCCGACCCGGCCACTCTCGGCGCCGAGGTCGATGGCGCCGACCGTGGTCCTGGGTGCTCCTCCGGTCATGCGCCGCGGCTTTCGGTCGTCGTTCCGAGTGGACGAGCAGCCAGGGTACGGGCGACTCGGCGATTTTCCGCGACGTCTTACTCCGCTTTGTCAGTGGCTGACAAGTTCGGCCTGCGCCGTCCGCACGGTGACCGTCGTCGTGGGTCCCGGCACGGTGACCGTGTCGGGGATAGGGGCCCAGTCGCCGCCGTCGATCCTGAACTCTCCACCGAACGTGGTGTTGACGCCGGCTGGATAGGCGCCGCCTTTCACGTATTGGTGGGTGATATTTCCGGAGGGGTAGACGCCGCCTTCCGACGTGGTCGGTCCGA
>JBKPKI010000014.1:0-12282 GCA_046731055.1 Actinomycetota bacterium | reverse complement strand
TTACTTCGCAGCGGCCAGCGCGTCGGCACCGCCGACGATCTCGCTGATCTCTTGGGTGATCTCGGCCTGGCGGGCCTGGTTGGCCAGCCGGGTGTAGGTCTTGATGAGGGCGTCGGCGTTGTCGGTGGCCGACTTCATGGCCCGCTGCTGGGCGGCCAGCTGCGACGCGGCGGCGCCGAGCAGGCAGGTCCAGATGCGGGCGGTGACGTAGTTGGGCAGGACCGCGTCGAGCACCTGCGCGATGCTCGGCTCGAACTCGTACAGCGGCAGCACCTCGTGCTCGCCCGGCGTCTCCTCCTCGTCGTCGTCGACGATCTCGATGGGCAGCAGCCGTAGCGCGCGCGGCTCCTGGACGACCATCGAGTTGAACCGGGTGTAGACGACGTGGACTTCCTCGGTGCCGCCCTCGTCGTAGTCAGTCAGGAAGTCCTTGACGATCCGGTCGGCGACCTCCTTGGCCGCCTCGTGCGTCGGCTGGTCGGAGAAGCCGCCCCACTCCGCCGCATACTCGCGTCGGCGAAACTTGTAGAAGTTGATAGCGCGGTTGCCGACCAGGTAGACGACGACCTCCTTGTCGTCCTCGCGCAGCTTGCGTAGCAGCTGCTCGCTCTCCTTCAGCACGGAGGAGTTGTACGCGCCCGAGAGGCCGCGGTCGCCGGCGATGATGACCACCCCCGCGCGACGGACCTTTTCGCGCTCGGTGGTGAGCGGGTGGTCCTCGTTGGAGTAGGTCGCGAGCGCTGACAGCGCCCGGGTCAGCGCGTGCGTGTAGGGCGCGGACGCGAGCACCCGCTGGCGGGCCTTGACCACGCGCGACGCGGCGATGAGCTCCATGGCCCGGGTGATCTTCTTGGTCGCCTGGACGGACCGGACGCGCTGGCGGTAGACCCGCATCTGCGCTCCCATGTCGCCTCCCTCTCGTTAAACGGTATTCAGCGCGGTGTTACCTGCGTTGCCGCTTGATCTGCTCCTGGTCGACCGACGCGGCGTCGAGGTCCTCCGCCTCAGCCTCGGTGCCCACATCGGTACGCCGGTCGTCGACCGGCTCCTCGGACGCGAACTCCTTGCCGAACTCCCCCACGGCCTTGTCGAGGGTGTCCCTCGCGTCGTCGTCGAGCTTCCCGGTCTCCCGGATCCCGTCGAGCACGCCTTGGTACTTGTGGTGGAGGAACCCGAGGAAGTCCCCCTCCCAGATGCGCACGTCCTCGACCTTGATCCGGTCGAGCTTGCCGGTCGTGCCGGCCCAGACGCTGACCACCTGCTCCTCGACGGGATAGGGGTTGCTCTGCTTCTGCTTGAGCAGCTCGACCAGCCGGGCCCCGCGGGCCAGCTGAGCCCGTGACGCCGGGTCGAGGTCGGAGGCGAACATCGCGAACGCCTCCATGGCCCGGAACTGCGCGAGGTCGAGCTTGAGCCGACCCGCCACATCCTTCATCGCCTTGACCTGTGCGTTGCCGCCGACCCGGGAGACCGAGACGCCGACGTCGATCGCCGGCCGGACATTGGCATTGAAGAGGTCGGCCTGCAGGTAGATCTGGCCGTCGGTGATCGAGATGACGTTGGTCGGGATGTAGGCCGACACGTCACCCGCCTTGGTCTCGATGATCGGCAGGCCGGTCATCGACCCGGCGCCCATCTCGTCGTTGAGCTTCGCGCAGCGCTCGAGGAGCCGGCTGTGGAGGTAGAAGACGTCGCCGGGGTAGGCCTCGCGACCCGGCGGGCGGCGCAGCAGCAGCGAGACCGCGCGATACGCCTCGGCCTGCTTCGACAGGTCGTCGAACACGATGAGGACGTGCTTGCCCTGGTACATCCAATGCTGGCCGATGGCGGAACCCGTGTAGGGCGCGAGGTACTTGAACCCGGCGGCGTCCGAGGCCGGGGCGGCGACGATGGTCGTGTACTCCATCGCGCCGGCCTCCTCCAGGGTGCCCTTGACGCCGGCGATCGTGGAGCCCTTCTGGCCGATGGCGACATAGATGCAGCGGACCTGCTGCTGCGGGTCTCCCGACTCCCAGTTGCGCTTCTGGTTGATGATCGTGTCGACGGCCACCGTGGTCTTCCCGGTCTGGCGGTCGCCGATGATGAGCTGGCGCTGGCCGCGGCCGATGGGGGTCATCGCGTCCACGGCCTTGAGGCCGGTCTGCAGCGGCTCGTGTACCGATTTGCGCTGCACAACGGTCGGCGCCTGAAGCTCCAGCGCGCGCCGGGTCTCGGACTCGATCGGGCCCATCCCGTCGATGGGGGTGCCCAGCGGGTCGATGACCCGGCCCAGGAACGCGTCGCCGACCGGAACCGAGAGAACCTCGCCGGTCCGCTTGACCTCCTGGCCCTCCTCGATGCCGCTGAAGTCGCCGAGCACGACCACACCGATGTCAGCGACGTCGAGGTTGAGGGCGATGCCGAGCGTGCCGTCCTCGAACTGGAGCAGCTCGTTGGTCATCGCGGAGGGCAGCCCCTCGACGTGCGCGATGCCGTCGCCGGCGTCGATGACGCGACCCACCTCCTCGCGCGAAGCGGCACCCGGCTCGTAGGACTGGACGAACGTGTCCAGCGCGTCCCGGATCTCCTCCGGACGGATCGATAGCTCCGTCATGGTGTCTCTCTCCTGTCGTCGGCTGTTGCCGAGCTGCTCAGCGTTCCGGTATACGGGGGGTCTGGTAACGAGTCTGCGTCAGGTGCCGAGATGGCGCTTGGCGGATTCGAGGCGGCGCAGGATCGTGCCATCGACGACGTCGTCGCCGATCTGAACCCGGATGCCGCCAATGACCGCGGGATCCACGACGACGTTGAGGTGGATCTTCTTGCCGCCGTAGAAGTTCGAAAGCGCCGCGGCGAGCCGGCGGCGCTGCTCGTCCTCGAGGTCCACCGCGGTGGTGACGGTGGCCGTGAGCTGGTCGCGCCGCGTCGCCGCAATGCCGAGGTAGCTCTCGAGCACCCGATCAAATCGCCGCCCGCGCGGCGACCCGACGGCCTGCCGGACGAGCCGCAGCGTCTCGGGGCTCGCCTTGCCTTCGAGCAGTGAGGTAACCAGCCGCTCCTTGCCCTCAGCAGAGGCGCGCCGGTCGGTGAGGGCGTCGCGCAGGCCGGGGTTGCCCGCCACGATGCGCTCGAACCGGAAGAGCTCGTCCTCCATCCGGTCCGCCCGGCCCTCCTGCTCGGCGGCCGCCACGACTGCGGCGACGGCCAGCGACTCGAGCATGTCGGTGAGGTCTCGCTCCTCGGACCAGCGCTGCGAGGCCGCCACCTTGACAATGTCGACGGCGTCGTCGTCGATCCTTCCGCGGAACAGCCGCTCGACCACAGCGGCCTTCGCGTCACCCGGTCGCGAGGGGTCGGCGATCGCCCGCCGCAACGAGATGGTCCCGTCGATGACCGACGTCGCCGCGAACAGGTCATCGCCCAGCTGCTGACGGTCGACCGTCTTGCCGAGGACTCGGTCGACCGCACGGCCGACCACACCAGTCACGCCGCCGGCGTCCGCCCGGCCACCGGAGTCCAGGGTGGCCGCAAAGGCCTCCTCGACAGCCGCGGCCGAGCTGCGCGACGAACCGCGCATCAGGCGTCCTGCCCGCCGGAGGTCGTCGTCCCGCCGGAGGTCGTCGCAGTCGCGGACCGCGCGTCGCCGACCGACTCCGGCGTGGGCGCGCTCGCCTTCTCCGGGGCGATGCTGCCGGACTCGAGTTCGGCGAGGAACCGCTCGACGATGCCCCGCTGGCGCGTCTCGTCCTCGAGCGACTCGCCGACGATGCGGCTGGCCAGGTCGGTGGAGAGCCGGCCGACCTCCCCGCGCAGGGTGACGATGGCCTGCTGCCGCTCGGCCTCGATCTGCTTGTGCGCGCTGTCGGTGATGCGGGCGGCCTCCTGGTTGGCCTTGTCTCGCAGCTCCGCCACGATCTGGGCGCCCTGCGCCTTGGCGTCCTCGCGGATGCGGGTGGCCTCCTCGCGCGCCTCCTGCAGCTGGGCGTTGTACTGCTCGAGTGCCGCCTGGGCGGCCGCCTGCGCTTCTTCCGCCTTGGAGATGCCTCCCTCGATCGCGGCGGTGCGGTCGGCGTAGACCTTCTCGAGCCGGGGCACGATGGTTCGCCGCACGACGACGTAGATGATCGCGAACACCGCAAGCCCGAAGAAGAACTCCAGCGGGTGCGGGATGATCGGGGCTGCCGTCGCCCAGAAGCCGCCTTCGTCGCCGCCCTCCGCAGCCGGTCCCAGGGTCAAGAGGCTGGACGCATACATGGGGTTCTCCTGGTGAGCAGTGGTCTCGGTCCGCGGAGTGGGGTCAGCCGCGGAAGACGAACGCGAGCGCGATACCGAAGATGGCCAGCGCCTCGGTGATGGCCATGCCGAGGAACGCGATCGGCTGGAGCATGCCGCGCGCCTCGGGTTGACGGGCGACGCCGTTGATGTACGCGGCGAAGATGAGGCCGACACCGATACCGGGGCCGATGGCGGACAGGCCGTAACCGAGGATGGCGATGTTGCCGGTCATGGGGTTTCCGTTTCTTGTGTCGTGTCCCGATGGCGATTGCCACCGGGGCCATTCGGTACTTCTGGGGTGGGGCGGGGTATGCGGGCGGCCGCCTAGTGCTCGTCGGCGACGGCCCCGGCGATGTAGAGGGCGGAGAGGAGGGTGAACACATACGCCTGGAGGAACTCCACCAGCAGCTCGAAGAGGTACATCACGAAGGCGAAGATCCAGGTGACGCCGCCAGCGATCGTGAGCACGCCACCGCTGGTGAGGAGGTACCAGCCGCCGGTAATAAAGAGCACGAGGATGAGGTGCCCGGCGAACATGTTCCCGAAGAGCCGCAGGGCCAGGGTCACCGGCCGCGTAAAGAGGTCGGTGATGAGCTCGAGAAAGAAGATCACCGGGACCATGCCCGGCGGTAGACCAGAGGGGACCAGCGACTTCCAGTAGCCCAGGAATCCGTGCTTCTGCATGCCCACGACGTGGAACGTCACCCAGACGATGAGGGTCATGGCGATCGGGAAGCCGATCCGGCTCATCGTCGGGAACGAGAACGGCACGAGCACGCCGAAGATGTTGTTGAGCAGGATGGTCGTGAAGAGGGCGAACAGCAGCGGCACGAACCGGAGGAAGTCGCGGGATCCGATGAGGTCGCGGGCGATGCCGTTGCGGACCAGGCCGTACATCGACTCGGTCGCCATCTGGCCCTTGTCTGGGACGATGGCCTTCTTGCGCGTCGTCGCGTGGAGGTACCACAGGAGCAGGACCGCACTGGCAACCATGAGGATTGCCGGCCGCGTGATGGCGAAAGCCCCCTCACCGATGAGGGGCTGCCAGAACTCGCCGACGCCGGGGGCCTCGTAGTCCGTGGGGACGGCGACGGCCGGGACGCTCACGGGTCACTCCTTTGTACGCGCGGGACACAGCATGCTAGTTGGGTCGAGCGCCTGACCCGGGACGGGCGTCTCACCAGCCGAAAGGCTGGTGAGACGAGGACGTCGCGCGGGGCTGCCGAGCTCATCTGGAACCGTACCGGAACCAGATCAGGTAGAGCGACAGGGCGACGCCGCCGACGATCCCCACTGGCAGGAGGAACGCCGTGCCCAGCCAGGAGTCGAGCGCCCACCCGATCCCGCCGTAGACCAGCGGTCCCGCGAGCAGGTACCCAATGACCTTCGTGTACATCTCGTTGTCGCGCCGATCCGCCGCCCGCTGAGCCTCGTCCGGCTGGTCCGGCCGGTCCGGCTGGTCGGACGGCGTCTCGGACGGTGACATGACGGCCTCGATTCTCGTTCACGGGCGGTCCTCCGGCTTCGGCAGGGCGGCGGCGCCGTTCGGGTCGTAGGCGAAGATTCGCAGCCGCCTGTAGGCGCGCAGTTCGAAGAACAGCCAGACCAGAGCGCACACCGTGATCGTCACGCCGACGGCGTACCCGGACAGCCACGGGACATCACGCACCGCGAACATCACGAGACCGAGGACGAGCACCTTCACGGTGTAGGTGACCATGACGACCAGCATCACCGTCGTCGGCGGAAGCTCGGCGGTCCGCTTCATGACCAGGAGTGTGACGGTGAAGAAGGCCACGACCAACGTGGCACCCAGAGCCGCGGACCAGGCCGCCTTCGGGCTGGAGAGCAAGCCGGCTGCGACGCATACTCCAGCGGCGGCCGCCGTCGGCCACAACGAGCCTCGCAGCAGCTCCGAGAAGGCGTCGCTCTGGGCGCCGGGGCGGGCGTCGGTGCTCATGGTCGACCTGCTCTGTCGTTGTGGCAGAACCCTTTTCAGGACTTCATCAGGTGCTTGTGAAAACTATCACAAGCGCCTGGGTCGAGTCCACCTGGGCAACCACACCGTGAGTGTGACGGCCACGGCCAGGCAGACGCCGATGACGATCGCCGCCCGCCAGCTCTCGACGAAGGCGAACGACACCGTACCGAGGGCGAGCAGGGCGGCCCACATGTAGAGGAGGAGTACGGCGTTGCGGTGCCCGTGCCCGAGCTCGAGCATCCGGTGGTGAAGATGCTTGCGGTCGGCGTCCCACGGGTTCTTGCCGGCGAGCGTCCGACGGATGACCGCGAGGACCATGTCGAGGAACGGCAGGCTGAGCACTGCCAGCGGGACGGCCAGAGGCAGCAGGGCGGCGATGAGGCTGCCGCCGTTGGCCGCGCCGGGGTCGACGTTGCCGCTGAGCGAGATCGTCGCGGCAGACAGGAGCAGGCCGAGCAACAGCGCTCCCGAGTCGCCCATGAACAGGCGCGCGGGGTGGAAGTTGTGCGGGAGGAACCCGACGCAGCAGCCCAGCACCGCGGCGCAGATGAACGTCGCGTTGGAGAAGACGTTGGGAGGGTTGTAGCTGCGCGACACGTAGTACGAGTAGATGAAGAAAGCCAGGGCAGCGATGGCCACGACGCCGACCGCCAGGCCGTCGAGGCCGTCGATGAAGTTCACGGCGTTCGCCGTCGCGAGGACGACAAGGACGGTGACCGCGACGAGAACCGGCGACGGCAGCACGGTGTTCGTGCCGAAGATGGGGATGGCGAGGAGCTGGACGCCTTTGTACGCCATGACACCGGCAGCAAGGATCTGGCCGGCCAGCTTGGTCAGCCAGTCCAGCTCGCGAATGTCGTCGATCGCCCCAACGAGGCAGACGATGGCCGCCCCCATGAGCACGCCGGAGATCTGCCCGCTGCTGTAGACCCCTTTGAGGAACGGCAGCTCGCGGGCGACGAGGCTCGCGGCGGCGAAGCCGAGGAAGATCGCCACGCCGCCGAGCCGCGGTGTCGGCGTCGAGTGGACGTCGCGCTCGCGCACCGGCGTAAACGCGTTCGTGGCCACCGCCACCGCCCGGACGAGCGGGGTCGCGAAGTACGTGATCGCTCCGGCGACGACGAAGATGAGGAAGTACTCGCGCACGGGCTGGTCTCAGCCGGCGACCTCAGGGACGCGGGTATGCGGGGAAGCGGGTCACCAGGTCGGTCACCTCCGCGCGCACCTGCTTGGACACCGGGTGCTCCGGGTCCGGGTCGCCCTTGGTGATCGCCGTGGCGATGAGCTCGGCGATCGCCGTCATCTCCTTGGTCCCCATGCCCTGAGTCGTCACACACGGCGTGCCGACCCGGATGCCCGACGCGACGTTCGGCTTCTGCGGGTCGAACGGAATGGCGTTCTTGTTGAGGACGATCCCGGCCGCGTCGGCGCGGGCCTCCGCCTCGGCCCCCGTGACGCCGACGCTCTGCAGGTCGTGCAGGGACAGGTGCGTGTCGGTGCCACCGGTGGTCGGCCGGATGCCCACGTCTCCGAGCGACGTCGCAAGCTGCTGGGCATTGTCGACGACCTGCCGCGCGTACTCCGCATACTCCGGCGTCGCGCACTCCTTGAAGTTGACCGCCTTGGCGGCGATGACGTGCATCATCGGCCCGCCCTGCATCATCGGGAAGACCGCCCGGTCGAGGGCTGTCGCGTGCTCGGACTTGCAGACCAGGGCGCCGGAACGGGGACCCCGCAGCACCTTGTGGGTCGTGAAGGTGACGACGTCCGCATACGGGACCGGGCTGGGAATCGCCTTGCCGGCGACGAGCCCGATGAAGTGTGCCGCGTCGACCCAGAAGATCGCGCCGACCTCATCGGCGAGGTTGCGGAAGAACTCGAAGTCGATGAGCCGCGGGATGGCGCTGCCGCCGGCGAGGATCACCTTGGGCCGGTGCTCGCGGGCGAGCTCGGCGACCTGGTCGTAGTCGATGTCCTCGGTCTCGCGGTCGACGCCGTAGTGGACGGCGTTGAACCACTTGCCGGTGACGGAGACCTTGGCACCGTGGGTCAGGTGGCCGCCCATCGGGAGAGCCATCGCGAGGAACGTGTCGCCGGGCTGCATGAAGGCGCCGTACACCGCCTGGTTCGCGCTCGCCCCGCTGTGCGGCTGGACGTTGGCGTGCTCGGCGTCGAACAGCGCCTGGCACCGCTCGATGGCGATCGACTCGGCCTTGTCGACCTCCGAGCATCCACCGTAATAGCGGCGGCCCGGGTAGCCCTCGGCGTACTTGTTGGACAGCGTCGACCCGAGCGCGGTGAGAACCTCGGGCGAGGACATGTTCTCGCTGGCGATGAGCTGCAGGCCGCCGCGGATCCGCTCGAGCTCCGAGAGCAGGACGCCGGCGATGTCGGGGTCGAAGGACTGGAGGGCGCCGAAGTCGGAGCCGTAGAACGTGTCGTCGGTGTGGTGAGTCAAGGCGGTCTCCGGACTGAGGGGCGGGCGGTGCGACCTCAACTGTAGGCCCGGTGAGACCGGGCGCTGCGGCGATCCGACCCGGCGCAGGACGGAGAAACCCTTCCCGCCGGAAGTCCCGCTCTGTGAGACTGCCAGACGTCATGGCCAAGCCGACCATCCTCGCCGTCGACGACGACCCCGGCGCCTCGCGAGCCATCGCGCGTGACCTCACCAGCCGGTATGGCGCCGACTACACCGTTGTGCGGGCCACCTCGGGCGCCGAGGCGCTGGCGCAGCTGGACCGTCTCGAACTGCAGGACCGCCGGGTGGCGCTGGTCGTCACCGACCAGCGGATGCCGGGCATGACCGGCATCGAGATGCTCGAGGAGGTACGCCGGCGGTCGCCGGACTCCAAGCTGCTGCTGCTCACCGCGTATGCGGACACCGACGTCGCGATCAAGGCCATCAACGACATCGGGCTCGATTACTACCTCGTCAAACCGTGGGACCCGCCGTCGGAGCGGCTCTACCCGGTTCTCGACGACCTGCTCAACGACTGGAGCGCCGACCATCCTCCGGAGACGCAGGAGGTCCGGGTCGTCGGGCACCCGTGGGCGGACCACACCTACGAGGTCAAGACCTTCCTGACCCGCAACCACGTGCCGTACCGCTGGCTCGACGTCGAACGGGACGAGGAGGCCCGCAAGCTCCTCCAGCTGGCCGGGTTCGGGGACGTCGACCCGGAACAGCTGCCCGTCGTCGTCATGCCGTCGGGCACCGCGCTGCCGGCTCCGTCCAACCTCGAGATCGCCGGCGCCCTCGGGTTGCGGACCCAGGCGCGACAGCCGCTGTACGACCTCTGCATCGTCGGGTCGGGGCCGGCCGGCCTTGCCGCCGCGGTGTATGCAGCGTCGGAAGGCTTGTCGACGGTGATCGTGGAGCGGGACGCGCCTGGTGGCCAGGCCGGCCAGAGTGCCTCGATCGAGAACTACCTCGGCTTCCCTCGCGGCCTGTCCGGCGCGGACCTGACCCATCGGGCAGTCGCCCAGGCGGCCCGCTTCGGGGCGGAGACCGTGCTCGCGCGGGACGTGGTCCGGTTCGAGAGCAGGGGTCCGGTCCGCGCGGTGATCCTCAACGGCGGTGACGCGATCGAGGCTCGGGCGCTTCTCGTGGCAACGGGTGTGTCATACCGGCGGCTCGAGGCGCCGGGCATCGACCGCCTGACGGGGAAGGGCGTTTACTACGGCTCATCGGCCGCCGACGCCGGCCAGTGTGAGGGCCAGGACGTCTACGTCGTGGGCGCGGCCAACTCGGCCGGCCAGGCGGTGCTGAACTTCGCCCGCCACGCCAAGCGAGTGATCATGCTCGTCCGCGAGGGCGGGCTCGAGGCGACGATGTCGATGTACCTCATCCAACGCATTCGCCGCGCCGAGAACGTCGAGGTCCGGCTCCGCACCGAGGTCGTGGGCGCCCACGGGAAGCACCACCTCGAACGGCTCACCCTGGCTGACCGCGCCGCTGGTCGCCAGGAGGATGTCGACGCGAGCTGGCTGTTCGCGTTCATCGGCGCGTCACCGCATACTGACTGGCTCGGTGACTCCGTCGAGCGCGACGGGCGAGGCTACATCGTCACTGGGCGCGACCTGCACACGCGACAGGGCAGCACGCCGGCCCGACCACCGTTCGCCCTGGAGACCAGCGTGCCGGGCGTCTTCGCCGCCGGCGACGTGCGCCTGGACTCGATGAAGCGCGTCGCGTCGGCAGTCGGCGAAGGCGCCATGGCCGTCCACCTCGTCCATCGGTACCTCGCGACGACATGAACCAGCCCGTGGACCCACAGGAGCTGCGGCGCATCCCGCTGTTCGACGCCCTCACCGACGAACAGCTGGCCCGGCTGGCCCGTGAGGGCGCTCTCGTCCCCTTCCGCGAGGGTGACGAGCTGTTCCACGAAGGTAATCCCGCGCTGGTTTGGTGGGTCCTCGTCCACGGGTCGATCACCATGCACCGGCACGTCGGGGGCCACGACACGGTGATGGGGACCCTGTTCCGGCCCGGGCAATGGGCCGGCGGCTTCGCGGCCTGGGACGACGCGGGCGTCTACCTCGCCACCGGCATCGGGGCTTCGGAGGGTCACGTATACACCCTGGATGCGGACCGCCTGCAGGCGCTGGGCACCGAATGGTTCGGGTTCGGCATCCACTTCATCCAGGGGTACGTGGGCACCGTCCGCAGGATCGAGGCCACGGTCCGGGAGCGGGAGGCACTCGTCGCCCTGGGAACCCTGGCCGCCGGCCTGGCGCACGAGCTGAACAACCCGGCCTCGGCAGCGACCCGGGCGGTCGACGCCCTGGCGACGACGTCCGACTCGATGCTCGACGCACTGAGCCGGCTGGCGACGGCCAAGCTGAGCGCTGAAAAATTCAGCGAGCTCGACCGGATGCGACGCGAGCTGGATGACATGGCCGACCCGGTCGACTCCCTCGTGCTGGCTGACCGCGAGGACGAGCTGTCGGGCTGGTTGGCCGAACACGGCGTCGAGCGAGAGTGGCTGCTCGCGCCGCCGCTGGCCGCGGCCGGGGCCGATGTCGCCTGGTGCAACCGGCTGAGCGGGGTGCTTGAGGGACCGGCTCTCGCCGCCGGCGTCGAGTGGGTGGCCCACTCGGTGGCGATCAGCGGGCTGCTGGACGAGGTGAAGGACTCAACGCGGCGCGTCTCGGACCTCGTGAGAAGGGTCCGCTCCTACACGCAGCTCGACCGCGCTTCCCTCCAGCGCACCGACATCCCCGAGGGACTGGACAGCACCGTGGTCATGCTCGCTCACAAGCTCGGCGACGGCGTGGTCGTCGAGCGGGACTACAGCCCCGACGTCCCGCGGATCGAGGCCATGGCCGCCGAGCTCAACCAGGTCTGGACCAACCTCATCGACAACGCGGTCGACGCCATGGAGGGGCAGGGCACGATCCGGCTGCGGACCCGGCGGGACGGGACGGGGTGGGTCGTCGTCGAAGTGGAGGACACCGGGCCGGGGATGAGCCCAGAGACCGCCAAGCGCGTGTTCGACCCGTTCTTCACGACCAAGCCGGTCGGTCAAGGCACCGGTCTCGGGCTCGACATATCGCGCCGCATCGTCACCGACCACCACCACGGGGAGATCTCGGTCGAGTCGCAGCCGGGTCGCACGGTCATGCGGGTACGCCTTCCGGTGCGCTGACCGCTATTTCCGGCGGCGGGACCCGGCGATGCGGGGGCCGGTTCGCCCGCGTGGGGGTGCGGCCGCCGCGGCCTGGGCGGCCGCCTTGCGCGTCACGTCGGCTTCCTCGCGCTTCTTGGCCTCGTCGAGCACCCGGTCGACCTCACTCCGGCTGAGCGAACCCTCGCGCAGCGTGACCGGGGACGCAGCAGTGCAGTCGAGGATGGTCGACGCCGGACCGCCCGAGGCAGGACCGCCGTCCAGGTAGACGGCCACCGAGGCGCCGAGCTGGTCCTGAGCCTCGGTCACGGTCTGGGCCGGCGGCCGGCCGGTGAGATTGGCGCTCGTCACCGCCATCGGGCCCGCCTGGGCGAGCAGGGCCAGGGCGATCTCGTGGTCGGGCATCCGGAGCGCAACCGT
>JBKPKI010000013.1:0-11749 GCA_046731055.1 Actinomycetota bacterium | reverse complement strand
CCCCCACCAATCGTTAACCGAGCGCCCCACGCCGGCTGCCGAGGAGACAAGGCCCCAACGTGACGACATTCGGGTTTCTCAGCACGTATCCGCCCACGCAGTGCGGACTGGCGACGTTCACCGCCGCGCTCGCCAGCCAGGTCGCCCGCACCGGTGACTCGGTCAGGGTCGTCAGTCTCGTCGACGCCTACTCGCCGCAGGCGCCGGCCGAGGTCACGTACCAATGGGTCCGCGACCGGCGGGACCAGACCTCAGCCGCGGCCGCCGCGTTGGACGAGGCGGATGTGGTCTTCGTTCAGCACGAGTACGGGATCTTCGGCGGGCGCGACGGGGAGGACGTCCTCGACCTGGTGCGTCGGCTGGAGGTGCCGGTCGTCGTCACCTTGCACACCGTGCTGTTGTCCCCGGCGCCGCGACAGCGGGAGATCCTCGAGGAGCTGTCAGCGCGGGCGAGCGCGGTGGTCACGATGACCAAGGCCGCCCGCGAGCGACTCCTCCGCGGTTACGCGATCGACGCCTCCAAGGTTCACGTGGTGCCGCACGGCGCGGCCGCCGGCCGGCCGAGGCCCGCAGACGACCGCGTCCAACCGCGCCCTTGGCGGATGCTGACGTGGGGCCTTCTCGGTCCGGGCAAGGGCGTCGAGTGGGGCATCGAGGCGCTGGCGGAGCTGCCGGACGTCGACCTCGTCTACGACGTCGTGGGAGAGACGCACCCGAAGGTGCTGGCGGCGCGGGGCGAGGCCTACCGCGAGTCGCTCGTCGAGCGGGCCCGGCAGCTGGGCGTGGCCGACCGCGTTCGTTTCGACGGTCGGTACCTCACCACCACCCACCTGCGTCAGGTGGTCTCCAGCGCTGACCTGGTCCTGCTCCCCTACGAGTCACGTGACCAGGTCACCTCGGGCGTTCTGGTCGAAGCGGTGGCCGCGGGCCGAGCAGTGATCTCGACCGACTTCCCGCACGCTCGCGAGCTCCTCGGCGGGGGAGTCGGCCTGCTCGTCCCGCCCCGCGATCCCGCGTCGATCGCCGCCGCGGCGCGCCGGGTCGTCACGGAGCCGGGACTGGCACAGAGCCTCCGGCGCCGGGCCTCCCGCGTCGCTCCGTCGCTGTCCTGGGCCGCCGTCGGCTCGGCCTACCAGCGTCTGGGCGTCGAGGCGGTCAATCGGCACGTGCTGGCGTCGTGACGTCCGACACGACCGTCGACCGCCCGCTCTCGTACGCCCACCTCCTTCGTCTCAGCGACGCCTTCGGCGTCGTCGAACACGCAAGCGGGCTGGATCCTCTGACCCCTCACGGGTACTGCCTGGACGACGTGGCTCGGGCCCTGGTCGTCCTCGCCCGCGACCCGAACCCCCCGCCCAAGGTCGGGCCGCTCTTCACGACGTCCTTCGAGTTCGTGGTTGGCGCCTTCACGCCGGACGGTCGAGCACATAACCGACGGGGCTACGGCACGAGCCGCTGGACCGACGAGGCGTCGTGCGGCGACTGGTGGGGACGAGGCATCTGGGCGCTCGGCACCGTCGTTCGCGTCGGAGGAGACCATGGCGCTCGCGCCCGACCGGTGTTCGACGCCGCCATGGGCAGGCGGTCGCCTTTCCTCCGCTCGATGGCGTATGCGGGTCTCGGCGCCGCCGAGGTGCTCCAGCGCCACCCCGGGCACGCCGCCGCCCGGTCCCTCCTCGCCGACGCGGCAGCCCTGGTGGCCAGGGCGGCGTCGCCCGGGTGGCCCTGGCCCGAGTCCCGGCTCCGATACGCCAACGCCGTGCTGCCGGAGGTCATGGTCGCCGCCGGGGCGGCGCTCGAGGACGGACCTCTTCTCGACCGAGGGCTCGCCCTGCTCGACTGGTTGGTCGACGTCGAGACGTCACCACGCGGCCACCTGAGCGTCACTCCGGCGGCCGGCTGGGCGCCCGGTGAAGCGCGCCCCGCATTCGACCAGCAGCCCATCGAGGTGGCGGCGCTGGCCGAAGCCTGTGCCCGAGCGTTGCGCATCACCGGCGACCATCGCTGGACGACCACCGTGGACCGGTGCGAGCAGTGGTTCGCCGGCCGGAACGACCTCGACACACCGCTGGCCGACGACGTCAGCGGGGGCTGTCATGATGGACTGACGGTGAGCGGAGTCAACGCCAACGAGGGCGCCGAGTCCACCCTGGCCCTCCTCGCTGTCCGGCAGCTGGTCAAGGAGCAGGGCAGACTGTCGGACTGACCCGCGTGGCTGATCAGATCGGGGGGCCGTGGGCCGGATGGTGACGACCGCTCGCGGTCGCGTGTCGGTGCAGCGGGTGGGGCCGACGCTGCGCGCGGACCCGCGGCGGACGATCCTGCGGCCGTTCCTGCCGGGAGACGAGCTGGTCAGCCTGGGGCTCTCGCGGGCCGAGTCAGTGATCCAGCGGGTGCTGTCCCTGTCCGACGAGGAGGTCGCCGAGACGCTGCCGCCGCTGGTCCGCTCGCTGTCCGCGCGCCATTCCGAAGCCCGAACCGTGTTCGACGAGCACGCCTCTTACGCGAAGCTGGAGGCCGGCCGCCTCACGCCCGAACGACGTGAGCTGCTCGGCGCCTTTCTGACCCAGGAGTACGCGGTCGAGGCGGCGGCCATTCTCAACCCGTCCATCGTGCCGCACCCCGACCAGAGCGGCCTGGCCGCCGACGAGCTGCGCTTCGTGCTGACGGTGCGGGCCATCGGTGAGGGACACATCTCGAGCCTGGAGTTCCGCACGGGTGTCGTCGGTGCACAGGGACAGATCCGGATGGACGCGGTCGGACAACAGCTGGTGCGCCCATCGGTGTCGGCGGAGGCCTGGCCGGCCGACTATCTGGAACACGCGGTACGGGCCGCCGGCGGCGACATCCCCGGACTCGGCGCGACCGCCGACGGTTCGGACGCGGCGGCCAACGCCGGACGGACGTTGACCACCGAGCAGGTCGACGCGTTGCTGCAACGGCTGCAGAGGGACGGTGCCGCACCGGACCTCCTCCACCACGTGCGGCTCGCGGTGGACAGCCGGTACGTCGCCCGCTTCCGGGCCGACAGCGCCGTGGCCGAACGGGTGCTGTTTCCTGTCAGCAACGCCGAGCGGGGGGGAGTCGAGGACGTCCGGTTGGTGCCCTTCGCCGAGGACGGGTCAGGTTCGACGGATTACCGGGGCACCTACACCGCTTACGACGGGGCCGTGGTGACCTCCCACCAGCTGTCGACGGCGGACTTCCGCACGTTCACCGCCTCGCGGCTCTTCGGGCCGGCCGCGCACGACAAGGGCATGGCGCTGTTCCCTCGGCGGGTGTCCGGGCAGCTGCTCAGCGTGGCGCGCCGTAACCGGGAGGCGCTGGTCCTCGGCGCCTCGCCCGACGGGGACTGGTGGGACGACATCGGGCTGCTGCAACGGCCTCGCCAGGCCTGGGAGGCGGTCCAGCTTGGCACCGGAGCCCCGCCGCTCGCGACGCCCGAGGGGTGGCTGGTGATCACGCACGGCGTGGGCGCTGTGCGCCACTACGCGCTGGGGGCCATGCTCCTCGACCTCGACGACCCCCTGCGCGTGCGCGGAGTGCTGCCGGAACCGCTGCTGGTGCCCACCGAGGAGGAGCAGATCGGCTACGTCCCGAACGTCGTCTACACCTGCGGCGCGCTTCTTCATGGCGAGCTCCTGGTGATGCCCTACGCCTGCAGCGACGCGTTCATCCGCTTTGCCGTGCTTCCCCTCGAGCCGCTCCTCGACCGACTGCTGCAGTCGCCGCCCCGCTGACCCCGTCCCGCCACCAGCGTCACTGCCCTCGTCGTGGATTTCGCATGAACGCGAGGTCGTCGGGCCACGGGAGCTCGGCGCGAGCGGGACTCGCCGAGCCGATAGCGCCCCGCTTGCCTAGGATGGACGCTGGCTCGCCAGCGACGTCGTGCCCCTGCCCCGTATGCAAAGCCGGGGAGTGAGTGAAAGGCATTCATGGAGATCTGGCCCGGCAAGCCCTATCCCCTCGGCGCGACCTACGACGGCACCGGGGTCAACTTCGCGATCTTCTCCGAGGTCGCCGAGAACGTCGAGCTCTGCCTCATCGACGCACGTGGCCGGGAGACGCGGGTCGTCCTGCCCGAGGTCGACGGGTTCGTGTGGCACGGCTTTCTGCCTGGCATCCAGCCCGGTCAGCGCTACGGCTACCGGGTCCACGGGCCGTACGAGCCGTCACGGGGCGCCCGGTGTATCCCCGAGAAGCTGCTCCTGGATCCTTACGCCAAGGCGATCGACGGCGCCATGGCGGGCGACCCCGCGCTGTTCGGATACAACTTCGACGACCCCGAGGGTGGTCTCGACGACGTCCCCAACACCGAGGACAGCCTCGGGAAGACGCTGACGTCCGTGGTCATCAACCCGTTCTTCGACTGGGGCCATGACCGCTCGCCACACCACGAGTACCACGACACGGTGATCTACGAGGCCCACGTCCGGGGCCTCACCAGACTCCTCGAGGACGTCCCCGAGGAGATCCGCGGCACGTATGCCGGCATCGGGCACCCAGCGACGATCGAGCACCTCACCCGCCTGGGTATCACGGCCATCGAGCTCATGCCGGTGCACCAGTTCGTCCAGGACTTCACCTTGATGGACCAGGGCCTGCGGAACTACTGGGGTTACAACACCATCGGATTCTTCGCTCCGCACAACGAGTATGCGGCGTATGGCACCCGGGGCGAGCAGGTGCCGGAGTTCAAGAGCATGGTGAGGGCGCTGCACGAGGCCGACATCGAGGTCATCCTCGACGTCGTCTACAACCACACCGCCGAGGGCAACCACTTGGGCCCAACTCTGGCCTTCCGTGGCATCGACAACGCCTCCTACTACCGGCTCGTCGACGACGACCTCTCCCACTACTACGACACCACCGGCACCGGCAACTCCCTGCTGATGCGGCATCCGCACGTGCTGCAGCTGATCATGGATTCGCTGCGTTACTGGGTCCTCGACATGCACGTCGACGGGTTCCGGTTCGACCTCGCGGCGACGCTTGCCCGTCAGTTCCACGACGTGTCAAGGCTGTCCGCGTTCTTCGACATCATCCAGCAGGACCCCGTCATCAGCCAGGTCAAGCTCATCGCCGAGCCGTGGGACCTCGGCGACGGCGGCTATCAGGTCGGCAACTTCCCGCCGCTGTGGACCGAGTGGAACGGCAAGTACCGCGACACGGTCCGCGACTTCTGGCGGGGTGAGCCGGCCACGCTCGCCGAGTTCGCGTCCCGGTTCACCGGCTCCTCCGATCTCTACGAGCATTCGGGACGCAAGCCGATCGCCTCGATCAACTTCGTCGTGGCCCACGACGGCTTCACCCTGCGCGACTTGGTCTCCTACAACGAGAAGCACAACGAGGCCAACGGCGAGGGCAGCCGGGACGGCGAGAGCCACAACCGGTCCTGGAACTGCGGCGTCGAGGGTCCCACCGACGACCCGCAGGTCAATGCGCTGCGGCTGCGGCAGCAGCGCAACTTCCTCACCACCCTCCTCCTCTCGCAGGGCGTTCCGATGATCGCGCACGGTGACGAGCTGGGCCGGACGCAGCTCGGGAACAACAATGGGTACTGCCAGGACAACGACCTGACCTGGATCGACTGGGACCTCGACCACGACAACGCCGAGCTCCTTCGGTTCACGCGCCGGCTGGTCCAGCTCCGCAAGGACCATCCGGTGTTCCGCCGGCGTCGGTTCTTCGCCGGCGTGGCCAGTCACGGCGGCGAGAGCGACCTCGGCGACATCGCCTGGTTCATGCCCAACGGCAAGCACATGGACGAGGACGCCTGGAACGACGGGCTGGCCCGGTCCCTGATGGTGTTCCTCAACGGCCTCGCCATCCCCGCGCCTGACCGACGAGGCGCCCCCATTCGCGACGACTGCTTCCTCGTCGTCTTCAACGCTCACGACGATCCGATCACCTTCAACCTTCCGGAAGAGGAGTACGGCGCCCAGTGGTACATCGAGATCGACACCGCGATGGTGCCCGAGCCGGCCACTCACGCGAGCGCCACGGCCGCTGACCCGGTCACCGCGGCCTCGGCCATGGTCCAGGCGTCCGCGATCCTCGAGCCGGAGACCGAGTTCTCGGTCGCGGCCCGAAGCATCGTTGTGCTACGCAGCCCGTGCGGGCCGGAGGAGTGACCGAGCCGACGTCCAGGCGTCCGAACCGCCGGGTTCCTACGGCGACGTACCGCTTGCAGATCCAGGCGACGTTCGGGTTCGACGACGTGGCCGCGGTCGCCGATCATCTGGCGAACCTGGGGGTCAGCCACGCATACCTCTCGCCCGTGCTGCAGGCCGCCCCTGGGTCCACGCACGGCTACGACGTCGTCGACCACACCCGGCTCAGCGAGGAGGCCGGTGGCCGCGAGGCGTTCGACGCCATGGTCAGTGCGTTGCACGAACGGGGGCTCGGGGTCGTCGTCGACGTCGTCCCGAACCACATGGCGGTGCCCGAGCCGGAGCACCTCAACGCGCCGCTGTGGTCGCTGCTGCGCGACGGGCGGGAGTCGCCGTACGCGTCGTGGTTCGACGTGGACTGGGACGCTGCCGACGGCCGCATCGTGCAACCGGTCCTCGGCGGCACCCTGGAGGAGGTGCTGGCCGGCGGCGAGATTTCGCTCGCCGCGGACGGTGGGCCGGGCGGCGACGAGACCGTGGTCCGCTACTACGGGCACGAGCTGCCGGTCCGCCCTGGCACCGAGCAGCTGCCGCTGGCCGAGCTCCTGGACCGGCAGTGGTGGCGGCTGGAGTCGTGGCGGGCGGCGGCGAGCACGCTGAACTACCGGCGCTTCTTCGACGTGGGGGCGCTGGTGGCGGTGCGAGTCGAGGACAAGGAGGTGTTCGAGGCGACCCACCGCCTGCTTGTCGACCTCGTCCAGGACGGGTTGGTCGACGGACTCCGCATCGACCACCCCGACGGCCTGGCCGACCCCCGCGGCTACCTGCGGCGGCTCGCCGACGCGACGGACGCTGCCTGGGTCGTGGTCGAGAAGATCCTCGAGGGCGACGAGCGGCTGCCGCGGGATTGGGAGTGCGCCGGCACCACGGGCTACGACCTGCTCGGGCGGGTCGGGGGGCTGTTCGTCGATCCGGAAGGGAAGCAGCCGCTGACCGACCTGCTGGCGCTGGTCTCCGGCGCGCGGCTCACCCTTGACGAGGTGGTGACCGCTTCCAAGCACTTCGTGGTGGAGTCCACGCTGACGCCGGAGGTGTTGCGGCTGGCCCGGCGGACCGACGAGGTGATGAGGGCGCCGTCCTCCCGGGTGCACCCGCCTCGCGACGCGGTCCAGCGGGCGCTCGTCGCTCTCCTGATCGGTATGGACCGGTACCGCGCGTACGTCGTGCCCGGCGAAGGTGTGCCTCCGGAAACCCAGCGCGTCCTCGACGACGCGGTCGGGCGCGCCCGCGACCTTCTCGGCGCCCAGGACCATGCGGTGCTCGACATCGTCCGCGATCTCGTGCTCGGCCGGGTCGACGACGACGTCCGCGCGGAGGCCGGCGCGGCGGTGGACGACCTGGTCATCCGGTTCCAACAGACCTGCGGACCCGTCATGGCCAAGGGCATCGAGGACACCGCATTCTACCGGTACTACCGGCTGGTCGGGCTGAACGAGGTCGGCGGCGACCCGGACCACTTCGCGGTCGAACCCGACGAGCTGACCACCTTTGTCGAGCGGCTCGCGCAGGAGTGGCCTCTGACGATGACGACGCTCTCGACGCACGACACCAAGCGCTCGGAGGACGTCCGGGCTCGGCTCGCCGTCCTCTCGGAGCGCCCGGCCGCCTGGCGCGACTGGGTGCGCGAGGCCCAACAGACGGCCCGCCCGTATCGGTCCGAACGCCTCGACGGCGCAACCGAGTACCTGCTCTGGCAGACGCTCGTCGGTGCCTGGCCGCTGGACGAGCCGCGGCTGCAGGCATACGCCACCAAGGCGGTCCGCGAGGCGAAGCTCCACACCGGTTGGTCGGACCCCGACGCGGGATACGAGCACGCGGTGACCGCCTTCGTCACCGGCGTCCTGGGCGACGACGCCCTGCGGACGCACGTCGAGGCGTGGCTCGCCTCGACGGCGCACGCTACGCGCGCCACGGTGTTGGGCCAGAAGCTCCTCATGCTGGTTCTGCCCGGCGTCCCCGATGTCTACCAGGGGACCGAGGTCGTCGACCTCTCCCTCGTCGACCCCGACAACCGCCGGCCGGTCGACTTCGGAGTCATTGCCGAACGCCTGTCCCGACTGGATGACGGCGGCGACGCGGAGGACCTCGACGACGAGAAGCTGCTCGTCACCAGCCGCGCCCTGCGGCTCCGGCGCGACCACCCCGAATGGTTCGTCGGCCCGACGGCCACGGTGCGTCCGGTGCGGACCGGGACGAGACACGTCTTCGCGGTAGCCCGCGGGGACTCCTCCGGTGACTATGTCGTCGCCGTCGTGACCAGGCTCGCGGGGTCTCTCGACGGATGGGGCGACGAGGCCGTCGCCGTACCGCCCGGCCGCTGGACCGATCGGCTGACCGGACGGGCCGTGGACAGCGACGGAGACGTGCCGCTCGGCGGCATACTCGATCGTCTGCCGGTGGCTCTCCTCGTGAGAACCCATGACTGACAACGAGATTCGCGTTTGGGCGCCCGCCGCGAGGCGGGTCGACGTGGACATCGAACCGCTGGGCGGCGTCGTCACCACCGTCCCCATGAGGCGACAACCCGGCGGCTGGTGGCGGGTCACCACTGATCGCACGGCACCGTTCGACTACGCCTTCCGGGTCGACGGCGGCCCGCCGTTGCCCGACCCGCGCAGCGCCTGGCAGCCGCGCGGGGTGCACGGCCCGAGCCGAACCTTCGACGCGGCGGCCCACACCTGGGGCGACGCCGGCTGGCTCGGTCCCCGGGACGGCGTGGGAGCCGTCGGCGGGGTCTTCTACGAGCTGCACGTCGGCACCTTCACCTCCGGCGGCACGCTCGACGCCGCCACCAGCCGGCTCGACCACCTCGTCGCGCTCGGCGTCGACGTCGTCGAGCTCATGCCCGTGGCCGCCTTTCCCGGCCGGTGGGACTGGGGCTACGACGGCGTCGACCTGTATGCGGTGCACGACCCATACGGCGGTCCGGCCGCCTTGCAGCGGTTCGTCGACGCCTGCCACCAGCGAGGCATCGGGGTCTGCCTCGACGTCGTGTACAACCACCTGGGTCCCAGCGGGAACTACCTGAGCCACTTCGGGCCGTACTTCACCGAGCGCCATACGACCCCATGGGGGCCGGCGGTGAACCTCGACGGCGCCGACTCGGCCGAGGTCCGCCGGTTTCTCGCGGACAACGCGCTGCGCTGGTTCCGCGACTTCCACGTCGACGCCCTGCGGCTCGACGCGGTCCATGAGCTGCACGACGACTCGACACCGCACTTCCTTGCCGACCTGTCCGACCAGGTTGCCGCGCTGTCGCGCGAACTGGGCCGGCCGTTGGCCCTCGTCGCCGAGAGCGACCTCAACGATCCAGTCGTCGTCACGCCCACGGAGCAAGGCGGCTGGGGGATGAGCGCTCAGTGGGACGACGACGTCCATCACGCCCTGCACACCGCGCTCACCGCTGAGACGCAGGGCTACTACGCCGACTTCGCCGCGCCGGGCGTCCTGGCCAAGACGCTGCATGACGTCTTCTTCCACGACGGCCGGTGGTCGTCCTTTCGGGGGTGCACCTGGGGCGCGCCGGTCGACCCGGCCTCGCATCGCGGAGCGGAGTTCCTCGGGTACCTGCAGACCCACGACCAGGTCGGCAACCGCGCGGGGGGCGACCGGATCAGCGCCTGCGTCACACCCGGGCAGCAGGCCATCGGAGCCGCGCTCTACCTGACCTCGGCGTACACGCCCATGGTCTTCATGGGCGAGGAGTGGGCAGCCAGCACGCCATGGCAGTTCTTCACCTCGTTCGAGGAGCCCGAGCTCGCCGACGCGGTGCAGAGCGGGCGGCGGGCCGAGTTCGCCGAACACGGCTGGGCCGAGGACGACGACGTCCCCGATCCTCAGGACCCGGCCACCCGGGACCGCAGCGTCCTCGACTGGTCCGAGCTCGCGCAGCCGGCCCATGCTCGGATGCTGCGCTGGTATGCGTCTCTCGTCGCCGAGCGGCGGCGGCACGCCGACCTCAGGGACGACCGGCTCGACGCGGTGTCGGTCGAGGCCGGTGACGGCGACGACTGGCTGGTGATGGCTCGGGGCCGGGTGCGCGTCGTGGCCAACCTCTCGGCTGAGCCGAGCGACGTCCCGGTCCCCGGGCTCGGTCCGGATGCCGAGATCGTGCTGGCCTGGGATCCGGAAACGACGACGCATACCGACCACGTCCTGCGGCTGCCCGGTCACTCCGTCGCGCTGGTCCGCCTCGGCTGACGTCCTCGTTGCTCCCGGCCACCGGCGGTAGTGTCGAGCGCCCCGGGCAGGCGCGCGCGTCCGGGGAGGACCTCGGAGGTGTGCGGTGTGGGCGGCGATCCGATACCGACGCGTCCAGGCCGTAACTCTGCTGCTGCTGTCCGCCCTCATCAGTGCCTGCGCGGTGTTCGCCCCGCTCTACGAGCGGGCCCTGGAGCAGTCCTTGCTGCGCGACGGACTGACACGACAGAACGCGGTAGCCACGTCGATCGTCGGGGAATCGGTCCAGGCGGACCGCGTCCCGCCCGAGCCGGCCGTCGTCCGCGGCACGTTCCCGCCGGCGTTGGTTCCGCTGTACGACGCCGGAAGCGAACTGTGGTCAGGTCGGGTCAACCTGGTCGGCGTGGCCGGGCGCCCGGCGACCGTTCAGGTCCTCGGGCCGCAGGACACCTGCCGGGCGCTCGAGATCACGACGGGCCGGTGCCCCTCCAACCCCTACGAGATCGCGGTGTCGGCGGCCGAGGCGAAAGTCCAGGGCTGGGCGCTCGGCACGCAGCTCAACCCCGTGGAGGTGCTCGTTCTGGGCTACCAAACGGCGCCGTTTTCCAAGCCGTTCGTCGTGACCGGCTTCTTCCGTCAGCTGGATGATCCCAGCCACTGGTAGGGGTTCAGCCTCGAGGGGCGCGCCGGGCAGATCTCCTCGCTCGGCCCTGACGACATCCCGCTGATGGACGGCTGGGTGACGCCGGCGTCGACCTTCGCGACGGGCTGGAGGGCGAGCCGGGTCGACGTCATCTGGGTGGCGCAACGCGACCGGGTCACTCTCGACGGTCTGGATGGGGTAGCGGTCCGCTACGGATCGGTCCTCGCGGTGGACGACGTCGACCTCGTCGTTCCGCCGGGAAGCCTGCTCGCGCTCACCGGACCGTCCGGCGCCGGCAAGTCGTCGCTGCTGTGGACGATCGCGGGTGCGGTGCGTCCCGTCGTGGGGGAGGTGACGGTCGCGGGGGCCCGGGTCTCGGACCGCACCACCGCCGTTCGCGCGGGTGTCGCCTCATCCCGCAGGGCAACGGGCTCGCGGGGGTGCTCACCGCTCGTGAGAATGTCGCCTTTCCTCTCCTGGCCACCGGGATTCGCCCCGGAGAGGTCGCCATCCGAGCCGCCACCGCGCTGGCCGACGTCGGCCTGGCAGAGTCCGGTGACCACCTCGTCGAGGAGCTGTCCGGCGGGCAGCAGCAACGCGTCGCCGTGGCGCGTGGCCTCGCCACCGAGGCGCCGGTCCTCCTCGCCGACGAGCCCACCTCCGAGCTCGATCATGCGAACCGGGGCCGCGTGCTCGACCTGCTGCGCGCCCAGGCGAACCGCGGTGCCGTGGTCGTCATGGCGACCCACGACCC
>JBKPKI010000012.1:0-29311 GCA_046731055.1 Actinomycetota bacterium | reverse complement strand
CTGGGCGCCGACCTCGACCAGATCGACACCCACGACGGGCAGCGGATCGTCCAGAACGTCTTTGGTGACCAGACGTCGGATGTCGTGGCGCGCCTCGGCGGGGCCACGCCCGGCGCGGGCTCGGGCATCATCCAGAAGCTGCTGCCGATCCTTGCGCCGATTGTCATGGCATACCTGGCCAAGAAGCTCCAGGGCGCGACTGCCGGCTCGACGACCGCCGCAGCGACGGATGACCCGACGGGTGGGCTCGGCGGTCTTGGCGGGGTGCTCGGTGGCTCCGGCGGGGCGGGGGCCGGTGGCCTGGGCGACGTGCTCGGTTCGGTGCTCGGCGGTGGGGCGGCCGGAACCGGCAGTGGCGCCGGCGCCCAGGGCGGCGGGATCGGTGACATCCTCGGCCAGGTACTCGGCGGTTCCGGCGGGTCACAGACGCAGCCCGGCACGCCGAGCGGCCAGGGCGGGATCGGCGACTTGTTGGGCGGGGTCCTCGGCGGTCTGCTCGGCGGCGGCAAGCGCTAGCCCGCCTCTCCCGCTTCCACACTCACGTTGTTGCCACTCGAGCGGTGTGAGACCGCGGAGGATCGACAAGAACGTGCGTCTGGAAGCGGAAGGCCCCAGGGCTCAGGTCAGCCGGGACAGGATGATCTCGCGGACCTTGGCGGCGTCGGCCTGACCCTTCATCTGCTTCATCACCTGGCCGATCAGGGCACCGGCCGCCTGGATTTTTCCGCCCCGAACCTTGTCCGCGACGTCGGGATTCGCCGCGATGGCCGCGTCGACCGCCGCTTCCAGCGCCGAGTCGTCCTGGACCAGCTGCAGCCCCAGCGCGTCGGCCACCGCGGTGGGCGAACCGTGCCCGGCCAGGACGCCCTCCAGCACCTGGCGCGCCATCGGGTCGTTCAGCCGCCCAGAGGTGACCAGCTGGTCGAGCTCCGCGACGTGTGCGGGCGTGAGCCCGGTCGCCGACGCGTACTCCCCCACGTCGACCCCCTCGGCGTTGGCCCGCCGCGCCACCTCGCCGCTCCACCACTTGCGCGCCCCGGCCGCGGTCGCACCCGCGGTCACCGTCGCCTCGATGAGCTCGACCGCGCCGGCGTTGACGACGTCGCGCATCTCGAGGTCGGTGTACCCCCACGCCGTCTGCAGCCGCTTGCGCCGCTCCCCCGGGGGCTCCGGCAACGTCTGACGCAGCGCCGCCACCAGCTCCGACGACGGAGCGACGGGCACGAGGTCGGGCTCCGGGAAATACCGGTAGTCCATGGCGTCGCTCTTCTCGCGACCGGACGTCGTCACGCCGGTGTCCTCGTGCCAGTGCCGCGTCTCCTGGATCACCCGGCCACCGTCGTGCAGCACCGCGGCCTGCCGCATGATCTCGTACCGCACGGCCCGCTCCACGGACCGGAACGAGTTGACGTTCTTGGTCTCGGTCCGGGTGCCGAGGGGCACGGACGACTGGTCGTCGTCGAGCTTGGGGCGCAGCGACACGTTCGCGTCGCAGCGCAGTGACCCCTGCTCCATGCGCACATCCGACACCCCGAGCGCCCGGAGCAGGTCGCGCAGCGCGATGACGTACGCACGAGCGATCTCGGGCGCCCGGTCCCCCACGCCGGTCATCGGCTTGGTGACGATCTCGATGAGCGGGATGCCGGCCCGGTTGTAGTCGACGAGCGAATGGTCAGCGCCGTGGATCCGACCGGTGGCGCCGCCGACGTGCAGCGACTTGCCGGTGTCCTCCTCCATGTGGGCCCGCTCGATCAGGACCCGATAGATCGACCCGTCGGTCAGCTCGACGTCGAGCCAGCCGTCGTGGGCGATCGGCTCGTCGTACTGCGACGTCTGGAAGTTCTTCGGCATGTCTGGGTAGAAGTAGTTCTTCCGCGCGAACCGGGACCACGGCGCGATCGTGCAGTTCAGCGCCAGCCCGATCCGGATCGCCGACTCGACGCCGACCTCGTTGACCACCGGCAGTGCCCCGGGCAAGCCAAGGCACACCGGGCATACCTGCGTGTTCGGCTCGGCCCCGAACGTCGTGGCACAGCCGCAGAACATCTTCGTCGCGGTGTTGAGCTCGACGTGCACCTCCAGCCCGAGCACCGGGTCGTATGCGGCGACTGCGGACTCGTACGGCAGCACCATCGCGGTGACCGTCATCTCAGTCTCCCTTCGGCAGCTCGGGCGCGCGGTCGAGCAACGGGCCGCCCCACCGGTCGAAGAGAGCGGCCTCGAGGGCCGCCCCCGCGGCATACAGGCGGTCGTCCTCGGTCGCCGGAGCGAGGAACTGTATGCCGGTAGGCAGCCCGTCCTCGGGCGCCAGCCCGGAGGGGATCGACATCCCCGGGACGCCGGCGAGGTTCGCGGGGATGGTGGCGACGTCGTTGAGGTACATGGCCAGCGGGTCGTCCAGCTTCTCGCCGATCGGGAACGCGGTCGTCGGTGCCGTCGGCGACACCAGGACGTCGGCCAGCTGGAACGCCCGGGCGAAGTCCTCCGCGATGAGCCGGCGGACCTTCTGGGCCTGGCCGTAGTAGGCGTCGTAGTAGCCGGAGGACAACGCATACGTCCCGAGGATGATCCGCCGCTTGACCTCCGGCCCGAAACCGGCGTCGCGGGTCGCCGCCATGACCTGCTCGGCGTCGGGGTCGGCCACGCCGGACGGCAGGACGCGGAGGCCGTAGCGCATCGCGTCGAACTTGGCCAGGTTGCTCGACGCCTCACTGGGGAGGATGAGGTAGTAGGTCGCCAGCGCGTAGTCGAAGCTCGGGCAGTCGACCTCGACCACCTTGGCGCCGAGGTCGACGAGCAGCTGCACCGACTCGTCGAAGCGCTCGCGGACGCCCGCCTGGTACCCCTGCCCGCCCAGCTGCCGGACGACGCCGACCGTCATCCCCTCCACTGACGCGCGCTGGGCGGCGTCGACCACTGGCGGAACGGGCGCGTCGATCGACGTCGAGTCCATCGGGTCGTGGCCGCCGATGACGGCGTGCAGCAGCGCAGCGTCGAGGACCGACCGGGTGCAGGGTCCGGCCTGGTCGAGGCTGGAGGCCAGCGCGACGAGGCCGTACCGGGACACCCCGCCGTACGTCGGCTTCACCCCGACCGTGCCGGTGACCGCCGCCGGCTGGCGGATCGAGCCGCCGGTGTCGGTACCGATCGCGAACGGGGCCTGGAACGACGCAACCGCGCTGGACGACCCGCCGCCCGAGCCGCCCGGGATCCGGGTCAGGTCCCACGGATTGTGGCTCGGCCCCCACGCGGAGTGCTCGGTCGAGGAGCCCATGGCGAACTCGTCCATGTTGGTCTTGCCGAGGATCGGCATGGCCGCCGTCCGCAGGCGGCCGACCACGCTCGCGTCGTAGGGCGGGATCCAGCCCTCGAGGATCCGGCTGCCGCAGGTTGTCGGGAGTCCGCGAGTCACCAGGACGTCCTTGACCGCGATCGGGACGCCGGCCAGCAGGTGCAGGCTCTCGCCCGCGATGCGGCGCTGGTCGACCTCGGCCGCGGTCCGCAGGGCGCCCTCCGCGTCGACGTGGAGGTACGCATGGACGTCGTCGTCGACGTCGGCGGTCCGGTCGAGGTGGGCCTGGGTCAGCTCGACAGAGCTGACCTCCTTGTCGGCGAGCAGGCGCGCCATCTCTGCGGCGCCGAGCCGGATGAGATCGGTGGTCACGTGTTCTTCTCAACCCTCGTGCGATAGGAGGTATGCGTCCCCGGCGGGTCGGCCGCGACGCATACCGGGGCGGTCGGTCAGTCTTCGGCGAGAATGCGCGGGACGGAGAACCGTTGCTGCTCCGCGACGGGGGCGCCGGCGAGGGCTTCCTGCGCGGTGAGGCTGGGTCTGACAATGTCCGGCCGGGTGACGTTGGTGAGAGGCAGCGGGTGCGACATGGGCTCCACGCCGTCGGTCGGCGCCTGCTGGACGATGGCGACCGAGTCGAGGATGACGGTCAGCTCGCCGAGCATGCGGTCCAGCTCCGCCTCGCTGAGGTCGATCCGGGCCAGCGACGCGAGATGGGCGACGTCGTCGCGGGTGAGGGACATGGTTCGTCAGTCTATGGGGACCGCCGGGCGGTCCCGGCCGGTCCCTCGTCCACCAGCCGGCAGCCGTTCGGGGTCGACAGCACCGTGCGCGACTCGGGGTTCGCCACGAGCTCCTGGAGGGCGGCGGCCAGGGCGGACGGGTGGCGCAGCTCGCTCGCTTCGGCGAGGACCAGCAGGTGCCGCCGAGTCAGGTTCGCCAGCCCGGCTCGGACGGGGCTGAGACCGGCCACCGCCACGAAGTCACGGACGCGCACCGCCACGAAGTTTCGTGCCGGAGCGTGCGACCGGTCCATCGGCGCGAGGAAGTTGAACCGGACGACCTCCTCGATCTGGTACCAGGGCACGGACAGCCCCTCGACCTGCAACCCCTGCGGACTGAGGAACAGGTCCGCCGGGCCGTGGCTTCGGCGACGAAGTCGCCACGACCGATAGACGGCCACCGCGACGAGGAACGCCAGCATCAGCCGGGCCACCCACGACGTCATAAGGAGCTGGACCGCGGCGATCCCGACGTAGACCGCGCCGAAGAGCAGGATGAGGACCACCCGCAGCGCGAGGAACACGTATCGCGCGCGGAGCCGCGGGAACCGGGGAAGTCGCCACGGCTGTTCGAGCACCGGCACGCGGATCCCGTCGATCCCGGACCGCGCCTCGGGCACGGCGGCGGCCACCGTCGGGTTCGACCGCAGGTCTCTCCAGCCGTCCTCCTCCGTGCGGGAGCGCGGCATCCATTCGATGGGCATAGATCCTCGTTCCGTCTGCTGCTCTGACTCCAGCATCGCAAGCGGGGCAAGCACGCGCCTGGACACCAGAACAACATCCCGAGCAGGAGCCAGCTTTCCCAGGACCCCGAGGCGCTGCCTCACTACGCCGGGACCGGTGACCAGATCGGTTCCACGCCACCGGGCCAACCGGGACGCAGCTACGTCCTGCTCTCGGTTCAGAGGTAGAGGGCGACGTCGCGGCCGACGACCAACCGGAGGTCAGCGCCACCTTCACTCCCGTCCACCTGTCCGCCTCACGGCCGTGCCCACGGTCGGTGGAGAGGACCTGCCTCACATGGAGTGGGCGTACCGGCGGTTCGAGGAGTAGCTCCGCCGAACCTTTCTGGTCGGGGCCTGTCGAAACCCGCCGCGCCCGTTCGAGGAAGGGATGAGACCGCCCGGACTGCGGCGGTCCCCGACCCGAAGGAGACACGGAATGACCACCATCGCCATCCAGCGCAATAGCTGCGCGGACCCCTCGACGCGCGTGACGCGGTCGCTCGCCGGCTACGGCGTTCTCGCCGGCCCGGTCTACGTCGCCGTGTCGCTCGCCCAGGCGCTCACGCGCGACGGTTTCGACCTCGGCCGGCACGCCTGGAGCCAGCTGGCGATCGGCGACTGGGGCTGGATCCAGACCGCCAATCTTCTCGCCACCGGCGTGATGTCTATTGCCTTCTCCGTCGCGCTCCGGCGAACCCTGCCCGGCCGCCGTGGCGGGCGGGCCGTTCCGGTCCTCGTCGGCGCGTTCGGCGTCGGCGTCCTGCTGGCCGGCGTGTTCCCCAGCGATCCCATCGCCGGCTTCCCGGTCGGCATGCCGACCCCGACCGCTCCGAGCCTGCGCGGGATGCTGCACCTCATGACGTCCGGGATCGGCTTCCTCGCCCTCGCGGCTGCGATGGTGGTCATGGCCGTGAGGTATGCGACGGAGCACCGACGCGCCCGCGCCACGTTCTCGGTGGTCGCCGCGGTGGCCCTGCTCGGCGGCTTCGGAACGATCGCGTCCGGGTCAGCAGCCGGGGTCGCGGCGTTCACGACCGGCATCATCACGGCGCTGGCGTGGCTCAGCCTGCTCGGCGTCGACACCTACCACCGGGCTACGTCCGGCTCCCGCTGAGCCGCACGCAGCCGCATACCTCTCGACACCCTCAGGAGCTTCCGATGCGTTACTTCAGCACCCTCAAGGTCACGTCACAGCCCGACACCCCACCACCCGCGGCCCTCATGGAGGCCATCGCGAACCTCGGCATGGAGGCCACCCGCTCCGGCGCGCTCGTCGACTTCGCCGGCCTCATGCCGGTCGCGGCGGGCGGCGGCCGGGTCTCCCTCGTCGGGGGCGCGCTCACCGTCACCGACGGCCCGTTCGCGGAGTCCAAGGAGCTCATCAGCTACGCCGTCTACGACGTCCGGTCCCGCGACGAGGCGATCGAGTGGACGAGCCGGTTCGTCCGCCTGCACCAGGAGCACTGGGCCGGCTGGGAGGGCGAGGCCGACGTGCAGCAGGTCTTCGAGGCGCCACCCACGCCGTGACCGGAACCGACGCACGGCGGGCCGCGGAGACGGTGTGGCGGATGGAGTCCGCCAGCATCGTCGCCGTGGCCAGCCGCGTCGTTGGTGACGTCGGCCTCGGCGAGGAGATCGCACAGGACGCCTTCGTCGCAGCATTGGAACAGTGGCCAGCCCAGGGGGTTCCGCCGAATCCCGCTGGCTGGCTCGTCTCCACGGCACGGCACCTGGCCATCGACCTGGTGCGGCGGCGCAGCACGTATGCGCGCAAGCTCGCCGAGGTCGGACGGTCCCTGCCAGAGGTCGAGGTGATCGACGTGGACGACGCGCTCGACGACCACATCGGCGACGACCTGCTCCGGCTGGTCTTCACGACCTGTCACCCAGTGCTCACGACCGAGTCGCGGGTGGCGCTGACCCTCCGGCTACTCGGCGGCCTGACGACGACGGAGGTGGCGCGTGGCCTGCTGATCCCTGAAGCGACCGCGGGGCAACGCATCTCCCGCGCCAAGCGGACGCTCGCGACCCACGGTGTGTCGTCCGAGCTTCCGGGCCCCGAGGAGATGCCTGAGCGGCTGGCATCGGTTCTCGAGGTCGTCTACCTGATGTTCAACGAGGGGTACGTCGCCACCACCGGTCCTGACTGGGCGCGGCCCGAGCTGTGCCACGAGGCGATCCGGCTGGCTCGGCTGCTGGCCTCGCTCCTGCCGGAGGAACGCGAGGTGCTGGCCCTCGACGCGCTGCTCGAGCTGCAGGCCTCTCGGCTCGCCGCCCGCGTCGACGCCTCCGGCGCCCCGGTGCCGCTTCTCGAGCAGGATCGCCGACGCTGGGACCCCTTGCTGACGCGGCGGGGGACCGCCTTGCTGGCCCGGGCACTTGCGCTGTCTGGACCACCAACGCCGTACCTGCTGCAGGCCTCGATCGCCGCCTGCCACGCCCTTGCTCCGTCGGCCGGCGAGACCGACTGGCCGCGGATCGTGCGGCTGTATGCCGCGTTGTCGTCGGTCTCACCGTCGCCGGTCGTCGAGCTCAACCGGGCGGTCGCGGTCGGCATGGCCGGCGACCCGGAAGCCGGTCTGGTCCTGGTCGAGCGGGCAGCGGAGTCGCCGCCCCTGCGCGGGTACGCGCAGGTGCCGGCGGTGCGGGGCCACCTGCTGAGCCTGCTGGGGAGGAGCATGGAGGCGCGAGACGCATACCTGCTCGCGGCGGACCTCACCCACAACGAGCCGGAGGCCGCGCTGCTGCGCCGCCGCGCTGACGCGCTCTGAACGGCCTGCGCTGAGGGTCAGTCGACCGAACCGGTCTCCAGCAGCTCCCGGAAGGCCACCTCGTCGAGAATCCTCACGCCGAGCTCCTCCGCCTTTGTCGCCTTGGTCCCGGCGTTCTCGCCGACGACGACGTAGTCCGTGCTCTTGGACACCGAACCGGCCGCCTTGCCGCCGCGCGCGAGGATCGCCTCTCGCGCCTGGTCGCGGGAGAACCGCTCCAGCGAGCCCGTCACGACCACGGTCATCCCCTCGAGGGTGCGCTGCACCGAGGCGTCGCGCTCGTCGGCCATCCGGACGCCGGCCGCCGCCCACTTGTCGACGATCGAGGCGTGCCAGTCGACGGCGAACCACTCGATCACCGCGTCCGCGATGACGCCGCCGACGCCCTCCGCCTGAGCCAGCTCGTCGCGCGAGGCCGCCCGGATCGCGTCCATCGACCCGAACTGGGAAGCGAGTGCCCGGGCGGCGGTCGGGCCGACGTGGCGGATGGACAGCGCCACGAGGACCCGCCAGAGGGGCTGGCGCTTGGCCTTGTCGAAGTTGTCGAAGAGGCGCTCGCCGTTGACCGAGAGGACCTTGCCGTCCACCGCTTCGGCGGCTTCAGTCTTCTTGGCGGCTCGGGTGAAAAGCGGCACCGTGAGGAGCTGCTCGCGGGTGAGGGCGAAGAGGTCGCCCTCGTCGGTCACCACCCCCGCGTTGAGCAGCGCGACGGCGCCCTCCCAGCCGAGCACCTCGATGTCGAAGGCGCCCCGGCCGGCCAGTCCGGCGATCCGCTCCCGCAGCTGGGCGGGGCAGGTTCGCGCGTTGGGACAGCGGATGTCCTTGTCGCCCTCCTTCTCGGGCGCGAGGGGGGTGCCGCACACGGGGCATACCGTCGGCATGTCGAACTCGCGCTCGGTGCCGTCGCGCAGCTCGACGACCGGCCCCACGATCTCCGGGATCACGTCGCCCGCCTTGCGGAGCACCACGGTGTCGCCGATGAGGACGCCCTTGCGCCGCACCTCGTCGGCGTTGTGGAGGGTCGCCCGCTCGACCGTGGAACCGGCGACGACGACCGGCGTCATCAGGCCGAACGGCGTCACGCGACCGGTGCGGCCGACGTTGACGAGGATGTCAAGCAGCTTGGTGTTCACCTCTTCCGGCGGGTACTTGTACGCGATCGCCCACCGCGGCGCCCGCGAGGTCGCCCCGAGCTGTCGCTGGACGGCGATCTCGTCGACCTTGACGACCACACCGTCCAGTTCGTGCTCGACGCTGTGCCGCTGCTCGCCGAACCGGGCGACGTAGGCCTCGACCTGCTCGATCGTGTCGAGAACCTCGTAGTGCGTCGAGACGGGAAGGCCCCACTCGCGGAAGAGGTCGTATGCCTGCGACTGCCGGGTTAGCTCAAGGCCCTGCCGGTAGCCGATGCCGTGGACGAGCAGATGCAGTGGCCGACTCGCGGACACCCGCGGATCCTTCTGGCGGAGCGAGCCGGCGGCGCTGTTGCGGGGGTTCGCGAACGGTGCCTTGCCGGCGGCGACCAGCGACGCGTTGAGCTCCTCGAACCCCTCCACCGGGAAGAACACCTCGCCGCGGACCTCGACCTTCGCCGGATGACCTGATCCTCGGAGGGTGTGAGGGACGTCCTTGATGGTCTTGACGTTGTTGGTCACGTCCTCGCCGGTGCGGCCGTCGCCGCGGGTGAGGGCCCGGGTGAGGCGGCCGTTCTCGTAGAGCAGGTTGACCGCCAGGCCGTCGATCTTGAGCTCGCAGAGGTAGTGGTAGTCGCCGGTGTTGGCGTCGCGGGCGGCGCGCGCGGCCCAGGCGGCCAGCTCCTCGGGCGAGAAGCAGTTATCCAGGCTGAGCATCCGCTCCAGGTGGTCGACCGCCTGGAAGTCGGTCGAGAACGTCGCACCGCCGACGAGCTGCGTCGGGCTCTCCGGTGTGCGGAGCGTGGGGTAGGCGTCCTCGAGCTCGTTGAGCCGCCGGATCATCCGGTCGTACTCGGCGTCGCTGATGGTCGGGGCGTCGCGGACGTGATAGGCGAACTGGGCGGCGAGGGCGTCCTGGGCAAGGTCGTTCCACTCGTGGAGGACATCAGTGGGTATGCCGGTGGCCGCGGTCGTCGACGGCGGCTCGGCTCCCGGGCGTTCACCCGTGCTGGACGCCTTGGCGCCCTCGGTCTCCGTCGTCACGCGGCCATCCTGCCGTACCGCTCCGACAGTGCTGTCGGTCGCAGGGGCCTCCCGGACTGCGCTTGAAGGTCGAGCGCAACAACTGCCGACGCGGAGAGTGGTTGTGGCCCGATGCAGCGGTCACCGCATCACGACTGCCCACCGAGGCAGTGGTTGCGTTGATGCCTGGAAGCCGGGCGATTCCGGCGGAACCTCTCAAACCTGTCGGAGGAGACCGTCAGGAGTCGAGACGGGCATGTCGGAATTTGGCCGTGGCCTGTCGTTCGGCGACACTGTTCGCTGGGCCGTGGTGTGCCCGGTCACGCCCGGAGGGGGAGAGTCCAGATGGTGCAGGTCGTTGGGCGGCGGGGTCGTCGCCGGCTGCCGCGGGGTTCGGCGTCCGATCGGCGTCTCGGGCTGTTCGCCGCGGCGCTCACCGTAGGGCTGACCCTGGGCGCCTGCACGTCATCAGGCGGTGGCTCAGGTTCCAACACCGGCGCGGCGGCGTCGGCCGCCGCGTCGACCTCGACGACGACCACGCCGACAACCCCGCCGGTGACGCTGACCCCGAGCGTCGAGGCCGACGCCAAGGTCCCGGTCGACACCATCGTGTCCGTCTCGGCCAAGGACGGCACGGTCACCGACGTCACGCTGACGTACAAGGACCCCAAGAAGGGCGAGGTCAACGTCGAGGGCACTCTCGACCCCAACGGCGCCACCTGGACGGCCAGCAGCCTCCTCGAGCCCGGAACGACCTACACGCTGAGCATGACCGGCAAGAACACCGCCGGCACCGAGGCCAAGGCGCACTCGACGTTCTCGACCCAGGCGCTCTCGAAGAAGCAGCAGATCTATCCCACGGTCGTCGCCAACGGCGCCACCGTGGGCGTGGCCATGCCGGTCATCGTCCGGTTCGACGTGCCGGTCAAGGACAAGGCCGCCTTCGAGAAGAAGATGACGGTCAAGCCCGACCCGCCGCAGCAGGGCTCGTGGGGCTGGGTGTCCAGCAGCGAGGCGCACTGGCGCCCCGCGCAGTACTGGAAGCCCGGCACCAAGGTCAAGGTCAACGTCGACATCAACAGCGTTCCCGCCGGCAACGGCACTTATGGCCAGCTGTCGACGTCCGGCAGCTTCACGGTCGGGGACGCCACGATCATCAAGGCCGACCTCCAGAGTCACCAGCTCACGGTCAACGTCAAGGGCGCCGACGTGAAGACCATCCCGATCACCGGTGGCAAGGCCGGCTTCGAGACGCGCAGCGGCACCAAGGTCGTCATGGAGAAGCTGCCCACGGTTCGGATGGACGCCAACACGGTCGGCATCGAGCCGGGCGATCCGAACTACTACGACATCCCCGACGTCCAGTTCGCCATGCGTGAGACCAACTCCGGCGAGTTCCTCCACGCAGCCCCCTGGTCGGTCGGCTCCCAAGGCAAGGCCAACGTCAGCCACGGCTGCATCGGCATGAGCACCGCCAACGCCCAGTGGCTGTTCGACCTGGCCAAGGTCGGCGACCCGGTCGTCGTCACGGGCACGAGCCGGGGCCTGGAGGCCGGCAACGGCTGGACCGACTGGAACGTCAGCTTCGACGAGTGGAAGTCGGGCTCGGCACTGACGACGTGAGGTCGTCGTCCGCCGCCGCTTCCGGTTCCGTCCGTGGCCGGCGCCGCGGCCGCCCGATGACCACGGCCGAAGCGAGCACGACGGCCGCGCCAGCCGCCTGCGGCCAGTGCAGCCGCTCGTGGAGGAACACGACACCGAGGACGACTGCCACGACGGGGATCACGTAGGTCACCGTCGCTCCGATGGTCGGGCCGACCTCGCGGACCACGTCATACTGCAGCACGAAGGCCAGCCCCGTCCCGACGACACCGAGGGCCAGGACCGCCACCAGCGGCCAGAGTGCCGGTCCGGAGCCGGCCACGGTGGACCAGGGGGCGGGTATGCGACCCAGGTCTCCTTCTCGGTGCAGCCACCACCAGCCGAGCGTCACGACCGACATCTGGGCGGCGGCCGTGAGCAGCTGCGCCGCCGGCAGTCCGAGGCCGCCGATGTCGTCCTTCGCGAGGAACCGCTTCACGTAGGTCCACCCGAGGCCGTACGACGCGCCGGCCAGCAGGGTCATGCCGAAGCCGAGCACGTCCGGCCGGCCCTGGGCCTCCCACGGCTGCAGGATCACCACAACCCCGAGGAATCCGGCCGCTACGGCCAGACCGGTCCGGCGGTCGGCCCGCTGCGAGGGCAGCAGGAGCGCGGTGAAGAGCACCGCGGAGAGCGGCGTCGTCGCGTTCCCGACTCCGGCCAGCGCCGACGAGACTCGCTCCTCACCCAGCGGGAAGAGCGTGAACGGCAGGCAACAGAGGACGAACCCCGCGACCGACAGGTGCCCCCACACCCGTCCCCAGGACGGGAGCCGCACTCCCATGATGAGTGCGGACGCCAACACCGTCGCCGCGCCCGTCAGGATCCGCAGAGTCGCGATCTGGACCGGCACGAGCGCCTCGAGACCGACCTTCATGAGGAGGAACGACCCACCCCAGATCAGGGCGAGCGCCCCGAACTTGACCGGCCAGGGGACATTCACACCGCGGCCCGCTCGGCGAGCTCGCGTGCGCTGTCGATGCATACCCGTGAAACGTCGCGGGCCCGTTCCGGTGTGAGTCCCGCCAGCCCGCAGGCCGGCGTGATGACCAGGTTCGACAGTTCGGAAGCGGCCATGCCGAGGTCGCGCCACCGCTCGTCGAGCCGGTTGGCGACGTCCTTGGGACGGGCCATAGTGCCGTCGGCCGGCACGCTTCCCGCGTACAGGGTCATCCCCTCCTCGACGCCGACGGCGACTCCTTCCCAGCCGCGCGGTCCGAGCAACGCCGTGTCGACCGCGACGTCAGCGCCGGTGCGCCGCAGCAGGACGAGCGGGGCGTCGGGCGCGCAGCAGTGGACCACTGGTCGGATGCGTTCGGGAGCCGCGCCGAGCACCGTCGTCAACCCGTTCAGCGCGTCCTGCGGGTCGACGGCGCGCACCAGCCCATAGCCCGACGCGGTGGGCAGCCGGCCGTCGACAACCGCGGGCAGGGACGGCTCGTCGAGCTGCAGGACGAGCGAGGCGCCCGGCAGCAGCCCCTGGACGGTGGCTAGGTGCGCACGCACGCCCTCGGCCAGTGAGTCGACGAGGTCGCGCGTGGCGCCGGAGTCCGAGACCACCCGCTCGCCACGAGGGAGCCAGGTGCTGGCCGCCAGCGTCCACGGGCCGGCCACCTGCAGCTTCAGGCGCCCCGTCCAACCGTCGAACGCCTCGGCCAGCTCGTCGAGGTCCTGGCGCAAGTACGCTGCGGTGCGAGTGGCGTCGCGGCCGGGCCGGTCGATGAGCCGCCAGCCGGACGGCTGCAGGTCCACCGGCAGGTCGACGAGCATCCCGAGACCCCGCCCGACGAGGTCGGCGCCGGGGCCGCGGGCGGGCAGCTCCGGCAGGTACGGGAGTCCGTCGGCGCCGTCGCCCGGATCGGCCAGCAGGTCGCGGACGACACACAGCACCTCTCGCACGTCCGTGCCCGGCCAGGAGCCGATGCCAGTCGCGGTCGTCACCCGGCGAGGCTACCGACCGCCCCCTCCCCTCCCGCGGAGAGGCCAACGGCGTCCACCACATTCCACGGCTGATGATCATGGGCAACTTTGCGGCGCAACGAGGTTGGCTCCCTGAGGAGCTGACCGACTGGTATCACCGCTCGTTCGTCGACGGCTACGACTGGGTCGTGGTGCCCAATGTCGTCGGAATGTCGCAGCACGCCGATCTCGGGATCATGGCCCCGAAGCCGTATGTCGCCGGCGGCGCGTATCTCAACACGACGACCGACTACTGCGACGGCTGCCGGTTCGACCCGAAGATCCGGGTGGGCGACGACGCGTGTCCCTTCACCTCCGGCTACTGGTGGTGCCTCTCTCGGAATCGCGCACGTCTGCAAGGCAATTCACGCATGATTCGAGCGCTCGGAGGCTTGGATCGACTTCGCGACCTCGACAGCTCGCCCAGGAGCAACGGCGCGGCGTCCGCCCGCCCTGAGAGGGCTACCAACCGCGGCCCGCAGCCCACTCCTTGATCAGCCGGGGTCCGGCGATACAGCGCCAGGCCTCCTCCACCAGCAGCTCGACGCGGTCCCAGTCGGGACCGTTGTCCAGCCACATCCCCACCCAGCCGCGGGCGCCCACGTAGGGCGGCCGGAAGAACTGGTTCGGCTCATCCTCGACGAGATGCCGCTGCACCCCGTCGTCGGCCGCCGCCCAGAACGCCACCCGGTCGTCATGGTGGTGGTCGGCGAACATGACGAACATCCGCTTGCCCCCCACGAACCAGCACGCCTCACCATGGCTCAGTCGCTCCTGGGTTCGGGGGAAGGCCATGCAGAGGCCGCGCACGCGTTCGACGAGATGGTCCGAGCTCGTCCCCTGTGCCGCCATGGCCAAAGCCTGTGCCCCTACCCTGCGAAGTCCCCACTCCACGTCGCACCCTAGCGCCGGAGGGCGGTCGGATGGACGTGTCGAGTGGAGAGACTTCTGGAGCGTGCTGGAAGTACGAGGTCAGGCCGGAACTTTGGCCCGGAAGGCCCGGCGAATCGTCGCCGAACCGACCACCCGGGTGGCGTCGTACAGCACCACCGACTGCCCCGGCGCCACCCCACGGACCGGCTCCGCCAGCCGGACCTGCACCTGGTCACCGTCCGCCCGGGCCGTCGCCGCAAGCTCCTCACCGTGCGCCCTCAGCTGGGCGCCGAGCGCGACCGTTCCCTCCGGTGCCGGCCCGCACCAGCGGGCGTGTTCGCCGACGACAGCGTCGACACCCAAGAGGTCGCTGGTGCCGATGACCACCGTGTTGGTGCTCGCCTCGATCTCGACCACGTAACGCGGTTCGCCGTCCAGCCCGGCCCGGTCGAGGCCGAGTCCACGTCGCTGCCCGATGGTGAATCCGTATGCGCCGGAATGGGATCCGATAACCCGACCCTCTGCGTCTATGACCTCGCCTGGCTGCTCGCCCAGGGAACGACTGAGGAAGCCGCGGGTGTCGCCGTCGGGGATGAAGCAGATGTCGTGGCTGTCCGGCTTGCTCGCGACGGACAAGCCGCGGGCCCGGGCCTCCGCACGGATCTGCGGCTTGGTGGTGTCGCCGAGCGGGAAGAAGGACCGGGCCAGCTGGTCCTCGTCGAGGACGCCGAGCACGTACGACTGGTCCTTCTTCGGGTCCACCGCCCGGTGCAGCTCGCGACGACCGTCCGGTCGCTCAACGACCTGCGCGTAGTGGCCGGTCGCCACGGCGTCGAAGCCGAGCGCGACGGCCTTGTCGAGCAGGGCGGCGAACTTGATCCGCTCGTTGCACCGCACGCACGGGTTAGGCGTGCGTCCGGCGGCATACTCCGCGAGGAAGTCCTCGACGACGTCCTCGCGGAACCGGGCGGCCAAATCCCAGACGTAGAATGGGATCCCGAGGACGTCCGCGACTCGGCGGGCGTCCCCGGCGTCCTCGAGCGTGCAGCAGCCGCGGGCGCTCTGCCGCAGGGTTGCGGCCTGCTGGCTGAGCGCGAGGTGGACGCCGACGACCTCGTGGCCGGCGTCGACCATGCGGGCCGCGGCGACGGCGGAGTCGACGCCGCCGCTCATCGCGGCGACAACCTTCACGGTGTCCTCACCGGCTCATCCACGGCGAGGCTCATCCATTGCGAAAGGACGCCCGCCGGGCCCGCTCGACGGCGTGTGGCAAGGCGGAGAGGACGGCCTCCACGTCCGACTGCGTCGAGGCGCGTCCGAGGGTCAGCCGGAGCGCGCCGCGGGCCTGCTCCTCTGGGATGCCCATGGCCAGCAGGACATGACTGGGCTGTGGCACGCCGGCCTGGCAGGCCGAGCCGGTCGAACACTCGATCCCGGCCGCGTCGAGGAGGTACAGCAGCGAGTCGCCGTCGCATCCCGGGACCAAGAGGTGGACGTTGCCCGGCAGCCGGTCACTCGCGTCGCTGCGCGTCCACGGGCCGCCGACCGTGATGTCGAGGTCCAGCCCCAGCGCTCCCTCGATGAGCTGGTCGCGCAGGCTCGTCAGCCGCTCGCGTTCCTCCTCCTGCTCGCGGGCCGACTCCTCGACGGCGACGGCGAACGCCCGGATCGCCGGGACGTCGAGGGTTCCGCTCCGAACCTGCCGCTCCTGGCCGCCACCGTGTGACAGCGGGACCAGTGGGTGGTCACGCTGAACCACCAGCGCGCCCACGCCGATCGGGCCGCCGAGCTTGTGCGCGCTCAGCGACGCGAGGTCGACGCCGGAGGTGGTGATGTCGACCGGGACGTGACCGACGGCCTGGACGGCGTCCGTATGCATCGGAACGCCGAACTGCGCTGCCACGGCAGCGATTCCGGCGATGTCCTGGATCGTGCCGACCTCGTTGTTCGCCCACATCACCGAGACCACGGCGGCCGACTCTGGGTCCTCGGCCAGCGCAGACCGCACGAGCTCCGGCGGCACCCGGCCCTGCGCGTCTACCGGCAGCAAGGTGACCTTGGCGCCCTCGTGGGCGGTGAGGAACTCTGCGCAGTCCAGGACCGCATGGTGCTCAACGGAACTGACGAGTAGACGCACCCGGCGCGGGTCGGCGTCGCGACGCGCCGCATACGTTCCCTGGACCGCGAGGTTGTCGGACTCCGTGCCCCCGGATGTGAAAACGACTTCCGAAGGGCGGCACCCGATCGCCCCGGCGATGGTCTCGCGCGACTCCTCGACGACGCGGCGGGCGAGCCGGCCGGAGGTGTGCAGCGAAGACGCGTTGCCGGTGCGAGCCATCTGTTCGGTCATCGCCTCGATCGCCGCGGGACGCATCGGCGTCGTGGCGGCGTGGTCGAGGTACCGGCGCACGCGGCCAGTTTACGGCTGCAACCGGGGCGGGGTTGTCCCGGCCCGATCGTCGAGCACGCCGTCGAGGGACAGCATCTGGTCCACCACGACCTACGGCCGCGGGTCGCTCTCGACGATGGCCATGTCGTGAACGTCGTGCCAGGCACCCTCGTGGCGGACGGCTTGGCGGCGCACTCCCTCGAGGACGAACCCGACCTTCGTGTACACCGCGATCGCGGGAGCGTTGAACGAGTTCACCTCGAGAGCCAACCGATGCAGCCCCAGCGGCCCGAACGCGAAGTCCCGGACGAGACGGGTGGCCTCGGTGCCGTAGCCATGTCCGAACACCTCCGGGCCGACCAGCGCGATACGAAAGCTCATCGAGGACGCGTCCTCGTCGAGATCCATGAGCACCGCCTCGCCGACGACGACGGCGTCCTCGCGCGTGACGATTGCCCAATCGGCGCGGTCCTCGCGCTCTCGGGCGCGAGCCAGGCCGGCTCGGGTCTGCTCGCGCGTGACGGCTGCGAAGGGATCGTCCTCGCCGTCTGAGTAGAGGGGCCACAGCCCGTCGAGGTGCTCGGGCCCGGTCGGTTCGAGGCGGACCAGCTCGCCTTCGAGAACCGGCTGTTGGCCCAGCTGTCGGACGTCGACCACCGCAGCAGCCAACCAACAACGGCTACCGCGGGCAAGCGACCGCGTGGTCGACGGCATACCGTGTTGTCGTGGTGACGGACGCGGCCAACGAGCCCGACTACCTGCGGGCCAACCGGGCCAACTGGGACGACCGCGCGGTGATCCACGCGGCGTCGCCGGACTACGACCTCCAGGCGTTCCTCCACGACCCGCAGCACCTGTCCGGAGTCGTGCGCTTCGACATCCCGCGGCTCGGCGACGTGTCGGGACTCGACGGCGTCCACCTCCAGAGCCACATCGGAACCGACACCTTGTCGCTCGCCCGACTCGGTGCTCGGATGACTGGACTCGACCTCTCGCCACAGTCGGTAGCCGAGGCGCGCCGACTCGCGCAGGCGACCGGCGCCGACGTCGAGTACGTCGTCTCGGACGTCTACGACGCACCCAACGCGCTCGGTGGACGCACTTTCGACTTCGCCTACGTCAGTCTCGGCGCCATCTCGTGGCTGCCGTCCGTCGACCGGTGGGCGGAGGTGGTCGCCGCTGTGCTGAAGCCCGGTGGACGACTGTTCATCCGCGACACGCACCCGATGCTCGACACGATGGAGCCGGACCCGGTCACCGGCAAACCGGTTCCGGCGTTTCCCTACTTCGAGCACCGTGACCCGATCGTCTGGGACGACACCCTGACCTACGTCCGGTCGGCTGCGGACTCCGAGCACACGATCACCCACACCGAGACGCATACCTGGAGTCACGGCATCGGCGAGACGGTGACCGCGGTGATGCGGCACGGGCTCGTCCTCACGATGCTCGAGGAGCACGACAGTGTCCCGTTCTGCCCGTTCCCCGGCCTCATGACCAGGGACGAGATCGGCGAGTACCGGATGACCGAGCACCCGGAGCGGATCGCGATGAGCTTCACGTTAGGCGCGCGAAAACCGCAGTGACGAAGCGGGATCCGGCCCAGCATGCGGGCTGGGCACGGACCGCGTGAGCGCGGGCTCGCGCTCGCTCCACTGCATTCGCCGGCTTGCGACTGGACGCGCCGGTATCGTCGTTCCGGCAGGCGGGGCCTGCGCTGGACCGCCTCGACCGGAGGTGTCATGGACCCATTCAGCGGTGTGCCATCGACCGAACCCGCATCCGGGGCCGGACTGCCGCGCCGGGCGCTGCTCAAGGGCGCCGTCGCCGCCGGACTGGCCGCCGGTTCCGTGCCCGTGACGGCGGCAGTCGCCGGTGCCAAGCCGCAGTCGCCGGTCACCGACTGGTCCACGTTCGACCGGCTGGTCCAAGCGGCCTTCGACCGGTTCAGGCTGGTCGGCGCCGCGGTGGCGGTGGTGAGCGCAGACCAGGTGCTCCATACGGCGACCTTCGGCTACCGCAGCTCCAGCCTCGGAGACGGGTGACTCCGACGACTCGGTTCCGAGTTGGGTCGACGTCCAAGTCGATGACCGCGGCGCTGATCGCGACCCACGTGGACCAGAAGAAGTTCGGCTGGGACCAACCGGTGATCGACGTGTGGCCGGGTTTCCGGGCACCGACCGACCAGCTCACCAAGACTCTCCGGGTCCGTGACCTGCTCGGCATGGACTCTGGGCTCGGAGAACCGCCAGCCACCTCCGAGCTGCATCTGGGCGACTGGACTCCCTTGCAGCTGACCCAGGGGATCGTCAACCTCCCGGTGCTGGGTCCGCCGGGGACGACGTTCTTCTACAACAACAGCGTCAACGCCGTAGGCGGATACCTGCCGTTCCTCGCGGACGGCGTCAAGTCCAGCGAGCTACTGGCCGCTTATTCGAACGCGATGCGGGACCGGATCCTCGAGCCAGCCGGGATGTCGGGCGCGACGATCGCCGACGACCCCCGCGGCATCGTCGACGACTATGCGGTCGGCTGCGGGCTGGACCTGCGCGTCAAGGCGTACGAGCTGCCCTTCGGACCGTTGGGCGGCGCGACGCCGGCGGGTGGCACCTTGGCGCACGCGGGTGACATGGCGTCGTGGGTGCAGCTGCAACTGCGTCAGGGACTATCGGTCACCGGCACCCGAGTGGTGTCCGCGGCGAACCTCGCCGAATGCTGGAAGGGTCACATCGCCATGGACTTCTCGACCGCGTTCGACCCGGATACCGTGGCGGTCCAGTACGGAATGGGGTGGATCAACCAGACCTACAAGGGCAACACGACCTTCGTCCAGCACAACGGGTCCATCGACGGGTTTACCTCCTTTATCGGGTTCTTCCCGCAGCACGATCTCGGCCTGGTCGTGCTCACCAACATGAACACCGCGCCGGTGGGCAGTGCGCTGTTCGGGTATGTGCAGAATCTCCTGCTGGCGCAATGGTTCGGCCTCAACCAGGGCACGGCCGAGGGGTTCCTCACCGCGGCCGACGGCCTGCTCGCCGACTTCGCCGCGTTCGGCCGGCAGGCCAGGCGTCCGGACAAGAAGGCCGTTGCGCCCTGGCTCGGGTACTACGACGGCGGCTTCTCCTTGGGGTGGCAAGGCAGCGACCTACTCCTGCGCAAGGGACCGCGAGCGGCTCAGGTCGTGGGGCTTCCGGACGGCGACTACGTCCTGGGGACCGGGTACAACATCCAGACCAGAGTCCGGCTCGGGCGCCAGCCGGACGGAGTTCCGCAGATCGCGATCGGCGAGCTGGAAACCGTGCGTCGACAGACCGGCTGAGACTCGACCAGTACTCCACTACGGCAAGGACGGACCCGCAGATGCCAGAGCTGCTCATCGACTTCATCACCTCGCTCGACGGCTATGGTGCCGCCGAGGGCTGGCCCGGCTGGTGGGGACTGGAAGGGCCGGAGTATCTCGCTTGGCTCGGCGACCAGCCGGAAGAGACCTACACCGTCCTGATGGGTGCGACCACGTACCGGCTGATGCACGGGTTCGCCACCAGCGGCGAACCGGGCACCGACTCCCTCGCCGGCGTCCCGAAAGTGGTCTTCTCGAGCACCCTGACCGAGCCCCTCGAGTGGACCAACTCGACCTTGGTCAGCGGAGACCCCGTCGAGGCGGTGCGGGAGATGAAGGAATCCGGAAACGCCTCCCTGCGCACCCTCGGAAGCCTCACCCTGTGCCGCTCCCTGCTGCGTGCCGGTCTCGTGGACCGATACCGCGTCGTCGTCTTTCCCGTCATCACCGGAAGCACCGGCCAGGACCGGATCTATGACGGATACCCCGATGTCGCACTCGACATGGTGAGCAGTCGGACCTTCGACGGACGGCTGCAGCTGCTCGAGTATGTGCCGACCGTGCTGTCGGGGCCGCCCGGCACGACCGATGCCGGCAGCTAGCCGCGCCTTCGAGGGTCGTCAGCCCTTCTTGGCCTCCACAGCCGCCGTCGCCTGAGGCAAGACCGCGAACAGGTCACCGACGACGCCGAAGTCGACGAGCTCGAAGATCGGCGCCTCCTCGTCCTTGTTGACGGCCACGATGGTCTTGGACGTCTGCATGCCGGCGCGGTGCTGGATCGCCCCCGAGATCCCGCACGCCACGTAGAGCTGTGGTGACACCTGCTTGCCGGTCTGGCCCACCTGCGACGCGTGCGGATACCAGCCGGCATCCACCGCGGCCCGCGACGCACCGACCGCGGCACCCAGCGCATCGGCGAAGTCCTCCACTTTGGAGAAGTCGCCCGACGTCCCGCGGCCACCGGAGACGACGATCGCCGCCTCGGTCAACTCCGGCCGCCCGGTCTTCTCGCGGGGGGCGGTGGCGGTGATCCGAGCGGTCTTCGCTGCATCGGACGCCGTGAAGTCGACGACCTCCTCCACCGGCTGCGTGTCGGCCTGCTCGGGGGCGGCCGAATTCGGCTTGACCGTGACGATGGGCGTGCCTGTGGTGACCGTCGCGGTGACCGTGTAGGCGCCCGCGAACACCGTCTGCGTGGTCGTGACCCCACCACCGGCGCCCGGCTGAACGTCGACAGCATCGGTGATGAGCCCGGAGTTGGTCTTCACCGCCAGGCGCGCCGCCACCTCTCGGTTCTCTGCGGACGACGTGATGAGCACCGCGGCTGGGGACGCCTGCCTGACCAGCTGCGCCAACAGCTCCGCCTGCGGGACGACGAGGTAGTCGACGAGGTCGGCGGAGTCGGATCGGTAGATCTTCTGCGCCCCGTATGCGGCCAGCGTCACCTTGGCCTCCTCATAGCCCTCACCGATGAAGACGGCCGACGGCTCTCCGAGTCGGCGGGCCAGGGTCAGCAGCTCGGTCGTCGTCTTGCGGACGGTGCCGCCGACGTGGTCGACGAGGACCAGTACTTCAGCCATGATGTGCCAATCTCCTTGCCAGTCAACCGATACGTCAGACGAACTTGCGCTCGGCGAGGAACGCGGCCAGCTTCTCCCCGCCGTCGCCCTCGTCGGTCACGACCTGACCCTTTTGACGCGGCGGGCGCGCCGCAAACGACTCGACCTTGGTCCAGGCAGCGTCGAGGCCCACCTCGCTCGGGTCGATGCCCAGGTCGGCGAGCGACCAGGTGTCGACCGGCTTCTTCTTCGCCGCCATGATGCCCTTGAACGACGGGTAGCGCGGGGTGTTGATCTGGTCGGTCACCGACACCAGCGCCGGCAGCGACGCCTCGATGGTCTGAGATGCTGCGTCGTTGTCGCGCCGCACGGTGACGGTGCCGTCGCCCACGGTCAGCTCCGACGCATACGTCACCGCCGGCAGCCCGAGTCGCTCAGCGAGCAACGTGGGCACCACCCCCATGACACCGTCGGTGGAGGACATGCCGGTGAGGACGAGATCCGGCTTCCCGTCGAGCCTTTCAATCGCCTTGGCCAGCACCAGCGACGTGCCGAACGCGTCGGAGCCGTGGATCTGGTCGTCGACCACGTGGACCGCCCGGTCGGCGCCCATCTGCAGCGCCTTCTTCAGCGCGTCAGCGGCCTGCTCGGGGCCGACCGTCAGGACGGTGACCTCCCCCTCACCCGCCTCCGTCACGAGGAGAGCCTCCTCGATCGCATACTCGTCGAGCTCTGACAGCAAGCCGTCGACCCCCACACGGTCGGTGGTCTTGTCGCTCTCGACAAAGGTCCGGTCGGCCTGGGCGTCCGGCACGTACTTGACACAGACGACGATGTTCATGCGTCCTCTTCATAGACGGGGCTGATGCTCGTGGTTCGCGACCGCCGTCCATCCTCCCAGCCGCGTCCGGAACGCCCAAGCCAACGCCGCGTGATGCCCGACACGCCCCGGCCGGGACGCTCAGATGCCGTGCATGGTCCGGCGCAGCCGCGAGTATGCCGCGCGCACGTCCGCAACCCAGTCACCACCCACCCCGGGCACCTCCTCGGCCGCCACCTTCCAGTCCGGGGCCTCGTCGGCGCTCTCGCCGCGGCTCGCGGCCAGGACCCACGCGGCCTGACGAGCCGCTCCGAGGGCGACGTACTCCCCGGGCGAGGGCACCGAGACCGGGACACCGAAGATCCCGCTCGCCACCGCCTGCACCGCCGCTGACCGGGCTGCACCGCCAACGAGCAGGACCCGCTGCACCGGAACTCCGTTGGCCCGCAGGGCATCCAGACCATCGGCCAGGCCGCACAGCATCCCCTCGACCGCGGCACGGGCGAGGTTCGCCGGCGTGAGATTGGTGCGGGTCAACCCGCCGAGGGTGCCGGTCGAGTCAGGCAGGTCGGGCGTCCGCTCGCCGTCGAGGTACGGCAGCAGGGTGAGCCCGCCGGCCCCAGGCCTTGCCCTCAACGCGAGCTCATCGAGCCCCGCGTGGTCGGTGCCGAGCGTCGTCGCGGCCGCAGTGAGCACCCTCGCGGCGTTGAGCGTGCAGACGAGCGGAAGGAACCGGCCGGTCGCGTCGGCGAACCCCGCGACGAACCCGGTCGGGTCCGCGGTCGGTGCCTCGGCCACCCCGAACACCGTCCCGCTGGTCCCGAGTGACACGACGATGTCGCCGGGCCCCAGACCCAGTCCGAGGGCGGCGCCCATGTTGTCGCCTGTCCCTGGTCCGACGACCATTCCGCCCGCGGTCGTCCCGGCCACCTCCTGCGGCCCGAGCACGTCAGGGAGCCCGAGATCGCGCCCGAAGGCTCGCTCGAGCAGATCGGTCCGGTAGGTCCCGCTCGACGGCGACCAGTAGCCGGTTCCGGAGGCATCGCCGCGGTCGGTCACGAGTCGCACCCCGGAGGCCGTGCCGGAGCCGACGATCTGCGCGGTGAGCCAGTCGTGCGGCAGAACGACGTTCCTCACCCGGTCGGCGAGCGACGGTTCGTGCTCGGCGAACCAGCGCAGCTTGGCGACCGTGATGCTGGCCAACGGGACAGTTCCCACCGCGTTGGCCCAGGCCTGCGCTCCGCCGAGCTCTCGCACGAGATCCGCAGCCGCGCTCGCGGAGCGTATGTCGTTCCACAGCAAGGCTTTTCGCACTACGTTGTGGTCGTCGTCGAGGGTGACCATCCCGTGCTGCTGGCCGGCAACCGCAATCGCCTGGACGTCCTCGAGCAGCCCAGCGGAGGTCGCTTCCTCGTAGGCTGCCCACCACGCCGCGGGGTCGACCTCGGTGCCCTCGGGATGCGCGGCGCGTCCCTCCCTGACGACCTCCCCAGTGGCGGCGTCGCAGACGACGACCTTGGTGGACTGGGTTGAGGAGTCGACTCCAGCGACGAGGGTCCGGTCAGCCATGAACCGATTCTGCCGTGCCGGTCAGCCGCTCCAGCGTCGCGCGGGCACCGGCCTGGTGCAGCGAGTCGAGCCACCGCGTATAGGCCTCCGCGAACCGCTCGTTCGTCGCAAGGTCGCCGAAGAGCTGCTCGTCGCGAACAAATGCCAGCGGCTCGTCCTGCTGCCGGGCCGCCGCGGCCATGACCCGGTCCTTGAGCTGGTCGACGACCTGGATCGGCTCGCCCTGCTCATCGACGCCCTCGGCGTACCGCGCCCAGGACGCGACCACCAGCGCCGACCGCTCGATCTCGCCGCCCTTCTCGAGGTTGGTCCGGATGACCGGAACGAGCCACTTCGGGATCCGGTCGGAGCTCTCGGCACAGAGCCGGGCCAGCGTGTCGCGGACCTCGGGGTTCGCGAACCGCTCGATCAGCTGGTGCTTGTATGCGGTGAGGTCCACTCCAGGGACGTCGTGCAGGGTGGGCGTCGCCTCGCGGTCCATGTAGGCCAGCAGGAAGTCGACGAAGAGGGGGTCCTGGCATACCTCGTGGGCGTACCGGTACCCGCTCAGGTAGCCCAGGTAGCAGAGCGCCTGGTGGCTGGCGTTGAGCAGCCGCAGCTTCATCAGCTCGTAGGGCTCGACATCCGGAACCAGCTGGACGCCGACGTTCTCGAACGCCGGCCGCCCTGCGCCGCCGCCCTCGAAGCTGTCCTCGAGCGCCCACTGGGTGAACGGCTCGCAGACGACCGGCCAGGCGTCCTCGACCCCGAACTCTTCGGCGAGTGCGGTGATGTCCTCCGGCGCCGTGACCGGGGTGATCCGGTCGACCATGGAGTTGGGGAACCGGACCGAAGACTCGATCCAGGTGGCGAGGTCGGGGTCCTTGAGTCGGGCGAACGCGACGATCATCTTCTTGGCTACGTCGCCGTTACCGGGGATGTTGTCGCAGGACATCACCGTGAACGGCGCGGTTCCGTCCTCCCGGCGAAGCCGCAACGCCTCGACGATGAGCCCGAACGGCGTCGTGGGCGTCGCACCGTCGGCGAGGTCCGGCTGGATCAGCGGGTGCTCGGCGTCGAACTCGCCGGTGGACGGGTGGAAGAGGTACCCGCCCTCGGTGATGGTCAACGAGACGATGCGTGTGCTCGCCGCCCTCATCACGGCGAGCACCGCACCCGGGTCGTCCGCGGCATGGAGGAACCGCAGGATGGACCCGATCACCCGCGGCTCGCGTCGGCCGTCGGGGTGCTTGACCACCAGGGTGTAGAGACCGTCCTGGTCGTTCAGCGCGTCCCGCATCCGAGTGTCCTGCGGCATGGTGCCGACGCCGACGATCCCGAAGTCGAGCGCCTTCCCCTCGTTCATCAGGGCGTCGACGTACATCGCCTGGTGGGCGCGGTGGAACCCGCCGACCCCGAAGTGGACGATGCCCTCGGTGACCTGCGTCCGATCGTAGGCCGGCCGGGGCACCGCGTCGGGGAGTGCGTCCAGGGTGCGCTGCCTGAGCACGGGCATACGAGACTCCTCCTTCGCGAACGGCTGAGTGACGACTCCTGACCGAGACTGCCCTACCGGACGGCGCCGAGCGAGAGTCCCTGCACGAGCTTGTCCTGGGCCGCGAACCCGGCGATGAGCACCGGCAACGACACGACCAGCGACGCCGCACAGACCTTGGCGAGGAACAGGCCCTGGCTGGTCACGAAGCCGGTGAGGAACACCGGCGCGGTCTGGGCCGCGGTACCGGTGAGCACCCGCGCGAACAGCAGCTCGTTCCAGCTGAAGATGAACGAGATCAACGCGGCCGCGGCGATCCCGGGCATGACCACCGGCGCGATGATCGAGCGCAGCGTCCGGACCAGGCCGGCACCGTCCAGCTGGGCGGCCTCGAGCATCTCCACCGGCACCTCCGCCAGGAAGGACCGCAGCATCCAGACGACGATCGGCAGGTTCATCGAGGTGTAGAGGATGAGCAGGTACCAGATGTTATCGAGCACGTGGACGGCCTGTGCGAACAGGTAGAGCGGCAGCAGGCCGGCGACCACCGGGAGCATCTTGGTCGACAGGAAGAAGAAGAGCACGTCGGTCCACTTCTTCACCGGCTTGATCGAGAGGGCGTAAGCCGCGGGGAAGGCCAGCAGGAGGACGAGGACCGTCGACAGCACGCTCGCCGTCAGCGAGTTCAGCAGCGGCGGCCACGGACCCGAGTCGAAGAAGGTCTTGTACCCCTCCAGCGACAGTGGGGCGAACACCGCCGGAGGGTTCTTCGCCGCATCCGGCTCCGAGTGGAAGGACGTCAGCACCATCCACAGAACCGGCAGGATGAAGAGGATCCCGACGATCCACGCCGCCGCGCTGAGGAGGACGCCACTGCGCGGCTTCTTGCGGTGCTGGATGGCCTGCGCCTGCTGCGTTCCTGGTGTGGTGGCGGTGGCGACGGCGCTCATCGGGTCTCCTCCCGGAACAGCGTGGACACGGTCCGCAGCGCGAACGTCGCGATGATGATCGTCGCGATGACGACGATGACCCCGGCAGCGGACGCCCGACCGTATTCGTGGGCGGTGTAGAACAGCTGGTAGATGATGTAGGGCAGGTTCGCAGTGCCCAGGCCGCCGGCGGTGATGACGAAGACGGCATCGAAGTTCTGGACGACGTAGACCGACCCGAGTAGCGCGCTCAGCTCGACGTACTGACGCAGGTGCGGGAACGTCATGTTCCAGAAGATCTGCCAGCTGGTGGCGCCGTCGATCTTGGCGGCCTCGACGACGTCGAGCGGGCGGCTCTGGAGGCCGGCCAGCAGGATCAGCATCATGAACGGCGTCCACTGCCACACCAGCGCCGCGATGATCGCCCAGAGCGGCGCCTGGCTGATCCAGTCAGGCTGTGGCCAGTTCTGCCCGAACAGGTTGCCGACCCACCGCAGCACGCCGTTGAAGAGGCCGTACTCCGGGTTGAGCAGCGCGTGCTTCCAGAGCAGCGCGGCGGCCACCGGGACGATGAGGAACGGCGTGATCATCATCGTGCGGACGACCCCGCGGCCGCGGAACTGGCGGTCGAGGAGCAGGGCGATGAGCAGCCCGAGGACCAGGCTGATAAGGACCACCGACACCGTGAGGATGACCGTGACGACGATCGCGGACCGGGTGTTCGCGTCGGTGAGGACCCGGCGGTAGTTGTCCAACCCGTTGAAGCCGATCTCGTCCGGGTAGTAGGCGTTCCAGTTCATGAACGAGATGCCCAGCGTCACCACGAAAGGTAGCTGCGTGATGATGATCATGAAGATCAGCGCGGGCAGGAGTGGTGCACGACGGGCCCAGGCGCCGGCGCGAGCGAGGGCGGAGTCGTCCGGGGGCGTGGTCGGCGGGGTGCCGGTGCGGGTGGACTCGGCGACGGCGCTCATGAGCCTTCCTTCCTGGTGTCGATGTGTAGGCGGCTGGCCACCTGCGGGCGTGAGCGGTCGCGAGCCGCGTAGCCGCTCACTGGCCGGCCTTGGACTGGTACCGGTCGGCGACGTCCTCGGCCAGGCCCTGACCGGTGTCCAGCGCCTCCTGGACGCTCATCCGGCCGGCGATCGCCGAGCTGACGTCCTGCGAGACCTGGGTGCCGAGGTCCGGGAACTCAGGAATGTCGATGAACTGGATGCCCGGTGCCGGCCGTGGCTGCACGCCTGGGTTGTTCGGGTCGGCGGACTCGATGGCGGCCTTGGTCGGCGTGGCGAACGCCGATGCCACCTTCAGGTAGTCGGCGTTGTCGTAGGTCGAGGAGCGCTTGCCGGCCGGGACCTTGGACCAGCCGAGCTGCTGCCCGACGAGCTCCTCGTACTCCTTGCTCGACGCCCAGGACACGAACTTCCAGGCGTTGTCCTTCTTGGTGCTGGCCATCTGGATGCCCCAGGCCCACGAGTACAGCCAGCCGGAGCTCTTGGTCAGCTTCACGGGAGCGGCGACGTAGCCGATCTTGCCCTTGACCGGGGAGTCCGCGGCCTCGAGTGACCCGGCGGCCGACGTCGCGTCGTACCACATCGCGACCGTGCCCTGGACGAGGTTGTTGAGGCACTCGGTGAAACCGGCCTGGGGGGCACCCTTCTCGCCGTGCTTCTGGACGAGGTTGACGTAGAAGTTCGTCGCGTCGACGAACGGCTGGGCGTTGACCCCTGGCGTCCAGTCCTTCTCGAACCAGGTGCCACCGAAGGTGTTCACCACTGTCGTGAGTGGGGCGAAGATCTGACCCCATCCGGGTTGCCCGCGCAGGCAGATGCCCTTCATGTTCGGCTGGGCGCCATCGACCTTCGCCGCGATGTCGGCGACCTGGTCCCACGTCGGGTTCGCGGGCATCGTGATGCCCTTCGAGTCCAGGACGTCCTTGCGGTACATGAGGAACGAGGACTCGCCATAGAACGGCTCGCCGTAGACGACGCCGTCCTTCGAGAGGGACTCGGTCATCGGCTTGAGGATGTCGTCCTGGTCGAACGCGGTGTCCTTGGCGATGTGGTCGCTCAGCGGGGCGATCCACTTGCTGCGCGCGTAGATCGGGATCTCGAAGTTGCTCACGGTAGCGACGTCGTACTGGCCCGCCTGGCTGGAGAACTCCTGGCTGATCTTGTCGCGGACGTCGTTCTCCGGCAGCACCGTGAAGTTCACCCGGATGCCGGTCTTGGCGGTGAAGTTGTCCGCAGTCAGCTTCTGCAGGTCGACCATCTGCGAGTTGTTGACCATGAGGACGTTGATCGTGTCGGCGCCGCCCCCGCCTCCGGCGCTGCCCCAGCCGGCCGAGCCACAGCCGGCAAGCATGGCCGAGACCACCAGTCCCCCGCCGACGAGGACCCCCACTCGGGCACCGGTCCGGCCGGTGCGGCCGGTCCGTCGACCTCGCATACCACCCACGCGTGCTGTCCGACCCGCCACGCCGACTCCCTCGTCCGGGGACCACGTCATCGTGGTCCGTGCGGTGATGCTCATATGAGCGCTCTTCTGCTCGTATGCTCTTTTCGGAGTCAACCGCTGTGGCGTGCCGGTGTCAAGCGTTGGTCCCCGAAACGGCGTCGAACCGCCCGGCCACCGCCGTAAAGTGCGGCGGGGGCCGCGCACTGTCGAGCCGGGGGGGCCGGGCGGCGCGATGGCCGGTGCGCCGGAGCACGAAGCGAAGGGAGTCGGGATGGAGCGAACCGAGCTGACCGCCGGCCCGGCGCAGCTCGTCCTCACGGCGACCGTGGCCCGGCGCTACTACGTCGACGGCCGGTCCAAGGTGGAGATCGCCGACGAGCTGCACATCAGTCGGTTCAAAGTGGCCCGGCTGCTCGACCAGGCGCTCGCCACGGGACTCGTCCGGATCGAGATCGGCCATCCCGGCAGCATCGACACGGACCTGTCGAGCCGGCTGCGAGAACAGCTCGGCCTGCGGACGGCGATCGTCGTCCGCACGGAGGAGTCCGACCCGGCTGCCCTCCGGACCTTGT
>JBKPKI010000011.1:0-28390 GCA_046731055.1 Actinomycetota bacterium | reverse complement strand
CGAATTCGCTCTCGCGTCCGAGGTCGGAGAGGGAACCACCGTGACGATGATCAAATGGTGCAAGGGACAAGGGAGATGACTCCTGCCCCCCGAAACGCCTCATCCCTATCGTCAGTTGCCCTTGGACTGGTCATCCAGGGTTAGAAACCGCCGCCGCGACGGAGTCAATCAGACCCGGCGGACGTCGACGAGCTCCAATCCCAGTGACGGGATCCGCTCGAGAACGCCATGCAGCCCCGGCTGGTCCAACGCGCCGGACATCACCGTCATGCTGGTGTTCACGTGGACGGAAAGGTCGGTGAAGGCGGCGGTGGCGGCGGGACCGAGACGCCCGAAGACGCGCACCTCGTATGCGACTGGCCCGGCTACCCCTCTCAGCCTCCTCAAGGCTGTCCTTCGGGGGTTCATGTGATGTACCGGCCCGCACCGTCCAGCAGCGGGACGGCTCTTGGACCCGAGCTAACGTCCGCCTAGGCCACTGTGTACCGGCGCCCGTCGGATGGCCGGTGCGCCGCGCGTTTGGCTGAGTCGGCCCTGTCGTACAGCCGGCTCCGGTTTCTCTCGCCTCAGCCACGGCGCGGATGGACGTCCACCGATACTGGCCATGGTCCACCGTTCAAGCCACTCCATGAACAGCAGAGCTGGGAACGCAATGATGGGGCTCAGCAAGGTGAGGTAGAGCACGGTTCTCCTGGCGCCAGCGAGTACATGCCGCCCCGTCGGCCATTGACCCTTACCCACTCGGAATCCAGTCACTCCCCGGAACCCGACCCCATGCGTCGGTGTTCCGGTCCAACACCGCAGCGCGAGAGCTCTATCCTCACTGTGCCTCGGTCCGGACCCCTCAGGAGGTCACCACAGGGGGCACGCCGTCGCCGTCACCACCCTTGTGTGACGGCGACGGTGCCGGCCCCGGCCGATGGGCTCTCGACGCCCTCCCGCGAGGGTATGCCGCCGGGCGAGGCCCGGCGGCATACCGACTCACACGGCGGTTCCGATCAGAGCGAGCTGCGCTCGTTGTAAGTGTCCCGGTAGTAGGTCCCCAAGCGGTCGCGATACGAGCGGTCAGTCAGGCTGTTCTCGCCGAGCTCCGGCGAGTCCTTGATCTGATTCTTCGTACGGTCGACGTAGACGGTCATGTCGTTCCAGTCGACTCGCTCCACGGTTCCGGCCGGCAGCATCACCTTGCGGCCGAAGATCCAAGGTCCGGTGTCGACGACAACGTAGCCGGCACCGACCTCACGGGTGGCTTTGTCGATCTTGCCGATGTCGCCGTCCACTGCGTGAACCTTGAAGCCCGTCAGGTTATCTTGGCGGGCCGAGATCCCGGTGCTCTCCCGATAGTTCCAGGCGTCCCAGTTCCGGGTCGTCATGGTTTCTCCTCTCGTTCGAGTGGTACTGCATGGATTTGCCTACCGCGAAGGCGTTTCGGACACTCCGCGGGCTCACGACGGCTCGCCTCATACGAGGCCGGGCCACCCTTGACGACGCGCTGAACGCGAGGAGATGACGCGGGCTTGTGGAAGCTATGGGGCGCGGCTGCGGCCACCCCAATCCCCATGTCATGAGTGCACGGTGTATTGCGCTCGTTCCCCCACTCTGGGCCGGCGCGCTCGCGGGCTTCGGCGCCTGCCTCATCCTGTGGTGAGTAGCCGACCGTCATCGTCCGCGGCCGATAGGCCAGTCTTTCCAGTCCCGTGGTACCCGTTGTGACGGTGCTCAAGCGCGTGTCTGGGCGTAGTTCTCCTCGCCGATAGTGCAGGCACATGCTCTCGCAGCAACACTGGTTCTACAGCCAGTTCGAGCGGACACCCCGGATGTCAGCCCGGGACCTTGGCCCCTGGTCGCGCGTCCGCGGCACCCGCAGCATTTGGAGATGGGACCGGCGACGGGTCGCTCCCCGGGACTCCGATTCTCCGAACGGCTCCTCGCCGCAGCACCTCCGCTTGAAGGTCCGGACCGAAGGGAGAATGCCATGCGACAGCTACACGCCACCAGGTCCCCCGTCGCTGCACCCAGGAGTGCCTACACCAGCCCGTCGGTCGGGAGGCAGATGGCCCGGTTCGCCGTCCACGTACTGCAGATGTGCGCGGTGATGTGCATCAGCGTCGTCCTACTGGGCCTGCTCGTTGCGGGGGCGGCCGCCGTGTTCGGCTTCTCCGATCCTCGCCAGAGTGCGCCGGTCCTCTCCGCCGTTGTGGTCACCCTGACGTTGGCCGGGGCCATGGTGGCGTGGATGCGGTTCATGGCGATGGGGTGGCAGCCGACCCTGGAGATGTCCGGAGCGACGGTGCTTGCCGGCGCGGTGATGATCGTCGGCTACGCCGTGGGCGCCGTTCCCGCCAGTCGGCTCACGACGGGAGTGTGCTGTCTGGCGTGTGTGCTCATGATTGCCGACATGCTGCTCCACTTCCGGCTCTACGCGTCGCACCCGGCGCGCCACGCCCGCGCCACCTGACGGACGGGTCGAACACGACGGAGGCCGTGCCAGAGATGAAGTCGTCGTCGGGGCACCATCGCAGCGCCCCCGCCCACCTCGAGCGGGGGCGCTGGCGTGCCGGCCGTGCCGGCCCGGGGTCAGCCGTCCTCGGCTCTCGCTGCCAGCGATGTCAACACCTGCGCGAGTTGGCGTGCCTGGGTCAGGGTGAACAGTTGCGCGAGGCGCTCGCCAACGAATAGGACCCGGATGACCGGGACCGCTTCACCTCTACTGCCGATGTCGACGACGTCCACTTCGACGCCTCGGCCCGGTGCCGACCAACGGGTTTCCACGTAGGTTTCATCCCGGCGTGGGCGTCGTCGCCGTGGGTGCGGGTACACCGACTGGGGTGAATGCTGTCGTTCACGGATGGTCCCTCCTAGACGCGGATTCGTCCTGGCCTCGGTCCGGCGCTCCAACGCGGGCCGGGACCGCTTTCTGCGTACCGCCTCTCGGTCAAGAGGACCGCCGTCCGACACGTATCCGACACGTGCCAGGAATGACGAAGGCCCTCGTCCTGCGTTTCCGCAGTTCAAAGGGCCTTTTCGCTCGGTGGACGTGAAGGGACTCGAACCCCTGACCTCTCGCGTGTGAAGCGAACGCTCTAACCAACTGAGCTACACGTCCCGAAGGGCGCGTTGAGGATATCGGCACGAGCCGACGCTGATGCAACCCGCGCCGTCAGTCGACACCGGGCAGCCGGTCGAGCCAGCCCTCGACGACATCGGGAAGCCAGCTCGGCGATCCGGTCCACGCGAAGTACGCCCAGAAGACGCCCGCGACGATGGCGCCCGTGCCGAGCGCCACGAGCGCCGACACCCACCACGGTTTCGACTGCAGCCACTGCTGCCAGTCTCGAAGCCGGTCCTTGCCCCAGTAGAGAAGCCGTTGCGCCCACTCGAACTCCGACGCCCAGATCGACACTCCGATGAAGACGATGAGCCAGCCTGGCCCGGGGGCGGGCACCGCGATCAGGCCGACAACGACGACCACCAGCCCGAGGACGGCCACCACGCTTCGGTACGCGCGGTGCGAGGCCGGGTTCGACCGGATCCGGCGTCGCCACTCCCACCGGTCGTCGTTGGCGTCCAGCGTGAGGTTGTCGTCGAGGTCCTCCGGAGCCTGGCCCTTAGGATACCGGCGCTGCTCGGTCATGGGTCGCGGTCCTCGGCAAAGCGTTCGGCGAAGATCTTGACCGCGCGCGCGGTCACAGCGCCCACAGGAACCTCGCGGTCGTCGACCGCGTGTACCGCAAGCACGTCGCGCGTGGAGCTGGTGATAAACACCTCGTCCGCGGTCCTGAGTACCTCGAGCGGCAGCGCCCGTTCCTCAACGGTCAGGCCGTCCTCGCGGCACCACTCGATGGCCAGTGCGCGAGTGATGCCCTCCAATGCCCCGGAGTCCGCTGGCGGCGTGACAATCGTGCCGTCGAGAACGACGAACACGTTGGAGCCGGTGCCCTCACAGAGCTCGCCTCGGGTGTTGCCGAGGATCGCCTCGGAGCCTCCCCGTTGCTTGGCGTACGCCAGGGCGATGACGTTGTCCGCATACGACGTCGTCTTGAGCCCGGCGGTGGCCGATCGCTCGTTGCGCGTCCATGGGACGACGACGACGGCACCAGACTTGGGTGGCCGGGCCTGCTCCCCCGCGGTGACGACGTACGTGAGGCCGGACGAGTCGGTGGCCGTGCGGTCGGAGCCGAGCGGTCCGACGCCGGCCGTAACGGTGTAGCGCAGTCGGCCGAACGAGATCGGCTCTCCTCCACCGAGCACGGCCGCGACGCCGTCGGCGATCCGGTCGTGGTCGGCGGGCGGCAGCCCGAGGCCCATAAGGGACCGGTCCAGGCGCTGTGCGTGCCGGGTCATGGCGAACGGTTCACCGTCGACGACCTTGAGCGTCTCGAACGCGCCGTCGCCGACCGTCAACCCATGGTCGAGGGCCGAGAGACTCGGCTCGTCACCACGCAGCCGTCCGTTCACCCAGACCCGTACCGTCACGGACCTACCCTTCCAGACGCTCGCCCCGTCAGCAGGTACTCGCCTCAACGCCCGGTGCTGGGTGCTCGTTCCGGGCCGCCGCGCGGTCGTCGGACTGTGACGGACTCCCGGCGGCACGCACGGCACAATGCCCGTATCAACAAAGGCAGAGATATGCGCCAGGGCTTGGTGGTCGGGATCGTTGCCGCGCTGCTCGGGTTGGGACTGACGGCGTGCGCCGACCCGGAGCCGGCTGCCGAACCGCCGGCTGCTGGGCCCACATCCACGGCTGGCCCGGCGGCCGCCGGTGCGGCGTCGACGCCGAACGGGTCCGAACCGAGCTCCGCGGCCACGAGCGCCGCGCCGCTGACGCCAGACTCAACCGTGACGCTCGCCTTCGGCGGGGACGTCCACTTCGAGGGCCGGGTGGCGGATCTGCTCAGCACGCCGGACGGTCTGGCGGCGCTGCGGCCGATCCTCGGGCGTGCCGACGTGGCGGTGGTGAACCTCGAGACGGCAATCACCGAGCGAGGCGTCGAGCAGCCGAAGATCTACCACTTCCGCACCACGCCGCAGGCCCTCGTGACGCTGCAGCAAGCCGGCGTCGACGCTGTCAGCATGGCCAACAACCATGCGGTCGACTACGGACCGGACGGGCTGACCGACACGCTGGCGGCCCAGGCGGCGAGCCCGATACCCGTGATCGGCATCGGCCAGAATGCTGACAAGGCATTCGCACCGGCGGTCTTCGACGTCCGCGGCACCAGGGTGGCCGTGTTGGCGTCCTCACAGGTCAACGACTTCACCGTCCACTCCTTCCCGGCCACGGATGCAAAGGCCGGCATCGCCGGCAATCTCGACAACACCCGCCTCCTCGCCGCCGTGCAAGCGGCCCGTGCGGCCTACGACGTCGTGGTGGTCTACCTGCACTGGGGAACCGACTACACGACGTGTCCCGACGCCGCTCAGGCCGGCACCGCTGCCGCCCTCGCCAACGCCGGCGCGGACGTCGTCGTCGGCGGGCACGCTCACCGGGTTCAGGGGGCCGGCTGGCTGGGTCGGACCTACGTCGGGTACGGGCTCGGCAACTTCGTCTGGCTCAACACCCGTGGACCCAGCGACGCCGTGAGCGGTGTGCTGACGGTGAGTGTGAATCCGGTACGAGCGCGAGCGTTGCGAGGAAGCACCGTCCGGGACGGCGCGCTCTCGATCGTGACGGGCGCGTCGTGGACGCCACTGATCATTGGGGACGACGGAGTCCCCCGCCCGCCCACGGGCTCGGCGGCGACCAGCCAGCAGGCGGCATGGGAGCAAGCCCGCAGCTGCGCCCGTCTGGCGGCGGCGCCGTAGCACGCCGGCGGCGGGCCGGACGACCCTCAGCGCCCGGTGGGTCGAGGCGCACGTTAGTGACCGCGCGAGACGGTGGAGAATTGTGCGCTCATGGCGGACATGACGCGCACGATCGACCGTGCGCGCGATGTGACTACCGTGCGCGCAATGGTCGACCACTGCTCCACGTCGTGACAGCGGCCGCTCCAGTACCTTCGGCGCCGAGCCATCCGTTGTCCGACGACGACGACGCCAGGCCCACCAGCCGCGTCGCCTTGAGCTCGGTCTCCGTCCACTCGGCGGCCGGGTCCGAGCCCCAGGTGATGCCGGCACCGGTCCCGAACCGCAGCACGCGTCTCCCCGAGACGTCGCGCGCCGCCCAAAACGTCCGGATCCCGACGGCGAGGTCCGCCTCGTCACGGTCGGCGTCCACCCACCCGATCGCGCCGCAGTACGGCCCGCGCGGCGCCGGCTCCAGGTCCCGAATCGTCGTGAGCGCGCTGGACTTGGGCGCGCCCGATACCGAACCCGGCGGAAACGTCGCGTCGAAGATCTCGCTCCAACCAACTCGGGGCCGCAACCGGCCGGCCACTGTCGAGACGAGGTGGACCAGTCCCGGGTGCGCTTCGACCGCACACAGCGCCTCGACGTCGACCGTGCCCTCGTGGCATACCCGCGACAGGTCGTTTCGGACCAGGTCGACGATCATGACGTTTTCCGCGACGTCTTTAGGCAGCAACCGGTCTGCGGCGGTCGCGGTCCCCTTGATCGGTGATGACCGCAACGTCGTGCCGGCTCTCGTGAGAAAACGCTCGGGTGACGCCGAGACGACGTCGAGCCCGGCAGCGTCGACACGGATGCGACACGCATACGGTGCTGGATTGCCTTGTCGCAGCACCACATCGAGGCCGTCGAGATCCGCGGACTCGTCGAGGTCCTGCTCGAGAATGCGGCACAAGTTGACTTGGTAAACGGTCCCAGCCGCGATGCGTTCGCGGATCTCGGCGACCGCGGACCGGTATGCATCGCCGTCGAGCGACGACCGCCACCCGCGATCCAAACCAGTCCAAGGGGCCCGGGGCATCTGCGAGTCGTGACTCACGTTCGCGAAGCGAACCGCGGTCAGCTCACCGTCGAACGTCATGACGATGGCCCAAAAGCCTTTGTCATCAATGGCTTTCAGGGCCTTTGCACCGGTGAGCACATCACGGATGCCGGTAGCGACGCGAACGCCGAACCGCGCCACATCCACGCGCCGATGATAGGCGGCAGCACGACACGGGCTTCCCTCATTCCGATCACAGCGGCGGTGCCGCGTCGCTAGCATCGACATTGGGTCATCCACGGAGGCGCCCCGCTGGCGGGCCCTCGCGTGTTCGACTCGGAGGCGAGCATGGCCCACCTGATCGTCGGACTGACCCCGACGTTGGCGCGTGCCCTGCTCCGTGGTGACCGAACCACGGAGGTCATGCGCTTGCGCGACGTCGCTGCCCGTGCGCAGCTCGACCTGACACCGCAGACCACTCGCGCCCTCGAGCCCTCCGAGGACGCTGCCCAACCGGACGCCATCGTGTGGTTCTCGGCCGAGACGGCGAACGAAGGCCCCTCGGAGAACGTCGACACGCAGCTGCTCCAGATTCCAGGCGTCGCCGCGGCGTACGTGACGCCCGACCAGGGACCGCCGTAACGGTCCCCAACCACGAAAACACGGAGGATGGGATGCCACCCAGGAAACGCACGTCCGCCCGCACCAGCTCCGCAAAGACCGCTGCCCGGTCCGGCTCACGTCGTGGGTCGACTACTGCGTCGTCGACCTACGGCGCCCCCGAGCTCATCGTCATCGCCGACCCGGCGGCTGCGCTGCGGATCGGCGTCGGCGGCGTCGAGTCGGGCGGCGGCGCGGACACCAGAGCGCTCAACCGGGTGGCGTCGCGCGCCGCGGTGACTCTACGGCCGCTGTTCGGTCCCGAGGAGCGGGTTCGGCAAGAGGCTCGTCGGCTCGCGCCGTCCGCGATCGGTCCTGTACCCGACCTCTCGGTCTACTACCACGTTGAGGCGCCCGAGGGCGACCTCGCCGACCTCGCCCAGGAGCTGGCCGGCACCGAAGGCGTGCAAGCCGCATACGTCAAGCCGGCCGGAGAGCCACCCGTCCTCAACGATATGCAACCCTCGCCCGAGGACGCGCCACCGAGCACACCGGACTTCGTCGGCAACCAGCTCTACCTCGAGCCGGCACCCGGCGGGGTCGACGCCCGGTATGCGTGGACCTGGCCGGGCGGCGGCGGCGCCGGGGTGGGCATCATCGACTGCGAGTGGGGCTGGCGGTTCGACCACGAGGACCTGATCGTCGGCCAGGGCGGCATCGTCGTCGGTACCGGCAGCACCGACACCAACCACGGCACCGCGGTGATCGGGGAGATCAGCGGCGACCGGAACGCGTTCGGCATCACCGGAATCTCCCCTGACGCGTTTGTTCGCGCCGCCGCGTTCTCGGGTCCCACAGCGGCGACGATCCGCAGTGCGGCCGACAAGTTGGGCGCGGGCGACATCATCCTTCTCGAGATCCATCGGGCCGGGCCGCGGCACAACTTCCAGGCCCGCGACGACCAGCTGGGTTACATCGCCATCGAGTGGTGGCCCGACGATTTCGACGCGATACGGTACGCGAACTCGCGCGGCATTCTTGTGGTCGAGGCGGCCGGCAACGGTGCGGAGAACCTCGACGACGGGCTCTACTCCGTGCGCCCGACCGGCTTCCCGGCCTCGTGGACGAACCCGTTCAACCGGTCGAACCGCGACTCGGGCGCGATCGTCGTCGGCGCCGGAGCTCCTCCCCCGGGGACGCACGGCGTCAGCTGGGGGGCCGACCGGTCCCGGCTCGACTTCTCCAACTACGGCGCCCTTATCGACGCGCAGGGATGGGGCCGCGAGGTCACGTCGACCGGCTACGGCGACCTCCAGGGCGGCGGGGACGCGCGGATCTGGTACACCAACCGGTTCTCCGGGACGTCGAGCGCCTCGCCGATCGTCGTCGGCGTGCTCGGCGCTCTCCAGGGAGCGCTGCGGGCCGCCGGCAAGACGCCCATGACGCCGGCCACCGCCCGCGCGTGGCTCCGGGCAACGGGTTCACCGCAGCAGGACGAGCCGGGCCGTCCGGCCACCCAGCGGATCGGCAACCGACCGGACCTTCGGGCGCTCATCCAGGCCCACGTCAAGGGCAACCTCGCGTTGGACAAGAGCACCGTGAAGGACGCCAAGGACGTCAAGCTGGAGAACAAGGAGTTCAAGAACGAGAAGGCCGAGGTCAAGGAGCGCAAGGAGAAGATCGAGGTCAAGGAGCACAAGAACGAGGGCAAGGAGTTCAAGAACGAGAAGGCCGAGGTCAAGGAGCGCAAGGAGAAGATCGAGGTCATCGAGGGCAAGAACGTCCTCGTCGACGGCGGTGGCAAGAACTTCGTGGTCGAGGGTGGCGGTGGCGGCGTGGTGATCGACCCGGTGCCGGCCGCCGGTGGTGCCATCGAGGCACGGCTATCGGCCCTCGAACAGTCGGTCGCGGCGCTGACGCACTTCATCGGCGCGGACTTGCGGCCCGACCTGGGTGCGGGCGCCCTGGTCCGCGAGGCGGACGTCTACGGTCAGGCGGACTCCGCCAAGCAGGGCAAGGATGTCGCCGACGGCAAAGCCGGCAAGGAGAACCTTGCCGAAGGCTGATCCGTCTGTCGGCCCGCCCCCGGATGGCGGGCCGAGGCGCCCGGTCGAGTATGCGGTGCTCTGCGGTCCCGAAGATGTCTCGGCGGTGTGGGCGGCGCGTGAGCTCACCCGCCGCGGGGTCCCGGTCCGGCTGGTGACCACCGAGGAGCTCGTCTACAGCGTCAGCCTGACCCACCGACCCGCTTCGGACGGCCCGAGGGTGGCGGTGCGACTCACCGACGGCAGTGTCCTCGGGCCGGACCTGCGGGGGACCCTCAACCGAGTGGTGCGGCTCCCCCTCGACCACCTCGCGGCCACCTCCGAGAGCGATCGGGACTACGTGCTCAGCGAGCTGCACGCGGTCCTGACCAGCCTGCTCCACGCGCTCCCAGGAGTGGTGGTGGGTCGGGCCGATCCGCGCGGTCTCTGCGGCGCATGGTGGCGGCCGGCGGAGTGGCTGGTGGCCGCCGGCCGATCGGGCCTGACCGGCGTCGGGTACCGCTCGGGCGGTTCCGACCAGATCACCGAAAGGCGAACAGTTCTCGTCGTCGGCGGCGCGGTCGTCGGGTCGTCCGGCATTGACGTACCCCGCGACGTGGCTGCCGGGTGTCGTGAGCTGGCCGAGCGGCACGGCGGTGGGCTGCTGGGCATGGACTTCGCCGTGCACGGCTCGACCTGGGCGTTCGAGCGAGCCACCCCCTGGCCGGATCTCCGGCCGGGCGGCGCGCTCCTCGCCGATGCCCTCCATGTCGCCCTCCTGACCCGGGAGCCGGTGCCGGTGTGATCCTCGTCGCTGGCATACCGTCGGAGCCGCCGCTGCAGGAGGCACTCGACGCCCTGCACGACCTCCGGGCCGACGTCCTCGTCCTCAGCCAGCGCCAGGGAGCCGAGACCGACATCGCCTTCTCGGTTGACCCAGCCGGCGCCGTCGACGGGGTGCTGCGGGCCGGGCGTCGACACGTCGCGCTGCGCGAGATCAGCGCCGTGTACGCGCGACTGATGGACCATCGCCACATTCCCGAGTACCAGCGGCTGGAACCCGACGATCCGGAGCGAGACCGCTGGGCGGTGCTCAGCGACCAGCTGACGGCCTGGCTGGATGTCGCCCCGACTCGCGTCGTCAACCGGACGTCGGCGATGGCGTCGAACGGGTCGAAGCCGTACCAGGCGCAGCTCATCTCGCGTCACGGCCTGTTGACCCCCGAGACCCTGATCACCAACGACCCGCACCAGGCGCGTGAGTTCTACGAGACGCGCTCACGGGTCGTCTACAAGTCGGCAAGCGGTGCCCGGTCGATCGTCCAGACGATGGTGTCCGCCGACGTGGAACGGCTCGGCTCCCTGCGAGCCTGCCCGGTGCAGTTCCAGACGTGGGTCCCGGGGACGGACGTGCGCGTCCACGTGGTCGGTAACGAGGTCTTCGCAACGGCGATCACCACCACCGCCACCGACTACCGGTATGCCACGGCGCAGGTCGACGAGCCGGCTCACCTCGAGGCGTACGGGCTCGACGACGAGGTCGCCGAACGGTGCTGCGAGCTGACCGCCGACCTCGGGCTCGAGTTCGCCGGGATCGACCTGAAGATCACGCCGGACGGCGAGGTCTACTGCTTCGAGGTGAACCCGTCACCCGCGTACACCTACTTCTCGGGCCAGACGAAACAGCCCATCGCCCAGGCTCTCGCCCGCCACCTCCTGGCCGCTTGACGCGCTTCCAGACTCACGTTCTTGTCGATTTCTCACCGGTCCCAGTCGCCCAACCGACCACAACGCGAGTCTGGAAGCGAAAGATGGTCAGCGGCGGCGCGTCCTTGCGACGAGGACGCCGAGGACGAACCCGACCGCCGCGGTCGCGAGATACGGGGCAGAGGACTTCGCCAAGGCAGGGAGCACGGTGGTGCCGAGGTCGATGGCGTCGCGGTCCCCGCCCGCACTGGCGCGGACGAAGGCTGGCTTGTCGACGTTCGAGCGGGGCGGCGGCGATGCGGCGGGGGGTGCCGCCGGAGCGGCGGCCTCCGAGCCCACCGCTGCCTCCACGGATGCCGGACCCGACCCGTTGGTCTGGCCGGCCGCCGGCGCTTCGGCCTCGTTGTTGGGGTCGTCGTTCATGTGGCACCTCCTGCCGCGGCCTGCGCGGCGTTGACGATGTTGCGGTAGCCGGCGCAGCGACAGAGATTGCCCTTCAGCCCTGTCCGGACCGGCTCCTCGGTCGGGTTCGGATCCTCGTTGAACACGTCGATGTGCTCATCATGCTGGTCATCGTCGATTCCCTGCAGTGGCCCGGGTGATCAGATCGTGGTGGTTGGGTGGGCGTCCTGCAGAGGTCTCGGCGCACCCGTCGCCGACCCGTCCATGTCCGGCGCCGAGTGGCGGTGGGTCGGGTGGTGGATCGGTCCTCGCCCGTCGGTGAGCCGGGAGCCCTGCCCACCCCACCGGACGGCGATGATTTCCGCGGCGATGCTGACCGCGGTCTCCTCGGGGGTGCGGGCACCGAGGTCGAGCCCGATTGGGCTGCTGAGCCGGGTGAGCTCCGCCTCGGTGTGACCAGCCTCACGCAGCCGCTCGAGGCGGTCGTCGTGGGTACGGCGCGACCCCATCGCGCCGATGTAGGCCACGTCGGGCAGCCGTAAGGCGACCTCGAGAAGTGGGACGTCGAACTTCGGGTCGTGGGTGAGCACGCAGAGGACCGTTCGTCCGTCGATCCTGCCGGCCTCCGCCTCCGCCGCCAGGTAGCGGTGCGGCCAGTCCACGACGACCTCGTCGGCGTCCGGGAACCGGCTGGCGGTCGCAAACACCGGGCGGGCGTCGCATACCGTCACCGTGTAGCCCAGGAACTTGCCGATCCGGGCGCAGGCCGCGGCGAAGTCGATGGCCCCGAAGACCAGCATCCGCGGCGCGGGAGCGTGGACGTTGACGAAGACCCGCATCCCCTGGCCGCGACGCTCTCCGTCCGGGCCGTAGGTCAGCGTCTCGCTGTGGCCGGAGGCCAGCAATCCCCGCGCGTCGTCGGTGACGGCGTCGTCGAGGCGGCGGCTGCCGAGCGAGCCGGGCCGCTGGTCGGGGTCATCTTCGGCCCTAACGATCAGCCGTCGCCCCAGCCGAGCCGGGTCGGGGTGCTCGACGACCGTCGCTACGGCTACCGGCCGGCCGCTCTCGATGTCGGCGGCGATGTCGCCCAGCTCGGGAAAGGTGTCGGGCGAGACGGTCTCAACCCAGACGTCGAGGATGCCGCCGCAGGTGAGGCCGACGGCGTGGGCGTCTTCGTCGCTGACGCCGTAGCGCTGCAGGGCGGGGGTGCCGGTGTCCACGACGTGCTGGGCCAGCTCGTAGACCGCACCCTCGACGCAGCCGCCCGAGACCGAGCCGACCGCCTCGCCCTCGGGCCCGACCAGCATCGACGCCCCTGGTTGGCGCGGCGCGGACTTCCACGTGGCGACGACGGTGCCGACTCCGACGGCCTCGCCCTCGCGCCACCAGCGCAGCAGGTCAGGCAGGACGTCACGCATGGTCGACCACCCGTGCGAGCTCGTCGAAGGTGCGTAGCCAGTGCCGGGCAACGAGTTCGGTGCGCCCGAGGCACTGGGACGGATCGGCGGCGGATGTCACGGGGGGCCCCACTCCCTGATCATCACCCCATCCGGCCCTCTTGGACACCATCGGGTGGTGCGTCCACGTCGACCCCGCCTGCGAGGTCCCCGCAGTCGACGAGGAGCACCTCGTGGGCAGCGAGGTAGTCGTGGGCTCCCTGGTCGCCGGCCGCCATCGCGGCGACGCCGGCCCAGTGATTACGCCCGAGTACGACGGGGTGGCCAGGTATTCCCTGGTATGCGGCTCGCGCCAGTGCAGCGGGGGCGCCGCCCGACGCTGCGGTCACCCGCTGGACGACGGTTGCGTCGACGTCGGGAAGGTCGACGAGGGTGACCACCGCGGTGTCCGCCGCGGTGGAGGCGGCCGCCTCCAGTCCGACTCGGAGGGAGGCCGCCATTCCCGTGCTCCAGGCGGTGGCTTCGACGACCAGGACGTCTAGATCGTGTCCGTCGAGCAGCGGCCGCGCGAGGTCTGCTTCAGCGCCGAGAACGACGACGACGGGCGAGCAACCTCCCTGGCCGAGCGCGCGTACCGCACGGAGCAGCCAGGAGGTCCCGTCCGGGTCGCGTACGAGCGCCTTGGGACGGCCCATCCGCCGGCCTTCGCCGGCAGCCAGGAGTACCCCCACGGCCGGAGCCTTCCGGTCCACGACGCCAGCCAACCACGCGGCCTTGCACTCCGAGTCCCCGACCGACCACCTGGTGCCGGCATCTCCCCCACCGGACTCAGATGTTGCCGCGGTTTTCGATCCGGACGGCGTAGAAACCGGGCAAATGTGAGTTCGGTCGGAGTGCTCAGATGCCTTGCCAGTCCGGCTTATCCGCCCACACCTGGGCGTAGTACTCGCGAAGCTCGAGCCGCGAAGCCGCGGCTGGGTCGAGCACGACCGTCACGTGCGGGTGCAGCTGCAGCGCCGATGCGGGGCATCGAGCACTCACCGGCCCCTCGACCGCGGTGTGGACCGCCGCGGCCTTTCCTTCGCCGGTGGCCAGCATGACCAGGTGCCGCGCGTCGAGGATGGTGCCGAGTCCCTGGGTGAGAACGTGGTGAGGCACCTCGTCAGCCGATTCGAAGAACCGCGCGTTGTCGGCGCGGGTCCGGGGCGTCAGGGTCTTGACCCGGGTCCGCGACGCCAGCGAGGAGCCGGGTTCGTTGAAGGCGAGGTGTCCGTCGCTGCCGATCCCCAGTAGCTGCAGGTCCACTCCCCCGGCGTCGACGATGGCCTGTTCGTATGCGGAGCAGGCGGCGGGCACGTCGCGGGTCTGGCCGTCGGGCGTGTGCAGGTGGTCGGCGGGGAGGTCCACGAGTGAGGCGAACTCGCGCTCGATGACCTGTCGATACCCCTCGGGGTGACCAGGCGGCAACCCGAGGTACTCGTCGAGGGTGAACGCGGACGCCTCGGCGAATGACACCTCGCCGGCTTCATAGCGGCGCACGAGCTCCGCATATACCGGTGAGGGGCTGGACCCGGTGGCCAGGCCGAGGACGGGCGTCCGCCTGGCTCGGACGAGCGCCACGACCGCGTCGGCCACGAGGTCGGCCCGTTCCTGCTCGGTCTCGAGAACCACCACCTCCATGTCAGCTCACCTCTCCAACCGCACAGCCAGACCGCCGGGGCGTCATCCTCGCAGAGCGCCGGCGAGGCGGTCGTCCAGTGCCTGCGCGGAGACGCCCGACGCGCCGTAGGTGTGGACCATGGTCCGGCCCGGGAGCCGGTCCGGTCCTGGCCATCCGAGCTCGACGACGACGAGGTCGGGACGGCGGCGAGCGAGTGCGGTGAGGGCGGCGACGACCCACGGGTACCGGTGCCCGCCGCGCACCAGGGCGACGACCGGCCGGCTCGGGTCGAGTCCCGGCAGCCGGTCACCCTCGCGAAGGTCGATCGGGGAGCCCCCCGCGAGGATCCGCCCATCGGGCGGAAGGCCCCACGGCACGGGTCCGGCGGCGACGTTGGCGCCGGACACGAGCCGGACCACCTGCGCACCGTCCAGCGGGCCCAGTCGCCCCTCGACGGAAATGGCCGCCCCGGCGGCGGCCACGCTCGCGCGCTGGTCAACGAGGCCCTGTTCTCGAGCGGAGGACCGCAACCATTGCAGTCGACGCGAGGCCGCACTCACCCGCCCGGCCGCTTCGCGAAGGCGCTCCTCGGGTAGCTCATCCGTGCGCACCGCCGCGACGACGGCGTCGACGACGGCCTGGACCTGGTCGTCCGTGAAGGCGGGTCCCAGACACAGGAGGTCCACGCCGGCGGCCAGCGCCCTGACGGCCGCGGCCGGAACCCCGAGGTCGCCGCTGGCGCCCTGCATGTCGAGCGCGTCGCTGACCAGCAGCCCCTCGAACCCGAGGCCCCCCTCGACTTCCGGCGCTCTCAGCAGGGCGGTTGCCGCGGCGCTGAAGGTCGCCGGCCGTCCGGGGTCGAGGGCCCGGACGACGACGTGGGTCGTCATCACCGCGACGGCACCCGCCGCGACGCCCGATCGGAACGGTGCCAGCTCGCGCCGCCGGAGCACCTCGACGGGAGCGTCCGAAACCGGCAGCGCCACGTGCGAGTCGGCCATGGTGTCGCCGTGCCCCGGGAAGTGCTTGAGACAGGCGCCGACACCCATGGACTGCAACCCGTCGACAAAGGCCGCGACGTGCCGTCCGACGAGATCGGGTTCAGCCCCGAAGCTCCGGACTCCGATCACCGGGTTGAGCGGGTTCGAGTTGACGTCGGCCACTGGAGCGAGGTCGAGATCGACTCCCACGTTCCGGAGCTCCCCGCCGATGTCCTCGGCGACGGCCCGGGTCAGCGTCGGGTCGTCGACGGCACCGAGGGCCGCGTGGCCGGCATGGGGGCTTCCGACGCGGTAGTAGAGCCGAGTGACGTCACCGCCCTCCTCGTCCAGCGAAACGATCGCCCCCGAGGCAGCCTCGTGAATGGCGGAGCACAGGCGGCGAACGCCGTCCCGCGAGGTCACGTTCTCACCGAAGAGGCAGATCCCGCCGAGGCCCTCGGCGAGCCGCCGGCGCGCCCAGTCGGGAAGGGACTCTCCCTGGAACGAGGCCATCACGGTCCGTGCGGCGAGGGTGGGCAGGTCGGTCATGGCGCCCACGACCTTGTCACATCCGTTGGCGCGTTCCGGCATCGCATGCGACTTCCGATCCTCCGCGTGCCCCGGACTCGGCCCGGGTCTAGCGTGACGTCGACGGCTCACCGCGACCTCTAGGAGTCCTGCATGCCGAACGTGACCATTATCGGAACCGGCAACATGGGCCAGGCCATCGCCGGCGTCCTCACCAAAGGCGGCGCCAGCGTGGACCTCCTCGGCCACCACGACGACGGCGACATCAGCGGCGAGGTGGTCGTCCTGGCCGTCCCCTACCCCGCCCTCGCTGACGTCGTGTCGAAGTGGGGCGACCGGCTCGACGGCAAGGTCGTCGTCGACATCTCCAACCCGCTGAACGTCCAGACCTTCGACTCCCTCACCGTGCCGCCGGACAGCTCCGCGGCCGCGGAGCTCGCCGAGCGACTCCCCGGTGCGAAGGTGGTCAAGGCCTTCAACACGAACTTCGCCACGACTCTGGCGTCCGGCACCGTCGGCGGCGAGACCACGACGGTGCTCATCGCGGGCGACGACGCCGACGCCAAGGCTGATCTGGCCGACCTCGTGACCGCGGGTGGGCTCCGGGCACTCGACGCCGGCTCGCTGCGCCGGGCCCGTGAGCTCGAGGCGCTGGGGTTCCTCCAGATCACCCTGGCCGCGGCGGAGCGCATTCCCTGGACGGGCGGGTTCGCGGTCCAGTCCTAGTCACGGCTGACCCTGCGGCTCGGGTCACTCGCTGCGCTGCTTCTCCTCCGCGGACATGATGTGGAGCACCGCGTTGATGAGCCCGAGGTGGGTGAACGCCTGGGGGAAGTTGCCCAGGTGCCGCCCGCTGGCCGCGTCGATCTCCTCGGCGTAGAGACCGAGCGGGCTGGCCATCGAGAAGAGCTTCTCGCACAGCCGCCGTGCGTTGTCGACCTCGCCGATGAGCGCGTACGCCGACACCAGCCAGAAGGAGCAGATGGTGAACGTCCCCTCCTCCCCGCTCAATCCGTCGTCGGTGTGCTCGACGCGGTACCGCAGCACGAGCCCGTCCTCGGTGAGCTCCTCGGCGATCGCGTGGACCGTGTTGCGGATCCGCTCGTCGTCCAGCGGCAGGAACCCGACCAGCGGGATGAGGAGCGTGGACGCGTCGAGCGCCGTCGTCCCGTAGTACTGGGTGAACACCCCACGGTCGTCGACGCCGTTGGCCAGGATGTCAGCCTTCATCTCGTCGGCCGCCGCCTGCCACGCGTCGGCTCGCTCCGTCTCCTCGCGAGCTCGGGCCAGCTTCGCGCCGCGGTCGGCCGCCACCCAGCACATGACCTTGGACGACGTGAAGTGCTGCGGCTCTCCCCGCACCTCCCAGATGCCGCGGTCCGGCTCGCTCCAGTTCTTGACCGCGGCGTCGACGAAGCGCGCGAGGATCGTCCACAGCCGGTCGTCGACGCGGTCCCGGGATCCCTTGTGCACCCAGACCGAGTCGAGGATGGCGCCCCAGACATCGTGCTGTTTCTGGTCGTAGGCGCCGTTGCCGATCCGGATCGGCCGTGAGTGCATGTATCCGTCGAGGTGGTCGAGGATCTCCTCGGTGAGCTCCCGCTCGCCGTCGACGCCGTACATGATCTGGATGTCGTCACCGATGCCGGCGACGTCGGCGATGAATGAGAAGAAGTCGTCCGCCTCCCAGTCGAACCCGAGCCGGGCCATCGCCCAGAGCGTCAACGTCGAGTCCCGAATCCACGTGTATCGGTAGTCCCAGTTTCGCTCTCCCCCAGGCGTTTCCGGCAACGACGTCGTGGCCGCCGCCACGAGGGCACCGCTCGGCGCATACGTGAGTCCCTTGAGGGTGAGCGCGCTCCGCTCGAGGTGGATGCGCCAGGGGTGGTCCGGGAAGCGGCCACGGGCCAGCCAGTGCTGCCAGTGGTGAGCGGTCCACACCTGGCGCTTGTATGCGTCGGTGTGCGTGTACGGCGGCTCGTACGGGGACCACGACAGCGCCACGAAGTGGGTCTGGCCCTCCTTCATCAGGGTCCGCGCCATGGCGCGGTTGCCCTCGAACCCGAGGTTCATGTCGGTTGTGAGCCGCAGCCGCGGCGCATACTCGCTCGGTTCCGTGACGGCGTCGTGGTACCCGTCGCCGTTGTACGTCCAGATGGCCGGCTCCCGGCCGTAGTTGAACATCGGGCTGCAGTCCAGCGACATCTGCACCTCGCCGTTGACGCACCGCACCTGACGCAGCAGGCAGTGCTCGGTGTCGTAGTCGGTGGGCGCCCGCCGATAGCGCTTCGACCGCTCGTTCTCGTGGTGCCAAGGCCCGATGAGCAGGCAGTCGCGGACGATGACCCAGCCGGTCGCCGTGCCCCAGCTCGTCTCGAGAATCATGGTGCCGGGCAGGTAGCGCCGGGCCACGGGGACGCGCACGTCCGCGGGGCCGAACCGGAACCCGCCCCCGTCCCGGTCGAGGATCGCGCCGAACACACTGGGCCCGTCCATTCGCGGCAGGCACATCCACTCGATGTTGCTGCTCGGCGCGACGAGCGCGGTGACCTCGCAGTCGGACAGGAACGCATACTCGGCGATCGGGGGGTACGACGAGACGGTCGTCCAGTCGGTGCTTTCGATGCTGCCGTCCATGCCATCGCCCCTCTCGCAGGGTTCCGTTGATCGAAGTGTGACGGCAAAGCGGCCGTGCCGTACAGATAAGCGGTACTACACACGCATCCACGAGGGGACTGGCGGGTGAATCGCCCGCTGCGGGTGACGGCGGCCGTCCCGGCGTGCTCGTGCTCGTCCTCGTCCCGACGGCGATGCTCTTGCCTTAGCGGGGCCCGAATCACCTTCCGCGAGTACCAAACCGACAGGCACGGAACGATCGCCGACACTGCGGTGCCTGACGTCCTTGCCTTCGTCCGCTCGAGTCTGTCGGCGCCGCCCCGCCGTCGACCTGCTGCGCATCACCCCTCGGGGGCCGGCTGAACCTTCAACAAAGCCTCCACAGAGCGGACACTTCGGTCATATTCTTGGCCGGTGCCGCGGTCAGGGGCAGCGCCGACACGGGACCACGCGGTCCTGTTCTACGACCACGCCGCGCACGCCGCCGAGTCGCTCACCGATTACGTCGCCGAGGGCCTGAAACAAGGCGACGGTGTCATCACCGTCCTGACGCCCCCGCACGCCTCGGCGCTCCGTGACGCTCTCGAGGAGTCGGGGGATGAGGCGGAGCGGGCCGCCGCCGAGGGCCGGTTCGTCCTGCTCGACGCGGCCACCACCCTCGAGAGCTTCCTCGTCGACGGCACCCCGGACGCCCGTCTCTTCACCGACGGAGTCGGCGCCGCCATCAAGGAGCTCGGGGCCGGCGGCCGGGCGGTTCGCGCGGCCGGCGAGATGGTCGCGATCCTCTGGGCCGAGGGAAACCTCACCGCAGCGCTGGCCCTCGAGACGGTGTGGAACGAGCTGGCCGACGCGCTGGGCTTCGGACTGCTCTGCCCCTACCCCACGGCGGTCCTCGACAGTGGGCACCTCGGGCACATCGGCCGGCTCTGCTCACTGCACAGCGAGGTCGTGGCGCCCGAGTCGTATGCGTCGGGCTCGGATTCCGAGCTCGCGGGCGACGTGGAGACCGGCGTCTTCGTCCCCGCTCCGGAGGCAGTCGGGGCGACCCGTCGGCGGGTCGCCGGCACGATGGCCGAGTGGGCGGCCGCGCAAGGCCTGGACCTCGACGACCGTCTGGTGTTCGACGCTTGCCTGGTCGCCTCCGAGATGGCAGCGAACGCGGTGACCCATGCGCGTTCGGCGTTCGAGGTCGATGTCGCCTGCAGCGAGGGGGCGGTACGGGTGACGGTCTCCGACATCGGACCGGGCGCGGCCGAGGAGCGCCGTGGCGCTCCCCTCGACCTGGGGGGCCGCGGGCTCGCGATCGTCGCGGAGGTCGCCGATCGGTGGGGCTGCGACACCGTCGCGGGCGGCAAGGTCGTGTGGGCCGAGCTGACCACCCCTCAGCTGATCTGAGGCACCCACCGTGTCCGGCTGGGACGGGGTGAGCTACCAACGCGTAAACACTCTCCAGCAGTGGCTGGCCGCCCGCGCCCTCCAGGACGTCGATCTCGTCCGAGTGCGGAGCCTTCTCGACGTGGGGTGTGGAGACGGGGGGATCACGCAGTCGTTGGCCGCGCAGATTCCCGGTGCTCGCTGCGTGGGAATCGACCCGTCGCCCGGGATGATCGCCGTTGCGCCCAGGGCCGACGGGATCGTCTTCGAGGTCGGTGCCGCGGAGACGATGACCTTCCAGGACGAGTTCGACCTCGTCGTCTCGTTCAATGCCCTGCACTGGGTGCTGGACCAGGACCGCGCACTCGGGGCGATCACGGCGGCGATGCACCACGGCGGTCGGGCGGTCCTCGTCTTCGTCTGCGACGGACCGCGGCCCAGCCTCGAGGACATCGCGATGACCGTCGTGCGCTCGCCGCGGTGGAGCGCGTCGTTCTCGGGTTTTTCGGCGCCCTTCGTTCACCCGGATCCCGAGCAGTGGCAACGAGATGCGCAGGCAATCGGGCTCCAGGCGTCGGACCTGCGGGTCGATGACCTTGCTTGGGACTTCGGCTCACGGGACGCGTTCGCGGCGTGGTGTTCGGTCGGGTTCGGCGGCTGGATCGGCACCCTGTCGGACCAGGACAGACAGAAGTTCGTCGAAGACGTCGTCGACGCCTACGCCGCCCAGATCGGGTCCGACCATGTGTTCCGGTTCATGCAACTGGTCGGCAAGCTGGCCAAGCCCTGACGCATCGAGCCGGCCGGACCGATGCCTCAATGCCCGGGCGGCTACTTCTTCTGCAGCGAGCCGCTGCCGAGGATCGACTGCTTGACCTGCGGCGAGCCGGTGTAGGTGACGCTGCCGCTGCCGATGACGGTGACGTCGAGGCTGTCGCTCACCGCGATGTCGGCGTTTCCGCTTCCCGCGCTCTTCACCGTGGCCGTCTTGCTGGTCAGGCCGGACCCGCGGTAGACGCCGGAGCCGGCCATCTCGATGTCCTGGACGTCCGCCGTCCCTGTCGCTGAGATCGACCCCGAACCGGCCATGCGGATGCGCAGGGACGCCGTCTTCACCATGGTCGCGGTCTGGCTCCCCGAACCGGCCACCTCCATCCCGGTCAGCTCGCGGACGGTCACCGTGTAGGTGATCGGTTGTGTGGTGTCGATGCGCGCGCCGTCCTTGACGCCCAGTCGGAGCTCGTTGTTGACGACGTCACTCGTGAGCAGCGGCAGGAGGTTCTCCTCCGCGCTGATCGTCAGGGACTCGGTCCCCGACTGTTCGATCTGCACGTCGCCGTTACCGGCAAGCTGGATGGCGGAGAAGCCGCTCACCGTGCGGGTTTCGGTCCGCACGGCGCCGGACCCCTGAGTGCTGGTCCACGGCAGGTTGACCGAACAGCCGCCGAGGACCACCAGGAGTCCGAGCGCTACGGCCGTACGCCGTGCAACAGTCCGGCCGGCTTGTACCGTCATGTCCACCAGCGTCCTCGTCTCGGCGGCTCGCTCGGCCTAATTCCGGAAATCGCTAGGCGCCCTCCGCGGCGAGTGACAGCGTCGACACCCCCGCGGAACTCGGCGGCCGCGCGACGCCGGCGAGCTCCGGGCGGCGTCGCGCCGTGAAGGCGACGGAGACCAGGAGAGCGAACACCGTCCACCCGATGAGGACGAGGCAGGGACTCACGACGTCTCCGCCACCGCCGAGAAGGAAGCGGCTGGCGCCTGCGACGAATTGGGGGCAAGGGCAGGACCTGGTTGAGCGACAGCTCGGTGATGCCGATGCCCACGCCGGTGGGCGGGTACATGGCTCCGCCGAGGGTGACGGTGAACGCGGCCCCGGGCGGTGGCTGCGCCGCCGCCTCAACCTGGGTTATCGCCTCCGGCGGCAGGCTCGTCGCCGGCACGTCGAACTGGATCGACGACATCGCGTTGAGCTTGTCCGGCGAGATGGTGCCGACCGCATCACTCGCGAACGGGTCGTCGACGGAGCTGACGTGCTGGACCTTGGAGATGGCCTGGATCTGCTGATTCACCGCGGCTTGCTGGTCGATGATGGGACCGGACGAGGACGTGAAGACGACCTGCCCCGTCGTCCCGGACGCCTGGGGAAAGCGCTGGGCGAGGGTGTCGATCCCGCGCTGGGACTCGGTACCGGGGATCGTGTAGTCGTTGACCAGCTATCCCCCGGCCAGTCCGGCCACGGCGAACGTCGCGCTGGCCAGGAGGCACCACGCGACGAGGAGCTTCCAGCGGTGGCGCGCAATGCGATGTCCGAGCGTGTACAGCAGGGTCGACATCGCCTAAGCCCTCCCCCAAGTAACGTGACCTCAGGTGTGTACCACTCGGCAGCGATCACGCTGACGAGATTGCGCACCTCTTGTCCGTCGACCCGGTGATCCACGTCGTATGCGAAGCATCGCGGTACTGGGGTGGGAGACCAGTACCGTTCGCGCATGACCGAGGCCTTGGAACCCTGGAAGGACTTCAACGTGGCGATGGCCGGCGCCACGGGTGCGTTGGCCGGCTTGGTCATCGTCGCCGCAAGCGTCAACATCGGGGACATCGTCAAAGACAACTCGCTCACGGCGAGGCTGGCGTCCGGGGTCGTGACGCTGGTGCTGGCCCTGATCGCGTCGGCCGTCGGGCTGGTTCCAGGTCTGTCACTGGCCGGCTACGGGATCGCGGTGCTCGCGGCGACGCTGGTCGCGGCGGGATTCCACGTCGTCGCATCGCGTCAGATCTTCCTGAACAAGGACCCCATGAACCGGCTGCGGCCGGTCAAGGCCGCAATCGGTTTCGTTCCCCTGATGTCGTACCTCGCGGGCGCGATGCTGCTGCTGACGGACAATGCCTCTGGCCTGACGTGCCTGGCCATCGCATCGATCCTGGCCATCATCAGCGCGCTCCTCGTCTCGTGGGTCGTGCTGGTCGAAGTCTTGCGATAGGACCCTTCGACCTGGCTCGGGACTACACGCTCAGGGGCCGCGAACACCTCATCCGGTGCCCCACGTTCGTGTGCAGCACCGTGGGCGACGACCTCAGTGCGACCGCCGAGGACCTTCGCCGACCAGCTGCGTTGCCCCAAGGGCCTTCATCCGCTTCCGAGTCGATGACGACGTCAGCGGTCACTGCGAGATGTCCGCGCGGCCGGTGTTCCACCGAGTCGTCTTCGACAGGTTGGACCAGGTGTGACGTACGGCCGCCGTCCAGGACCGACGCCCAGCCTGAGTCAGGAGTACGCGGGGACCCAGCGCATCCGGGTGATGCGCTCGGCGAGCTCCTCTGACGACCGCTTCGGCGCAACTCCCTCGGCGACCGCCTCGAGGGCGACTGCGTGAGCGATCCGCGGCGCGAGGTCAGGGAGTCGGGCGACTCGCGGAAGGAGACCGTCCGCCACCGCCGTCCGCGCCGGGCTCAAGGCGGCCAGCTCCCGTGCCGCCGCCAGGAACATCGAGTCGGTGACTCGAGTGGCGTTGGCGGCGACGGCGGCGAGCCCCATGGCCGGGAAGACGAAGGCGTTGTTGCACTGCGAGATCGTCGTCAAACCGGAGTCCGTCGCGACTGGGGGGAACGGTGATCCTGTTGCGACGATGGCTCTTCCAGAGGTCCACGTCGAGAGGTCGGTCGGGTCGGCCTCCGCGCGGCTGGATGGGTTGGAGAGCGGCAAGATGACGGGCCGAGCCGTCTGGGCGGCCATGGCCCGGACGATCGGCTCAGTGAAAGCGCCGGCGGCCGTCGACAGACCGATGAGCACGGTGGGCTGGAAACCGTCCACGACGGACAGGAGCGAGGGCTGGCCGTCCGTCGCCCACTGGCGGGCCAGCTCGCCTGGCGTCGCGAACGGCCGTTGGGCGTCGTTAAGGTCCGCCCGGTCCTGCGTCAGCAACCCCGCGACGTCGACCATCGCGAACCGGGCGTAGGCCTCGGAGCGCGGGACCCCTTCGGCGACGAGCGCGGTCACGAGGTACTCGGCCACTCCCGTCGCCGCCGATCCGGCCCCGAGCAGGGCGAACCGCTGATCGGTGAGAGGCGTCCCGCTGGCGTCACTGGCCGCCAGGACGGTCGCCAGGGTTACAGCCGCCGTGCCTTGGATGTCGTCGTTGAAGGTGAGGAGCGTGTCTCGGTACCGGTCCAGAAGTGGTCGCGCGTGGTCGATGGCGAAGTCCTCCCACTGAAGGAGGACGTCGGGCAGCTCGGCGCGGACGGCTTCGACGAACTGATCGACGAAGTCGTCGTACTCGGGACCCGTGACGCGGTGGTGCCGCCAACCGAGGTACCCCGGGTTGGCGAGCCGGCCCTCGTCGTTGGTCCCGACGTCGAGGGTGATCGGAAGCGTGCGGGCCGGGTCGATGCCGCCGATGGCGGTGTAGAGCGCCAGCTTGCCGATGGGGATGCCCATCCCGCCCATGCCCTGGTCGCCGATGCCGAGCACCCGCTCGCCGTCGGTGACGACGATGACGTCTACCGCGTGCTGCAGCCGGTTGCGCAGCACGTCGCGCATCCGGTCTCGCGCCGGGTACGCGACGAACAGCCCTCGCGGCCGCCCGTAGATCCGGCTGAACACCTGACACGCCAGGGCCACGGTCGGCGTGTAGATGATGGGCAGCATCTCCTCGAGGTGGTCGGCGACGAGACGGTAGAAGAGTCGCTCGTTGGTGTCCTGGAGGTCGCGCAGGAAGATGTGCCGCTCCAGGGGGCCTTCGAACTCACCGTAGGCGGCGTATGCGCGGACCGCCTGCCCATCGATCGTCTCGACCGCAACGGGCAGGATCCCGTGCAGGCCCAGGGCGTCGCGCTCGGACTCGGTGTAGGCGGTTCCCTTGTTGCGCAACGGATCGAGAAGTGCGCCCGGATCGCTCATGCTCGCGCCGTCCTCTTCGCGGGTCCGCCTGCTGGAGCACAATCTGCCAGCGGTCGGTCCATGGACGCTAGGTCACGGCGACCGACTCGTGACGTACGTCGCGGGCGCCTGGTGACGCAAGGGGTTGGCCTCACTGCGGTCGGCGCCTGACGTCAGCCGCGAATGGCGCCCTCCTGCCGGAGTCGGGCGATCTCCTGGTCGCTCAAGCCCATGGCGGCCAGGACGTCGGCGGTGTCCTCGCCGTGTGTCGGGCTGGCGTGTCGCAGTGTGGGCGGGGTGCCGGACAGCTTGAGCGGCGAGCCCAGCGTGCGAATCCTGCCTTCCGTCGTATGCGGCAGGTCGACGACCATGTCTCGCGCCAAGATCTGCGGATGGGTCATGGTCTCCGGAACGGTGAGGATGGGACCAACCGGGACCCCCGCCTCGGTGAGCAGGTCGGTCCACTCGATCGCCGACTTCGCCGACAAGGCCTGCTCGATCAGCGGCAGGAGCTCGTCGCGGTGGCGGACCCGGTCGGGATTCGTCGCGAACCGCTCATCGTCGGCCAGGCCGGCGAGCCCGACGACGTGGGCGAACCGCCGCCATAGCCCGTCGTTGCCGGCCGCCACCATGAGGTCGCCGTCACCGGTCGGAAACCCTTGGTAGGGCACGATGTTGGGATGCGCGGAGCCGTACCGACGGGGAGTCTCCCCGGAGGCGAGGTAGTTCTGGGCCACGTAGGTTAGCCAGGCGGTGAGGCCGTCGAGGAGGGCCACGTCGACGTGCTGGCCCTGGCCGGTCTGCTCGCGGGAGACCAGGGCGGCGAGAATGCCGATGGTCACCCACATCCCGGCCGCGAGGTCGGCGGCGGAGGTGCCGAATCGGACCGGTTCGCCGTCCGCCTCACCGGTCACACTCATCGCCCCGCTCATGGCCTGGGCGATCGCGTCGTAACCGGCGTGCCGGCTCATAGGGCCGGTATGCCCGTAGCCGCTCACCGAGCCGTAGACGAGGCGGGGGTTCAGGGCCTGTAGCTCCTCATAGCCAAGACCCAGCCTGGCGGCAGTGCCGGGACGGAAGTTCTCGACGAGGACGTCCGCCGACTCGGCCAGCCGGCGGACGAGGTTCTTGCCGTCGTCGCTCTTGAGGTCGATGGCCAGCGACCGCTTGTTGCGGTTCACCGCGTGGTAGTACGCCGCGTCGTGGCCCTGGAACGGCGGCCCCCAGTGTCGCGTGTCATCGCCGCGGGCGGTGTCCTCGATCTTGACGACGTCGGCACCGAGGTCGGCCAGGATCATGGTGCTGAACGGGCCAGACAGGATCCGGGTGAGGTCCAGGACGCGAACCCCTCGCAGAGCCCCCTCGCGCAGCTGCCAGGGCGAAGATCCGGCGGGTTCGGTCACGGCTCACGTCGTCGGGCTGGTGGACCCGCGCGCGACGCCGACGTCCTCCCCGGCGGCCTCGCGGCGCAGCTGGGTCCTCGGCATGAGCAGCAAGGCGATCATCGACAAGACGCAGCAGCCGACGATGTACCAGCTGATACCGGTGCTCGAGTTCGTCGCGTTGAGGATGGCGGCGGCGATGAGCGGAGCCGGACCACCCGCGATGACCGAAGCCAGCTGGTAGCCCAGTCCGGCGCCGCTGTAGCGCAGGTTCGTCCCGAAGCTCTCCGCGATCAGCGCGGCCTGGGGGCCGTACATCATGTCGTGCACGATGAGCGACACGACGATCGCCACCAGCGCCAACCACGACACCTTGGTGTTGAGCAGACCGAAGTAGGGGAACGCATACAGAGCCATGCAGACGATGCCGATGCCGTACATGAGCCGGCGCCCGATCTTGTCGGAGAGGAAGCCGAAGAACGGCACACTGACCAGGCCGACGCCCGCGGCGACGAGCGTGTAGTTGAGCAGCTCGTTGCGCTCGAACTTGAGGATCGACGTGCCGTATGTGAGGACGAAGGTGATGAAGATGTAGAACGGCGCCTGCTCGGCCATCCGGACGAACGCCGAGGTGAGGATCTCCATCGGGTGCTCCTTGAACACCTGGATGATCGGCTGCTTGTGGACGACCTCGGTCTTCTTGACCTCGGCGAACTGCGGAGTCTCCATCACCCGCAAACGGACGTAGAGACCGACGCCGACGAGGACGATGCTGAGCAGGAACGGCACCCGCCAGCCCCAGCTCTCGAACGCTTCGTTCGAGAGCACCCCGCTCATGATGCGCACCATCCCCGTTGAGAGCAGGAGACCCATCGGGACCCCGAGCTGCGGCCAGCTGGCCATCAGCCCCCGCTTGTTGTTCTCGCCCCACTCCATCGCCATGAGCACGGAGCCGCCCCACTCGCCACCGACTCCGATGCCCTGGCAGATGCGCAGCAGGGTCAGGATGATGGCGGCCCAGACGCCTAGGGTGTCGTAGCCGGGCAGCAGACCGATGAGGAACGTCGCGATGCCCATCAGCATCAGCGTGGTGACCAGTGTCGCCTTACGGCCGACCCGGTCGCCGTAGTGCCCGAAGATCGCCGCCCCGATGGGTCGCGCTGCGAAGCCCACGAACTGGGTCGAGAACGCCAGAAGGACGCCGGCGATCTCCGAGCTGCCTGGGAAGAACAGCTTCGGGAAGATCAGGGCGGCAGCGGTGCCGTAGAGGAAGAAGTCGTACCACTCGATGGTGGTGCCGACGGTGCTGGCGAGGACGGCCCGTCGCCGCTGCTGCTGGACCGTCGGTTCTGGGATGGTCGTCATGTCCGGCCTGCTTTCGAGAGTGTGAGCACGGGTCGCACCCCCAGCCCGTTTCCGTGCCGTGCTGATCACTCTGCCAGCGTTCCGTCCGGTTGGCACCCTGGCAACATCACATGATGATGACGTGGCGGACGGCCTGACCCGCGTCAAGCAGGTCGAACCCACGGTTGATGTCAGGGAGCGGGGAGGTGCCGCTGAGGAGTCGGTCGACCGGCAGGCGCCCGCGTTGGTAGAGCTCGATGTAGCGGGGGATGTCCCGACTGGGAACCGCCGTCCCGATGTAGCTGCCCTTCAGCGTCCGTTCCTCGGCGACGAGGGTCAGTGGAGAGAGCGGCAGGGTAGCCGACGGATCGGGCAGCCCGGCCGTGATCGTCGTGCCTCCTCGCCGGGTGATGCCGAAGGCCAGGTCGAGAGCGCCCGTGGATCCGGCCATCTCGAGGGCGTACTCGACGCCGCCGCGAGTCAGCGATCGGACCTGCGCGGTCGCTTCGGGGTCGGTGGCATCGACGGTATGCGTGGCGCCCAGGCTCAGGGCGAGGTCCAGCTTGTCCTGGGATACGTCCACGGCCACGACCCGCCGGGCACCGGCGGCCAGGGCACCGAGCACGGCGGAGAGCCCGACTCCGCCGAGCCCGACGACGGCGACGGAG
>JBKPKI010000010.1:0-4956 GCA_046731055.1 Actinomycetota bacterium | reverse complement strand
GCGGCGATCGCCGCCCGGGAAGCGGGTATGCGAGTTGCCGTCATCTGCAAGTCGCTGTTCGGCAAGGCGCACACGGTCATGGCCGAGGGCGGCATCGCGGCGAGCATGGGCAACGTCAACCGCAACGACAACTGGCAGGTCCACTTCCGCGACACCATGCGCGGCGGCAAGTTCCTCAACTCGTGGCGGATGGCCGAGCTGCACGCCAAGGAGGCGCCGGAGCGGGTGTGGGAGCTGGAGACCTACGGCGCCCTCTTCGACCGGACGCCGGACGGCAAGATCAGCCAGCGCAACTTCGGCGGCCACGAGTACCCCAGGCTGGCGCACGTCGGAGACCGCACCGGCCTGGAGCTGATCCGCACCATGCAGCAGAAGATCGTCTCGCTGCAGCAGGACGACGCCGCGACGACGGGGGACTACGAGGGCGCTCTCCGGGTCTTCGCCGAGTGCACGATCACCGACCTCCTGTGCTCGACCGACGGGGCGATCGCCGGTGCGTTCGGGTACTGGCGGGAGACTGGCCAGTTTCTTCGCTTCGACGCGCCGGCAGTCGTACTGGCGACCGGCGGCATCGGCAAGTCGTTCAAGGTGACGTCCAACTCCTGGGAGTACACCGGTGACGGGCACGCCCTGGCCCTCCGTGCGGGCTCGACGCTGATCAACATGGAGTTCGTCCAGTTCCACCCGACGGGCATGGTGTGGCCACCGTCGGTGAAGGGGATCCTGGTCACCGAGTCGGTGCGCGGCGACGGTGGCGTGCTCAAGAACTCCGAGGGCAAGCGGTTCATGTTCGACTACGTGCCCGACGTGTTCCGCGGCCAGTACGCCCAGACCGAGGAAGAAGGGGATCGGTGGTACACCGACCCCGACAACAACAAGCGCCCTCCGGAGCTGCTGCCGCGAGACGAGGTCGCCCGGGCGATCAACTCGGAGGTCAAGGCCGGCCGGGGTTCGCCGCACGGCGGAGTGTTCCTCGACATCGCCTCGCGCCGGCCGGCCGCCGAGATCATGAAGCGACTGCCGTCGATGCACCATCAGTTCAAGGAGCTGGCCGACGTCGACATCACGGCTGAGCCGATGGAGGTCGGGCCGACCTGCCACTACGTCATGGGTGGAGTCGAGGTCGACCCTGACACCGGGGCCGCCTCGCACGTTCCCGGGTTGTTCGCCGCCGGTGAGGTGTCCGGCGGGATGCACGGGTCGAACCGGCTCGGCGGGAACTCGCTGTCCGACCTCCTGGTGTTCGGCAACCGCGCCGGTCTGGGCGCCGCCGCATACGCGTCGGGTCTCGGCGACACGCGTCCGGCCGTCGACCAGGAGGTCGTCGACGCGGCGGCCGCGACCGCGCTGCGGCCGTTCGAGCTCGACGGCGGCGAGAACCCGTACACGTTGCACTCGGAGCTGCAGCAGACGATGAACGACCTCGTCGGCATCATCCGCAAGGAGGCGGAGATGGCCGAGGCGCTCACCAAGATCGACGAGCTCAAGGAGCGGGCGCAGCACCTCGTCGTCCAGGGAGGACGGGAGTTCAACCCGGGCTGGCACCTCGCCCTGGACCTGCGGAACATGCTCCTGGTCAGTGAGTGCGTCGCCCGGGCGGCCCTGCTGCGGCAGGAGAGCCGTGGCGGGCACACCCGCGACGACTACCCGGCGATGGATCCGGCGTGGCGGCAGAAGCTGCTCGTGTGCTCGGGCACCGGTGACGGCCCGGTCAAGGTCGAGGAGGAGGGCATGCCACCGATGCGCGACGACCTCGCCGCACTGTTCCAGAAGGACGAGCTGAAGAAGTACCTCACGCCGGCGGAGCTGGCCAGCGTCGCCGAGACCACCGACGCGAAGGAGTCCTGACGGATGGCCTACGACGCTCACTTCCGCGTCTGGCGGGGAGACGACTCCGGCGGCGAGCTGCAGGACTTCACCGTGGAGGTGAACGAGGGGGAGGTGGTCCTCGACATCATCCACCGCCTGCAGGCCACCCAGGCCGGCGACCTCGCGGTGCGGTGGAACTGCAAGGCCGGCAAGTGCGGATCCTGCAGCGCCGAGGTCAACGGCACCCCGCGCCTCATGTGCATGACGCGGATGTCGACGTATGCCGAGTCCGAGACCGTGACGGTCACGCCCCTTCGCGGGTTCCCGGTGACGAAGGACCTCGTCACCAACGTCACGTACAACTACGCCAAGGCGCGGCAGATCCCGGCGTTCGCGCCACCGCCGGGGGTGAAGCCCGGCGAGTACCGGATGCAGCAGGTCGACGTCGAGCGCTCGCAGGAGTTCCGCAAGTGCATCGAGTGCTTCCTCTGCCAGAACACGTGTCACGTCGTCCGTGATCACGAGGACAACAAGGAGGCGTTCGCCGGGCCACGCTTGTTCATCCGGGCCGCCGAGCTCGACATGCACCCGCTGGACGCGCGGACGGACCGGGTGGCCTTTGCGCGGAACACCCAGGGCATCGGCATGTGCAACATCACGAAGTGCTGCAGTGAAGTGTGCCCCGAGCACATCAAGATCACCGACAACGCGATCATCCCGATGAAGGAACGCGTGGTGGACCGCAGGTACGACCCAGTCCGGTGGCTCGGCCGGACGATCACGCGTCGCAAGGACTGAAGGCCAGAAGCAACCGGACTCGGCTGCCGCTCCGACTCGTGCAGCGGCTCGTGAGCTTCGTCACCCAGTCACCGCGGGCGCGGTGGCGATGGTGATCTCTTCCAGCGTGGCGATCCCGCGGTCCTTGGCCGGCTGGCCGTCCGACAGCGCTACCAGTAGCAGTACGTGGCCGTTGTACTCCACAGCCCCGATGCTGTTGAGGATCCAGCCGCCCGAGCGGGGCAACCAGCCATTCTTCACGTAGTGCTTCGTGCCCGACCCGCTGTCCACAGCCGAGACACCCCAGTCCTGATCCTCCGCGACGTGTCCCATGAGCGTCCGCAGAAAGCTGCGGGCCTGTGCGTTTAGCGGGGAGTCGTCGGTGAAGACGGCCGTAAGGAGCCGGAGCTGGTCGGCCGCCGTGGTGGTAGTGAGCCCCCAGGTCAGCTCGGGGCCACCCACCGTCGCGGTAAGGCCGAGCCGCTGGTTCGCGCTCTGGAGGCCGGTTCCGCGTCCGAGCTGCCGCCAGAGCGCCGTGGCGGCGTCGTTGTCGCTGTTCTGGATCATCCGGCGGGCCAACGCCTGCTGGGACGAGCTCAGCTCACCACCGCGCTGCAGCAGCAGACCGGCCAGGATGTCCACCTTGACGATGCTGGCCGTGGCGTACCTGACGTCCGGTCCGTATGTCGCAGTCACTCCGCTATCGAGGTTGCGGAGCGCGATCGACAGCCGGCCGGGGAGCTGGCCGCTGCGGGCGGCCACGGCGGCGCGGAGGGTCTCGTCGGGGCTGAGCGTATCGGCGGCCGACGGTGGCGCCTGATCCACGCCCTCGTCAACGGCCGCCGTCGGCCCGGCCAGGCCGGACCGGACCGTGTGCGTGGCAATGGCGACCACGCCGACGAGTGTCAGCAGAAGCAGAAGGGCGCGGATCCGACGGTATCGCAGGGACGGCGTCGGTTTGCGCCCGCTCGCGGCCACGACCCGGAGGTTAGTTGAGCACCAGTGCGTTCGAGCCGCACCACGCCGCTCGAGAGCCGTCGTTCTCGTTGGGCTGCTCGCGGCCTATCTGAGTTTGGTCGGCGGACGCGGGGCTAGTGGTGGTGGCCCATCGCGGTGCGGAGGTCCTTGTTGAGCCAGGAGATGACGTCCATCGGGATCTCCTTGGGACAGGCCGCCGTGCACTCGCCGATGTTCGTACAGCCGCCGAACCCCTCGGCGTCGTGCTGCGCCACCATCGAGACGACGCGGTGGTCGCGCTCCGGCTGACCCTGGGGCAGCAGCCCGAGGTGAGTCACTTTGGCGCCCATGAAGAGCATCGCCGACGCGTTGGGGCAGGCCGCGACGCAGGCGCCGCAGCCGATGCAGGTCGCCGCCCCGAACGCCCGGTCCGCGTCGTCCTTGGGGACCAACACCGCGTGCGCGTCCGGCGCCGCACCCGTGTTGACCGAGACGAACCCACCCGCCTGGATGATCCGGTCGAAGGCCGACCGGTCGACGACGAGGTCCTTCAGCACCGGAAACGCCGTTGCCCGCCACGGCTCGATGACGATCGTGTCGCCGTCCGCAAACGAGCGCATGTGCAGCTGGCAGGTCGTCGTCACGTCGGGTCCATGGGCCGAGCCGTTGATCATGAGACCGCACTGACCGCAGATGCCCTCGCGACAGTCACTGTCGAAGGCCACCGGCTCCTCACCGTCGAGGATGAGCCGCTCGTTCAGCACGTCGAGCATCTCGAGGAACGACATGTCAGGGGACACGTCACCGACCTCGTAGGTGACCAGCCGGCCCTCGGCATCGGTCGACGCCTGCCGCCACACCTTAAGGGTCACTCTCACTTGTAGCTCCGCTGCTTCATCTTGACGTACTCGAAGACCAGCTGTTCCTTGTGCAGCACCGGCGTCAGGCGCACGTCCCCGTTCCCGTCGCCGTTGCGCTCTTCGCCGAACTCCCACGCCGCGACGTAGGCGTACTCGTCGTCGTGACGCAGGGCCTCGCCGTCCTCGGTCTGGCTCTCCGTCCGGAAGTGACCGCCGCACGACTCGCGCCGGTGCAGCGCGTCGATGCACATGAGCTCCCCCAGCTCGAGGAAGTCGGCGACCCGGCCAGCTTTCTCGAGCGACTGGTTCAGCTCGTCACCGGTGCCGAGGACGCGCACATTGCGCCAGAACTCGTCCCGCAGACCGCGGATCAGGTCGATCCCCTTGAGCAGACCTTCCTCCGAGCGCTCCATTCCGCAGAACTCCCACATGACGTTGCCGAGCTCGCGGTGGAACGAGTCGACCGTGCGTTCTCCGTTGATGGACAACAGCTTTCGCACGCGGTCCCGAACCGATCGGCGCGCTTCGGCGACCTCCGGCGCATCCGCCGGCA
>JBKPKI010000009.1:0-4876 GCA_046731055.1 Actinomycetota bacterium | reverse complement strand
GGTCAGGCGGGTCGTCGTGTCGACTTCGCTCGGGATGACGTCGGTCTCACCCGGGAGGAGGAGGACGTCGTCGTAGGTCAGTCCCAGCGGGGCGAGGACGTCGGCGGCCTGGTCGGAGCGGTCGGACGAACCCAAGCTCATTTCCGTAGTCTACGGGCGCTCTTGGCGGCGCCGGCGTCAGCAAGGCGGGGTGGTATCGGCCGGCAGGTCGGTGCCGTTCGGTGCGAGGCCAGGGGCGAGGTATGCCACGTTCCGGACCTCGGTCGGCTCGAGCCAGCGGTCGGTTCCGTCGCCACGTGGGAGGGGGTGCCTACGGACCGGCAGGAGTGGTGGAGGTGCTCCCCGTCGTGCCTGCTGTGCCCGTTGAACCCACCGTGTCGGTCGTCGTGCCGTTCGTCGTCCCCGCGGGCGCCGCGCCCGAGACCGGAGGCTGGGGCACGACTCTGATCTTGTTCTTGCCCTTGGGGGGCACGCGCGATGCCGGGTCGTCCGTCTCGGCGGCACCGTCGGCCCGGGTGTCTGGTGTCGTGCCGCCGGGCGTCGTGCCAGTCGTCGTGCCGGTCGTCCCCGTGCCCGTCGTCCCGGAGCCAGCGCTCCAACCGCTCGCACCACGACCATTGCCTTGTCCGTTGTGCCCGGTGTTCAGACCGTTGGCGTCACCGGTGGTGCCCGTGTCGGTGGCGGCAGGGGTCGGCGTGGGAACCGTCGTCGTGATCGGCGGTTCGGGGGTCTTCGGCGGTTTCGCCTGCGGGACCGGCTCGGTCGATTGGGATGCGTCGTCGCCCTGGTCGCCCTCGTTGCCTTGGTTGCCTTGGTTGCCCTGGTTGCCTGTATCGGTCCCCGACCCGCTCGGGTCGGTGAGCGTGGTCCCGTCGTTCGGAGTGCCCTTGCCCTGGGTCTTCTCGCGGGCGGGGTCCGAAAGGTCCTCGGAGGAGGGTGCGCCGACGACGGGGTCACCCATCGGGTAGACGGACGCCAGGGCCCCCGCCGGGAGTCCCTCGGCAGTGAGTGACGCGGTGACCATGCCGGCGGGCATACCCCCGAACGGCAGCACCAGGCGGCCCTGGAACGGCGTGCCGGCGAGGAACGGCAGGACGAGCGCCTGCAGCGACCGGGGCAGGCCGCCGCGCAGGTGCGGTGCGCCGGACGCCTGGTCGGGGGCGACCGGCGCCAGCTCGACGGCGGCGGCCACCGTCGCGCCGGACACGGCGACGCCGAGGGCGGCGAGGACGGTCAGCCCGCGGTGGGGCCGACGACGCCGGGTGGGTGCGGCGCGCGGGATCGGCGTATCGGCCTGATGGGCGACGGCCAAGAGCAGCGAGCCGAGGTCGTCGTCGGTGTCGAGGCGAGCGCCGACCCTGTCGAGGAGCATGTCGTCGGCGAGCAGGGCGCTCATGGAGGTCGGCTTCACGACGCCACCCCTCCCGCCGGTCCCGCGGCGGCGAGCAGCTCGCGCAGCCTGGTCAGCGCGCGGTGCTGCGCGACCCGGATAGCGCCCGTGGTCATGCCCAGTGCCGCGGCGGTCTCGTCCGTGGACAGCCCGACGGCCACCCGCAACGTGAGGATCTCCTGCTGCTGGGCGGGAAGGGTTCGGATGAGGGCCATCGCGCGGCTCGCCTCGTCGCGAACCAGGGCCTGCTGCTCCGGTCCGGCGGTGGTGTCGGCGCTGTCGGGCACCTCGGCGACGGACTCTGGCCCGCGGATGAGCTGGCGTTGCGCGTCGACGACCTTGCGGGCCGCGATGGAGTAGACGAACGCCTCGAACGGCAGGCCACGGTCGTCGAAGGTGCGCAGACCGGTGTGGACCGCCATGCACACCTCCTGCGCCACGTCCTGGGCGACGTCCTCGGCTCCAAAGCGTCCGAGCCTCGCCCGTGCGTACCGCAGGGCCAGCTGCCGTACGCGTCCCAGTAGAGCCTCGGCCGCGGCACCGCCGTCGCGTCGGGCGAGGGCGGCGAGATCGCGCAACGTCGGCTGCGCGTCCATCGTGTCCATCGGTTCCGGATGCTCGATCGTTACCGACCCGTCCCGGTCCGTGGGACGCTCGCGGTGCCGCCCCTCGTACGGCGGCGTCGATGGTCGGCGGGAGAGTGACCCTCGCCCAGCCCAGGACGCCGCTGCGCTCACCGCACCCCCAAGCCAGTCCCGATCCGTCCGCTCAGCGCTCGGAACGATACCGCGTCCATTGCCGCCACGCCGGGTCGAGCGTGGTGCTCTTTCGGTTCCGGTCCCGAATGAAATTGAGTTCGTCAGGCGTGAAGTCCACGGCAGCGGGGTAGATGGTCCCCGACACCACCTCGTTCGGCGGCTCTTCGGGGCCCTATCGCCAGTCAACGAGGACTGACTTTCATGGTTCGCGGCGACTCGGGACGCCAGAACCTCCGCACCGAGAGCCGAGCAAGAGGAGGCGAGATGGCGGAGATCTCGAGGCTACCGGGACCAGTAGCCGACTTGTGGGACTGGCAGCTGCACGGCCTCTGCCGCCGTGAGAACCCCGATGTGTTCTTCCACCCGGAAGGTGAGCGCGGGCCCGCCCGCCGCAACCGCGATCTGGCCGCCAAGCAGGTGTGCGCCGTCTGTCCGGTGCTCGCCCAGTGCCGTGCCCACGCGCTCCAGGTGCGCGAGCCTTACGGCGTGTGGGGCGGGATGACCGAGGACGAACGCGAGGCCGTGTATGCGGCCGGCTCGCCCGGGTCCGCTGCCTGACCCGCACACCGCCGCCTGACCCACATACCGCCGCCTGACCCGCAGACCGCCGCCTGACCCGCCCGATTTCCCAACACGTGCGGACTTCTTACCGGACATTTCGGACATCGGCCCACAACAGGTCATCACGTGCTGAGTTGTGAGGCGGATGAGATGACGCCACAAACGACAGCGGGCCGCCCCCACGAAGGGGACGGCCCGCCGTCGTCGGAAGGAGCGGTCAGTGACCGTGCCCGTGGCCGTGGCCGGCCGCCGCGGGCTCCTCGTCCTCCTTCTTCTCCACGACGAGGGTGTCGGTGCTGAGAATCATCGAGGCGATCGACGCGGCATTGCGCAGCGCGGAACGGGTGACCTTGACCGGGTCGATGACCCCGGCCTTGACCAGGTCGCCGTACTCGCCGGTGTCCGCGTTGAACCCGTGGCCACTGCTGAGGTCGGTAACCTTGGCGGTGACGACGTAGCCCTGCTCGCCGGCGTTCTCGGCGATCCAGCGCAGCGGCTCGTGGAGCGCCTTGCGGACGATCGACGCACCGGTGGCCTCGTCGCCGGTCAGCGAGAGGTCGTCGATGGCCGGCGCGGCGTGGATAAGGGCCGAGCCGCCGCCGGCGACGATGCCCTCCTCGATGGCCGCGCGGGTCGCCGAGATGGCGTCCTCGATGCGGTGCTTCTTCTCCTTGAGCTCGACCTCGGTGTGCGCGCCGACCTTGATGACGCAGACGCCGCCGGCCAGCTTGGCGAGGCGCTCCTGGAGCTTCTCGCGATCCCAGTCGGAGTCCGTCCGCTCGATCTCGGCCTTGATCTGCGCGACGCGGGCGGACACCTCGTCGGTGGAGCCGCCGCCGTCGATGACCGTGGTGTCGTCCTTGGTCACGACGACCCGGCGAGCTGTGCCGAGCAGGTCGAGCCCGACCTGGTCGAGCTTGAGGCCGACCTCCTCGGCGACGACCTGGCCGCCGGTGAGGATCGCGAGGTCCTGCAGCATCGCCTTGCGACGGTCACCGAAGCCCGGCGCCTTGACCGCCACGACGTTGAACGTGCCCCGGATCTTGTTGACGACGAGCGTCGAGAGCGCCTCGCCGTCGACGTCCTCCGCCACGATGAGCAGGGGCTTGCCGGTCTGGACGACCTTCTCGAGCAGGGGCAGGAGGTCCTGTATCGAGCTGATCTTGCTCTGGTGGACCAGGATGTAGGCGTCCTCCAGGACGGCCTCCATCCGCTCCGGGTCGGTGACGAAGTACGCCGAGATGTAGCCCTTGTCGAACTGCATACCCTCGGTGAACTCGAGCTCGGTCGCCGCCGTCGAGGACTCCTCGACGGAGATGACGCCGTCCTTGCCGACCTTGTCGAACGCCTCGGCGATCGTCGAACCGATCGTCTCGTCCTGGGCGGAGAGGGTCGCGACCGAGGCGACCTCCTCGTTGCCCTCGACCTCGCGGGCGTTCTCGAGCAACCGGTCGTTGACCGCCTCGACGGCCTTGTCCATGCCGCGCTTGAGCGCGGCCGGCGCGGCGCCGGCGGCGACGTTGCGCAGACCCTCCTTGACCATCGCCTGGGCGAGGACCGTCGCGGTCGTCGTCCCGTCACCGGCGATGTCGTTGGTCTTGGTCGCGACCTCCTTGGCGAGCTGCGCGCCGAGGTTCTCGTACGCGTCGTCGAGCTCGATCTCCTTGGCGATGGTCACGCCGTCGTTGGTGATCGTCGGCGCACCCCACTTCTTGTCGATGACGACGTTGCGGCCCTTGGGACCGAGCGTCACCTTGACGGCGTTGGCGAGCGCGTCGACGCCGCGCTCCAGCGCCTTGCGGGCGGAGTCGTCGAACTCCAGCGTCTTGGCCATGAGTGTCCTTCTGCTCTAGAGGCGTTGGTTCAGGCGACGACCGCGAGGACGTCGCGGGCGCTGAGGATGAGGAGTTCGTCGCCCTTGTGCTTGACCTCGGTGCCGCCGTACTTGCTGTAGATGACGCGGTCGCCGACGCTGATGTCGAGCGGGACGCGGTTGCCCTTGTCGTCGATGCGGCCCGGGCCGACCGCGAGGACCTCGCCCTCCTGGGGCTTCTCCTTCGCGGTGTCCGGGATGACGAGGCCGGACGCGGTGGTCTGCTCGGCCTCGAGCGACTTGACCACGATGCGGTCTTCGAGCGGCTTGATGGAAACAGCCACGGGTGGTGAC
>JBKPKI010000008.1:0-3435 GCA_046731055.1 Actinomycetota bacterium | reverse complement strand
GCTGCACCGCCACGGCATCCGGTTCCTCGGTGACCTTCAGCCCCGAACAGGTCGCCAATGCGGCCCTCATCGCGGCGATCTCCGACAAGCGGGGGCTGCCGCCACGGGCGGCGTCCATCGCCATCGCGACGGCGATCCAAGAGTCCAAGCTGCGCAACCTCACCTACGGCGACCGGGACTCGGTCGGTCTCTTCCAGCAGCGGCCGAGCATGAAGGTCTGGGGCACCCGCGAGCAGATCCTCGACCCGGTCCACTCGACGAACGGGTTCTACGACGCGCTCGTCAAGATCGACGGTTACGAGTCCATGGTCATCACCGAGGTCGCCCAGCGGGTGCAGAGGAGCGCCTACCCCGACGCCTACGCCGACCACGAGCAGGAGGGTCGGATCCTCGCCTCCACGCTGCGGGGACAGTCACCGGCGGGCTTTGTATGCCAGCTGCAACCGGCGGAGACCGCGTTGCCCGCCGCGACGGTCGCCGCGGACCTGCAGGCTCAACTCGGGGTTCAGGCAACCGCGGAGGGTTCGACGCTGACGGTCAACGCTCCGTCGGGCCAGCTGGCGTGGGCCGCCGGCCAGTGGGCGGTCGCCCGGGCCGAGGCCTACGGCGTGAACCGCGTCCAGGTCGGCGACCGGGCGTGGTCCCGGGGGACCGGTGGTTCGGCGGAGTCCTGGTCGACCGGCGAGAGTGCGCCGACGCCGACGACGGTCACGATCCAGCTGGCGGCCTCCCGGCCCTGATCCGCCCCTTCGGGCCGCCTGCGGGTCAGCGCTGGCCCAGCTCCACGTAGTCGCGCTCTGTGGCGCCGGTGTAGACCTGGCGCGGCCGGCCGATCTTGGTCTCCGGGTCCTCGATCATCTCCCGCCACTGGGCGATCCAGCCGGGCAGCCGGCCGATCGCAAAGAGCACGGTGAACATCTTGCTCGGGAAGCCCATCGCCTTGTAGATCAGGCCGGTGTAGAAGTCGACGTTCGGGTAGAGCTTTCGCTCGACGAAGTAGTCGTCCTCCAGCGCGATGGACTCGAGCTGCTTGGCGATGTCGAGCATCTCGTCGTCGCCGCCGAGCTTGTTGATGATCTCGTCGGCGGTCTGCTTGATGATCGCGGCGCGCGGGTCGTAGTTCTTGTAGACGCGGTGCCCGAAGCCCATCAGCCGGACGCCGTCCTCCTTGTTCTTGACCTTCTTCATGAAGGTGTCCACGTCGTAGTCGGCGTTCTGGATGCGCTCGAGCATCTCCAGGACGGCCTGGTTCGCGCCGCCGTGCAGCGGGCCGAAGAGGGCGTTGATGCCGGCCGAGACGCTGGCGAACAGGTTGGCCTGGGCGGACCCGACCAGGCGCACGGTCGACGTCGAGCAGTTCTGCTCGTGGTCGGCGTGGAGGATCAGCAGCAGGTCGAGGGCCTTGACGACGGTCGGGTCGATCTCGTACGGCTCGGCCGGGAACCCGAAGGTCATCCGCAGGAAGTTCTCGGTGAGCGAGAGCGAGTTGTCGGGGTAGAGGAACGGCTGGCCGACGGACTTCTTGTGGGCATAGGCGGCGATGGTCGGCAGCTTCGCGAGCAGCCGGACGGTGGAGAGCTCGACCTGCGCCTTGTTGAAGGGGTCGAGGCTGTCCTGGTAGAAGGTCGACAGCGCCGAGACCGCGGACGACAGGACCGGCATCGGGTGCGCGTCCCGCGGGAACCCGGAGAAGAACGCCTTGAGGTCCTCGTGGAGCATCGTGTGCCTGCGGATCCGGTCCTCGAACTCGGCCAGCTGGCTCTGGCTGGGCAGCTCGCCGTAGATGAGCAGGTACGAGACCTCGACGAACGACGACTTTTCGGCGAGCTGCTCGATCGGATAGCCGCGGTAGCGCAGGATGCCAGCGTCGCCGTCGATGTACGTGATGGCACTCTTGCACGACGCGGTGTTGACGAAGCCGGCGTCGTAGGTGACAGTGCCCGTGTCCTTGAGCAGCGCTGCTATCCCCAGTGCGTCGGCACCGTCGGTGGCGGGGACGCCCGGAAGGGTGAGGCTCTTGTCCTCGACGGTGAGCTTGGCCTCGGCTACGTGGCTGGTCATCGTGGCTTACCTCCGCATTGGGGTGTCGCCGGGGTTCGACGTGCCGCCCACGCTACCGCGCGGTAGCGGGCGGCTTGTATGCCGTGTTCGTCAAGGCCGAACGCCACACCGGCGGCGCGCGGTTGCGGGCAGGTTAGGCACGTCGCGGACACGTTCGCCCGTGCCCGCGACGTCCGTCACGTGCGCGCAATTGCCATTCACCACCGACGAGCGGCGGCGTCGATCCGCTCTTCCGTCGCCGTCAACGCGACCCGCACGTGCTCGGACCCGGCCGTCCCGTAGAACGTCCCCGGTGCGACGAGCACTCCGCGCTCGGCCAGCCACCCCACGCTCGCCCAGGCGTCCTCGCCACGGGTGCACCACAGATACAGCCCTGCCTCCGACGCGTCGATGCGGAACCCAGCCCGCTGTAGCGTCTCTCGCAACGACACGCGTCGCGTCGCATACCGCTCCTTCTGGCGAGCCACATGGTCGTCGTCCCCCAGCGCGGCGAGCATCGCTCGCTGCACTGGCCACGGCACCATCATTCCCGCGTGCTTGCGCACCTCGAGCAGCTGTCGGACCAGCCGGATGTCTCCGGCCACGAACGCCGCTCGGTACCCCGCCATGGTGGACCGCTTCGACAGCGAGTAGACGGCCAACAGCCCTTCGTGACTTCCCCCGCACACTGCCGGGTCGAGGATGCTCGGCACCGGCGCGTCGGTCCAACCGAGCTCCGCGTAGCACTCGTCCGATGCGACGACGACGCCGTTCGAGCGGGCCCACGCCACCACCTTGGCCAGATGAGCCACCCCGAGAACTGCACCCGTCGGGTTCGAGGGACTGTTGAGCCACAGCAGCTTCGGACGCGTCGCCGTCGTCTGCGGCCCGTAGGCGGCGAGTCCGTTCACCACCACAGGGGTCGCCCGAGCGAGCCGAGCCCCCACGTCGTACGTCGGGTACGCCACCGCCGGGATCCCCACCACGTCGTCCGGTCCCAGCCCGAGCAGGGTCGGCAGCCAGGCCACCAGCTCCTTGCTCCCGATCGTCGGCAGGACTCCGTCGGGGGACACGTCCGGGACCCCGCGCCGCCGCGCGAACCAGGCCGCCACCGCCTCCCGCAGGTCCGGCGTACCCCAGGTCAGGGGGTAGCCCGGTGCGTCAGCCGCCGCGCCGAGGGCCTCCCGAACGACGTCGGGGGCGGGGTCGACCGGTGTCCCGACGGACAGGTCGACGATCCCGTCCGGATGCGCATGGGCCGTCCTCTTGTACGGCTCGAGCGTGTCCCAGGGGAAGTCGGGGAGCTCCGTCGCGAGCGAACGGCTCACTCGTCGTGTTCTTGTGGCGGCAACGCCTCGATGATCGGGTGGTCCTTCGGGATGAGGCCCATCTTCG
>JBKPKI010000007.1:0-6147 GCA_046731055.1 Actinomycetota bacterium | reverse complement strand
AGTGGCCTCGGCCGCCAACGCCCCTCCGGCACTCTCCTCGACCCGGGTGCCGCCGAGGAGCCCGACGCCGAACAGCGTGCCGAGGACGCAGAGGATCTCGGAGACCGTGACGGTCAGCTGACGGGCGCGGTCGCCTGCTGCCGAATTACTGAGCATGCTGAGCAATATAGATCGCTAAGGTCGGTCCGTGCCAGCCGATGCCTCGAGCCGCGCCGGTCCCGGGAACGGTTCCGGCCCGGACGGACCGGACCATTGGTCGCTCGGACGGCTACTGTCGACGGCCGCGCGCCTGGTGGAGCACGACTGGAACGCCTGGCTCGCCGAGCGCGGACTCACCCACGCTGGGCTGCTCGCGCTCGACGCGCTGGAGGGCGGAGCGCTGACCCAGCGCCAGTTGGCGGCGGCCAGCCGGGTGGAGGAGCAGACCATGAGCCGGGTCCTGGACCGCCTGGCGCGCACCGGCCACGTCGAGCGCCGCCGGGACACCGTCGACCGGCGCCGTCTGGTCGTCAGCCTGACGCGGCCCGGACGTGACGTCCTCGACCAGATCAACTCGACTGACATTGCGGAGATCCTTGTGGCAGAGCACCTGGCCGACCCCGCCGCGTTCCGTCAAGAGCTGGTGCGGCTGGTGACGGCGATCTCGCCGCCCACATCTGGCTCGTGACCATCGACTGGTCGCGGGACGGCCCCGAGCTGCTGCTCGGACTGGAGCGCGGCTCGGGTAGACCGCTCGCCCGCCAGCTCCAGGAGCGGCTGCGTGACGCCATCCGGTCGGGCCGGCTTGAACATGGCGAACGGCTGCCGGCTTCCCGGGCGCTGGCCACGCAGCTCGGCGTCTCACGCGGGGTCGTCGTCGACACGTATGCGCAGCTCGAGTCCGAGGGGTACCTCCGGTCCATGCAGGGCTCGGGCACGGTGGTCGCGTCGGTCGGAGGAGAGACTCCCCGGGCGGAGTCGCCGCCTCGGTCACCTCCGCGGTTCGACGTCGACTTTGAGTACGGGGTCCCGGACACGCGGAGCTTCCCGATGCGGGACTGGCTCTGGGCTATGGGTATGGCGGGCCGGACGGCCACCGCGGCGGACCTGGGGGACGAGCTCGGCGCCGGCTCAGCGCAGCTGCGGGCGGTACTTGCCGCATACCTGCGCCGGGTGCGCGGGGCGGTCGCCGACGCGGATGCCGTGGTGGTCTGCGCGGGGTTCCGCTACGGCCTCAACCTCGTCCTGCGGGCCCTGCTCGCCGAGGGCGTGACGACCGTCGCCGTGGAGGATCCGGGGCCGGTCGACCACGACGAGATCGCCCGACGGAGCGGTATGCGAGTCGTCCCGGTTCCGGTCGACGAGCTCGGCCTCGATGTCGCTGCCCTTGCTCGTACGCCGGCGCGGGTCGTGGTGACGACGCCGGCCCATCAGGCACCGACCGGAGTGGTGCTCGCGGCGGAGCGACGGCACGCGCTCGTCGAGTGGGCGAACGCCGTGGACGGCTTCGTCGTGGAGGACGACTATGACGCGGAGTTCCGGTACGACCGGCAGCCGGTCGGAGCGGTCCAGGGACTCGCTCCGGATCGCGTCGTCGCCATGGGCTCGACGAGCAAGACGCTGTCGCCGACGTTGCGAATGGGCTGGTTGGTCTGCCCGCCGCGGTTGCGTGAGGCGCTCGGTGTGGAGAAGCAGCTGCTCGGTCGCGGAGCGCCCGGGCTGGACCAGCTGGCGCTCGCGGCGCTCATCGAGTCGGGCCGGTTCGACCGGCACCTGCGGCAGATGCGGGCGCTCTACAAACGACGCCGGGAGGTGCTGGTCTCTTCGCTGGCCCGGTATGCGTCGGAGGTTGCCGTCACCGGGCTGGCCGCGGGCTGCCACGCGGTGCTGCGTCTACCGACCGGTGTCACCGAGAAGTCGGCCGTGGACGGTTGTGCGGCGCGGTCGGTCGCCGTCTACGGGATGAGCCGGTACCGCAGCGATCGCGGGACTGAGCCGGCCGAGCTGGTGCTCGGGTTCGGCAACGTGCGTGAGAGCGCCATCGTCGACGCCATGGGGCGGGTCGGCCCAGTCCTGCAGGGGCGGAGCCGCCGCTGACGCCGCATGGGCCCGATTGGTTCGGTCCTTTATGGCTCGAGTGGACCTGGTTAGCGGACCACTGGTGACCCATAGTCGTTTCCAGGAGGACCACCTCAGGAGGACCACATGGACACCATCACCACCGCATACCTGAACCGGCTCGGCGTGGAACCCGAACGGCCGTCGGCGGACGCACTGGTCCGGCTGCACCGGGCCCACGTCGAGCGAGTTCCTTACGAGACGTTCTGGATCCACCTGAACGAGGGGTGGGGCATCGATCAGGCCGAGTCCGCCCGGCGGGTGGCCACCACGCGGCGCGGCGGTTACTGCTTCCAGCTCAACGGTGCGTTCGCCATGCTGCTGACCGCGCTGGGGTACCGAGTGTCGGTGAACATGGCCGGTGTCCATGAGGAAGCCGGTCCGGATGTGGCGACGCTGCGCAATCACGCGGCCCTCGTCGTCGAGGGGCTGCCGTCGGAGACGAATCCGGGTGGGCGGTGGTGGGTCGATGCCGGCCTGGGCGATGCCTTGTACGACCCGATGCCGCTGAGAAACAGCGTCGTCGTGCAGGGTTCGATGCGGTTCGGGATGACCGGGGTCGGGGCCGACGGCGTTGGTGACTGGCACCTGACGCACGACCCGTCGGGGTCGTTCACCGGCGTCAGCCTCGTCGACCGGCCGGTTTCGATGGACGTCTTCGCCGAGCGACACGTCTACAACGCCACGTCCCCCGAGTCCGGCTTCGCCCGCACCGTGACGGCGCAGCGGCGGCACGCTCGGGGCATGTCACTGGTCCGCGGCTGCGTGTACACGCGGCACGACGACGGTGTCGTATCGACGCATACCTGCGAAAGCCTTCCTGAGTGGCTGGACGTCCTCGAGGGCGAGTTCGACCTGTCCTTCTCCGACGTGTCCGGTGCGGCACTGGCAGCGTTGTGGACGGCGGTGCGGCGGAGCCACGACGCGTGGCTGGCGGCGTCGTCCCGCAAGAGCGCGTGAGGAGCGAGTGAGGGGAGGACCGCCTAGCCTCGAGGCGTGGGAGGTGGCGCCTGGACCCCGGAGCAGCTGGATCGGATCGACGCGGAGGACGAGCTGCAGATCACGTCGGTCCGGGCGGACGGGACGCTGCGCGCATACCGGAAGATCTGGGTCGTCCGGCTCGGGGACGACCTCTACGTGCGGTCGGTCAACGGCCGTGGCGCGGACTGGTTCCGGCATGTGCTGGCGTCGGGAAGTGGCCGGATCCGTTGCGGCGGAGTTGATTCCGACGTCATCGTCGACGAGCTGGGCGAGGCCTCGACGGCGGCAATCCACGACGCATACCTGACGAAGTACGCGCGGTACGGCGAGCGGTTCGTCCGGACCATGCTGCGGCCGCCGGTCGTCGAGGCGACGTTGCGGCTGCTGCCGCGTTGACGCGGCGCTTCGGCTCGCCGGACCGGTGGGCGCCACACGCATGCCGGGCGGTCCATGCTGGTCTCGTGGCCGAACGCAACGTCCTGGGTGGGGAGCTGCAGGAGTGTGGAACCGACCCGATGACCGGATTCTTCCGCGACGGTTGCTGCAACACGGGACCGCAGGACATCGGCAGCCACACCATCTGCGCGGTGATGACCGCCGAGTTCCTCGAGCATCAGCGGAGCATCGGCAACGACCTGTCGACGCCGATGCCCGAGTACCGATTCCCCGGGCTGAGGCCGGGGGACCGGTGGTGCGTCACGGCCCCGAACTGGGCACGGGCGTACAACGAGGGCGTGGCCGCACCGGTGGTCCTGGCGTCGACCAACGAGGCGGTGCTAGCGGTGGTGCCCTTCGCTGCCTTGAAGAAGCACGCCGTGGACGTGCCCGACGACCTCAGCTCGCTGGACTAGCGGCTCGCCCGTGGACCGCGGTGAACGCGATGGTCTGCGTCCACCAGTGCCGGTCCGCGCAGGCTTGGAGGAAGTGGTCGATGAGCTCGTCGTCGAGGTGGCCGGACTCGACGAGGCCACTACGGAGCTCCGTGACGGTGTCGAGCCAGTAGGTGGCCCAGGGTGAACCGCCTTGGTATACAGCGGTTTCCGCAGTGCCGGCGATGTGCTGGATGCCCTGGGCGTCCAGCCGCGCGGCCAGAGTGCGGCCGAGGAAGTAGTCGATGCCTTGCTCGCGTGACCAGGCCAGCCAGCCTTGCCAGAAGCGGTGGACCTCGGGTGGCTCGGAAACGCTGACGGGGAGGAAGTCGGGCTCGATAAGGAGGATGGCGCCGCCCGGAGCGAGGCTGGCCATGAGGTTCTCGACAGCCCGGTCGACGTCGGTGACGTGGTGGAGCACCGCACGGGCAGTGACGAGGTCGAATGTCCCGGGATCGATGGGTCCCGCGACGATGTCGCCCTGGATGTAGTCGAGGTTGGCCGGCGCCGACGCCTGGTCGACGAGGGACAGGTCGATGTCGACCGCGACCGCCTGCCCGGTCGGCCCGACGAGCTCGGCCAGCCATTCAGACACCGAGCCGTTGCCGAAGCCGACCTCGAGCGTTCTTGCGCCCGAGCCGATTCGGAGGGCTTCGATGTAGCGGCGGTGCATCGGGTCCAACAGGCGCGACATCAACGCGAGTCGGGCGCCCTCGCCGTGGAGATGGTGGTCGAGTACGTAGCCCGGCATGAGGTGATCGTAGAAGGCCGATGAGATGAGGCGGCGGGCCGAGTCAGACTGAGCATGACGACGGGAAAGATCGACCCGAGGTACGGCGACGCCAGCGCAACCGCACCGCCGTGGTCGGAGATCGAGCGGTTGCTGGCCGAGGCGCAGCTGTACTGGATCCTCACGGTGCGGAGGGACGGTCGGCCGCACGCCGTGCCGCTGGTCGGCGTGTGGCAGCAGGGGGCGTTCGTGTTCTGCACGGGACCCGAGGAGCAGAAGCAGCGCAACCTCGACGGCAACGCGCATGTTGCGGTGACCACGGGTGCAACCGGCGCCCACGGATGGGACGTGGGCAAAGACGTCGTGGTGGAGGGGGTTGCGTCACGAGTGACCGATGGTGCCGATCTGGAGTCGCTGGCGGCGGCGTGGTCCGCGAAGTACGGCGACGACTGGCGCTTCGAGGTGCGCGGCGACGAGTTCGTGGAGCTGAGCCACTCCGGTGGAGGAGGCGGAGGAGGCGCGTGGGTGTATCGGGTTCGCCCGGACAAGGTCATGGCCTTCGGTGGCGATCATGGCCAGACGACGTACCGGTTCTAGGGGCGAATTGCTCAGTCTCCCAACGAAATTGATGTCTGAAGCTCTTGCGTCTGCGTTCGAACAGGTGTACGATTAGGGCATGAGCCTTCCCGCCGCCGTCGTTGAGTGTCAGCGGGATGTCGACGCCCTCGAGTCCGAGGTAGGGGTAGTGGCGGCCCGGTTGAACCGGGACCACGCCGACCTGGTCGCCCTGACCGCTCGGGCGTTGGTGGAGGAGCGGTGGGCCGGTGGCGGGATCCGCTCTCCGGAGCACTGGCTGGTGTTGCACGCCGGTCTGTCCCCGTCCCGGGCGCCTGACGTGGTCCGGCTGGCCCGCCGGTCGGAGCAGTTGCCGACGACGGTGACGGCGATGGCGGCCGGTCAGCTGTCGATGGACCAGGCGGCGGTGGTGGCCCGGTACGCCCCGGCCTCACACGAGGCGTCGATCGGGGAGCTGGCGCCGATGACGACGGTGCCGCAGCTGCGGCGGGCGTTGTCCCGGTACCAGTTCGGCACCGAGACCACGGAGACCACGGAGACGAAGGAGACCGCCGAGGCCGCCGACGCCGCAGAGACAGCCGAGGCCGCAGAGACCGCCGAGACCGCGGAGACGGCCGAAGCCGCGGAGGGCACCGCCGGCACTGCGAAGGCCGCCGCCGGGCCGTCGAATGCTTCCGGCCGGGACGAGTGCGATGTGCCCGGCACCGAAGCTACGCGGTCAAGGCGCCGGAGCTGTCGATGTCCTACGCCGATGGCCGGTTCCAGCTGCGCTACACGGCGCCGGCGGATGTGGGGGCGCTGGTGGAGCAGGCGATCCGGGAGGCCAAGGACGCCCTGTTCAAAGCCGGCCAGACCAACGCCTCGTACGCGGACGGGCTGGCCGAGGTCGCCGCC
>JBKPKI010000006.1:0-6168 GCA_046731055.1 Actinomycetota bacterium | reverse complement strand
TCGGCCGCGGCGAAGCCGCTGACGGCCAGCCCCGCGACGAGCACGCGCAGGCCGGACCAGTCGGCGTCGCGGTGGGTCAGCCCCGGCCGGGGCTCGTAGTCGTCTGTGCCGGGGTCGTCGGGAAGGTCGTCGGTCACGCCGACCCCACGACCCACTCGGCGTAGAAGATCCCGAGGCCGAGCGCGGCGAACAGGCCGGCGATGATCCAGAACCGGATCACGATGGTGACCTCGTTCCAGCCGACGAGCTCGAAGTGGTGCTGCAGGGGCGCCATGCGAAAGACCCGCTTGCCCCTCAGCTTGAACGACCCGACTTGGACGATCACGGACAAGGTGATGAGGACGAAGAGGCCGCCGAGCACAACGATCAGAAGCTCGGTCCGCGTCGTGATCGCGAGCCCCGCCAACGCGCCGCCCAGCGCCAGTGAACCCGTGTCACCCATGAAGATCTTGGCCGGTGAGGCGTTCCACCAGAGGAACCCGAAGCAGGCACCCATCCCGGCAGCGGCGACGAGCGCGAGGTCGAGACTGTCCCGCACCTCGTAGCACTTGATGCCGGGGTTGATCTGGCAGTTCTGGTTGAACGTCCAGATGCCGATGAGGACGTATGCGCCGAAGACCATCGTCGAGACTCCGGCGGCGAGCCCGTCGAGCCCGTCGGTGAGGTTCACGCCGTTCGACGTGCCGGCGATCATGACATTCGCCCAAATGACGAACAGCAGCGTCCCGATGACGATGCTCCCGCCGATGGCCAGGTTGATGTGGGTGTCGCGCACGAAGGAGATGAACGGCGAGGCCGGCGTGCGGTACTGGTCGTTCGGAAAGTTGAGGGCCAGCACCGCGAAGATCACGCCGACGAGGATCTGCCCACCGAGCTTCTGCCCCGAGCGCAGTCCGAGGCTGCGCTGCTTGGAGATCTTGATGAAGTCGTCCAAGAATCCGATGAGGCCGAGCCCCGTCATCAGAAAGAGGACGAGGATCCCGCTCATGCTCGGGGACGTCAATGTGAAGAGGTGAGCCGCGACATAGGCGAGGAGCACCGACCCGAGGATCACCGCGCCGCCCATGGTCGGCGTTCCCCGCTTGGTGTGGTGCGTCGTCGGTCCGTCGTCGCGGATGAACTGGCCGTAACCGCGCTTCACGAGAAAGCGGATGAACATCGGCGTGCCGAGCAGCGCGGCGAGGAGTGCCACCGCAGCGGCGATGAGCACGGCCTTCACTGGGGCACCTCGAGGCCGGCGAGCCGGTCACCGAGCCAGCGCAGTCCGGCGTCGCGGCTGGACTTCAGCAGGACGACGTCGCCGGACCGCAGCTGCGCCTGCACAAGGTCGTATGCGGCGTCCGCGTCGGTCACGACGGTTACCTCGGTATCGCCGCCGGTGCTTCGAGCCGCCCCCTCGGCGATGGGCCGGGCTCGTTCGCCGACGACGACGAGCCGATCCACGCCCAGGGCGGAGGCCCACCCTCCGACGCGCTCGTGCTCGGAGCGGGAGAGGTCCCCCAGCTCCAGCATCTCGCCGAGCACCGCCCACGTTCGCCGGCGCGGCTGCGCGGCCAGTCCGATCGAGCGCAGCGCCTCCAGGGCGGCGCGCATCGAGTCGGGGTTGGCGTTGTACGCGTCGTTGACGACGGTCACGCCGTCCGCGCGTTCGTGGATCTCCATCCGCCAACGGCTGGCCGGCCGGGCCACGGACAGGGCCGTCGCGACCTGGTCCAGGCCGAGCCCGCACTCCAATGCCGTCGCGACCACGGCAAGTGCGTTGCCGACGTGGTGCGCACCCGACAGCTTCAGCTCGACCCCGGCCCGGCCGCTCGCAGTCTCGGCGACGAACGACGCGCGCCCGAGCGCGTCGAGCCGGACGTCGACCGCGCGGATGTCTGCGTCGGCCGAGGACCCGACCGTGACGACCCTGGCCTGGGTGCGCGAACGCATCTTGGCGACATTGAGGTCGTCGGCGTTCAGAACGGCTAACCCGTCCGGACGCAGCGCCTCGACGAGCTCACCCTTGGCCTGCGCCACCGCCTCCTTCGACCCGAACTCGCCGATGTGCGCCACCCCGACGTTGAGAACGATCGCGATATCCGGCGGGGCAATGGTGGTGAGATAGGCGAGGTGCCCGACGCCGCGAGCGCCCATCTCGGCGACGAGGAACCGCGTCGCCGGCGTCACGCGGCATACCGTCAGGGGCACCCCGATCTCGCCGTTCAGGGAGTTCACCGGCGCGACCGTCTCGCCGGCCGTGCCCAGCACCTGGGCCAGCAGGTCCTTGGTGGACGTCTTCCCGGACGAGCCGGTGACGGCCACGACGGTGAGTCCGGTCGCGCGGTCGACGACGCCGCGCGCCAGCCGCCCGAACGCCGTCTGGACGTCGTCGACGACGACGCAGGGCAGCTCGTCCACCATGCGACTGGTGAGGGCGGCCACCGCCCCGCGGTCGCGGGCCGCAGCGACGTAGGCGTGCCCGTCCGCATGCTCGCCGACCCGGGCGACGTACAGCGAACCGGGTCCCGCCTCGCGAGAGTCAGTGACGACGGGGCCGTCGACGACGATGCCGCCGGACTCGACAGGGTCCAGGGACCCGTCCGCGAGCACGGCGACATCCCGCAGGGGCATCGGGATCATGCGGACGCTTCCGGTCGGTAGACGAGGCCGTCCAAGGCTGCCCGGAGAGCCTCCCGGTCGTCAAAAGCGTGGACGACGCCGTCGATCTCCTGCCCGGTCTCGTGGCCCTTGCCAAGAACCAGGACCGTGTTGTCGGCGGGGCGGCCGGCGCGCCGAGCGAGCGTCACCGCCGCTTCGATGGCCTTCCAGCGGTTTCCCGCGTCGCTCACCTTGGCCGAGCCGCCCGACGTGCGGCCGGCGGCTCCTCGCCTCATCTCACCTCGGATGGCGGCCGCGTTCTCTGATCGCGGATTGTCGTCGGTGATGAACACGTGGTCGGCCCACTCGGCCGCAGCGGCTCCCATGCCGGCACGCTTGCCCCGGTCGCGGTCGCCCCCGGCGCCCAGGACGGCGACGAGCGTGCCTCGGGTCGTCGGGCGAAGTGCTCGCAGCGCTGCTTCGACCGCTTCCGGGCTGTGCGCGTAGTCGACGATGCAGCGCGGGTCACGGTCCGGGTCGGGATCGGTCGCGGTCACCAGCTCCATGCGTCCGGGTACCGTGGGCTGCTCCTGCATCGCCCGCTCCACCTCGGCGAGCGAGTGGCCGAGCTCGACGAGGGTCACCGCGGCGAGGGCGGTGTTGACGAGGTTGAAGTCGCCCGGCAGGTGGCACGGCAGCTCGAGCGTCCCGGCCGGCCCGGCCAGGGTGAACTGCGGCCACTTCCGCTGGCGCACAACCCAGTCGGCCGAGGATCCGAGATGTGAGCCGACGGTGACGACGGGGATCTCGGCTTCTCCGGCGAGCCGAGCGCCCCACTGGTCGTCCACGCAGACGACGCCACGCCGCGCGCGGGCCGACGTGAAGAGCGAAGCCTTGGCGGCGAAGTAGTCCTCCATCGTCTCGTGGAAGTCGAGGTGGTCCTGCGAGAGGTTGGTGAAGAGCGCCACGTCGAAGACGGCACCGTCGACCCGGTGCAGCGCGAGAGCATGGCTGGACACCTCCATGACGACGGAGGCCGCTCCGGCCTCCTTCATCACGGCGAAGAGGGCGTGGAGGTCCGTGGCCTCGGGAGTCGTACGGACCGACTTGATCCGGGTCTCGCCCACGCGGCTCTCCACGGTGCCGAGCAGGCCCGTCGGCTCGCCCAGTGCGCGCAACCCCGCCTCGAGGAGGTGGGCGGTGGTCGTCTTGCCGTTGGTGCCGGTGATGCCGACGAGGGTCAGGTCCCGGGCGGCGCGTCCGTAGACGAGGGCCGCCACGTCGCCGAGGACGGCTCGCGGGTCGGAAACGACGAGGACCGGCACGCCAGGGTCGCCGTAGAGCTCGGCGCCCTTGGGGTCCGTCAGCACCGCGACGGCTCCGGCGTCGACCGCTTCGGGAACGAAGGAGCCGCCGTGGGCGACAAAGCCGGGGAGCGCGGCATACAGGTCACCCCGTTGCACGGTGCGCGAGTCGAGGCTCACTCCGGTGAGGCCGACGCCGCTGGCCGGGGAGCTGAGGGGCACGTCGAGAAGGTCGGCGATCTCCCCCAGGGCAACCGCCGCAACCGAGGTCGGACGGGGGGACGGCACGGTGGCGAGGCTACCGGGTTCGCTTCTTGTCACCGTTCAGGACCGCTGGATCGTTGGGGTCCCAGGTCGCGTCCGCCGAGTTGAGCGGGATCTCCGGGGCGGTCGAGTTGGTCGGCGGGATCTGCCCCTTCTGCAACGCATACGTCATGACGTCCTTGAACACCGGGGCCCCGAGCTGGCCGCCGAAGTGGCCCTGGACCGGCCGCTGCAGCGTCACTGCGACGACGTACTGCGGGTCGTCCGCCGGCGCATACCCGATGAAGGAGGCGGTGAACCCGCTGTAGGCGCCGACGGACGGGTCGTAGCGGTCGGCCGTGCCGGTCTTGCCGGCGACGCGGTAGCCGTCGATCTTCGCCTTCTTCCCCGTGCCGTTCGGCCCGACGACCTCCTCGAGCATCTGGCTGACCTTGGTCGCGGTGTCCTTCGAGACGACCCGGACACCCTGCGGCTGCAGCGCCAGGGTGACCTTGCCGGAGGAGTCGGTGGTGCTCTCGACGAGGCTGGGCGGAATGCGGACGCCGCCGTTGGCGATGGTCTGGTAGACCCCGGCCGCCTGGATCGCGTTGAGCGAGTATCCCTGCCCGAAAAGCAGCGTGTAGCGCTGAGAGCCGCTCCAGTCCTCCGGCTTGGCGAGGAGGCCGGCCGACTCGCCCGGGTAGCCGACGCCGGACTTGGAGCCGATGCCGAACTTGCGGAAGTAGTCGTACACCGTCTGGGTGGCCAGCTTCTCGGTGGCCAGCATCGTTCCGATGTTGCTCGACATGGCGAGAGCGCCGGCGACGGTGAGGTTCAGCGTGGGGTGGTCGACGTCGTCCTTGAAGGAGGTGCCACCACGGGGCAACCGGTTCGGGACGATGAGTTGGGTCGTCGGCTGGATGAGGCCCTGCTCTATGGCGGCCGCGACCGACATCACCTTGCCGGTCGAGCCCGGCTCGTAGACATCCTGGAAGGCGTGGTTGGCCAGGCCGTCTGCGGTCGTCTTGCCGTAGTTCGTTGGGTCGAATGTCGGATAGGAAGCGACGGCCCGCAGCTTGCCGGTCTTGACCTCCTGGACGACGACGTATCCCGACACGGCCTGGCTCTGCGCGACCATGTTGGCGATCTGGTTCTGGGCGTACCACTGGAGGTCGGCGTCGATGGTCAGGCGCACGTCGGAACCGATGACCGTCGACTGGTCGACCTCATCGGTGCCGGGGATCGCCGTCCCGTCCTGAGCCCGCTGGTAGACCACCTTGCCGGGCGTGCCCTTCAGGGCGCTGTCGGCCAGCACCTCGACGCCGCCGCCGGCCGTGCCGTCCTTCTGGACGAACCCGACCAAGGGGGCCGCGGTCATCCCCGCGGGGTAGACCCGGCTCGTCGTTGGCTCGCTGTAGATGCCGGGTATGCCGAGGGCCGCGATCGCTCGCCAGGCCAGGGGCGTGACGTCCTTGGCGATGATGCGGTACTGGTTTCCCATCAGCTGGGGCACGAGCGCTTCGGGCGTGGTCTCGAGCAGGGGCGCCAGTGCCTGGGCGGCGCCGACCACGCCCACCACGGTCCGGGTGTTGTCGACCCGTCGCGAGTAGGTCGGGATGACCTTCTGGTCGGCGTAGATCGTCTTGCGCTCGACGGAGGACGCGAGCACCACGCCGTTGCGGTCGAGGATCTGTCCGCGCAGCGCCGGCTGGACCTCCGTCACGACCCGCTTGTCGAACGCCGCCGCCTGCACGGAGGCGGCGTCGAGCGCTTGGACCCGCAGGAGTTGGGCGGCGAAGACCGTGAAGACGAAGATCGCCGCGATGAGCATGAGCCGGACGCGGCGGTGCGGGTTCGCGACGATGACCCCGCGGCGGCGGCGCGGGGGGCGGCGGGGCGCGGCCCGCGGAGGAGGATCCCCGTCCCGCCGCCTGGGGCGCGGTTTCGGCTCCGAGGAGGGGCCGCGCGCAGTCGGCCGCGGCGGGGGCCTCTCGCCCGGGCCGGTCCCGCCTGGGGGCGGCGGTGGCGTCATGTCTTCACC
>JBKPKI010000005.1:0-9912 GCA_046731055.1 Actinomycetota bacterium | reverse complement strand
GGTCCCTGCTGCTCGACGCTGCCGCTGGCCCGATGGAGGGCACCTGGGCCCGAGTCCGGACGGAGACGGAATGTTCACTCGCACTGGCCGAATGGCCACCGGAGTCGCACTGCTCGCCCTCACCGTGAGTGCCTGCAGCGCCGGGTCCTCGACGAGCCCAGGAGCCAGCGGCGGCTCCACTGGGTCGGGCGGCGGCTCTGCCGGGTCGATCACCATCGGCTTGTTCGCGGAGCCGGCCAGCCTCGACTTCACCAAGACCGACGGGGCGGCCATCCCTCAGGCGCTGCTGACCAACGTCTACGAGACCCTGGTCAAGCAGGACCAGGACGGCAAGATCGTGCCCAGCCTGGCCACTTCGTGGAAGGTCTCGGACGACAAGAAGACCTACACGTTCGACTTGACCCCGAACGCCAAGTTCAGCAACGGCGACCCGTTCACCGCCGACGCCGCGGTGTTCTCCATCAACCGGGTCAAGACCGACTGGACCATCTCGCTCAAGGCTGCGATGAACGTCGTCGCCGAAGCCAAGGCGGTCACGCCGAACCAGCTGCAGGTGACTCTCAGCGCGCCGAGCAACGACTGGCTGTTCCGGATGACCACCCGGATCGGCGCGATGATGGACCCGAAGGGGGTCGACGCGCTCGCGACCAAGCCGGTCGGCACCGGGCCCTACGTCTTCGACACCTGGAACCGCGGGGACTCCATCACCCTCAAGGCGAACTCGAGCTACTGGGGCACGCAGCCCGCATACTCGACCGTCGTCCTGAAGTACTTCAAGGACGCGACCGCGCTCAACAACGCGCTGCTCACCGGCACCATCAACGTCATCGGCGCCGTGCAGGCGCCCGAGACCCTGAAGCAGTTCGAGGGCAACAGCAAGTACCAGGTCATCGAGGGCACGACGAACGGTGAGGTCGTCCTCTCCTTCAACAACGCCAAGGCACCGCTCAACAACGTCAAGGTTCGACAGGCGATCCGCACCGCGATCGACCACAAGGCGCTGATGGACACGTGCTGGGCCGGCAAGGGCGCGCTGATCGGCAGCATGGTCCCCCCGACCGACCCGTGGTACGAGGACCGCACCGGCGACTTCCCGTACAGCCAGGCCAAGGCCAAGCAGCTGCTCGCCGAGTCGGGTACGGCCACGCCGACGCTGCGGCTGCGGGTGCCCAACCTGCCGTATGCGGTCGCTTGCGGCCAGGTCGTCAAGAGCCAGCTCGAGCAAGTGGGGATCACCGTCAACCTCGACCAGCTCGAGTTCCCGGCGGCGTGGCTGCAGACGGTGTTCAAGGACCACGACTACGACATGTCGATCGTGGCCCACGTGGAGCCGCGGGACCTGCCGGCGGTGTTCGGGAACCCGCAGTACTACACCCAGTACAACAACCCGCAGCTCCAGGCGGACATCAAGGCAGCCGACGCCGGCACGACCGACGAGCAGGTGACGTACATGAAGAAGGCCGCCCAGGAGCTGTCGCAGGATGCGGCCGCGGACTTCCTTTTCCTGCTTCCCAACCTCATCGTCGCCGACCAGGGCATCAAGGGGTTGCCTAAGAACGCGATCACCGAGTCCTTCGACCTCTCCGCGCTCTCGAAGGGGTGACCCCAGGCGTCGAGCCGGGTTCAGGAGGCGAGCGCGTAGGGTCGACGGCGTGATCCTCCGAGTCCTGCAACGGCTCGGGATCCTCGTCGTGAGCCTGTTCGCGAGCTCGGTGCTGGTCTTCGCGTTCATGGCCGTGCTTCCCGGCGACCCGGCGCGAGTCGCCTTGGGAGTCAACGCCAGCGACGAGGCGGTGGCTCGGCTGCGGGAGCAGTTCGGGTTGGACCGGCCCCTTGTCGTGCAGTACCTGGACTGGGTCAGCGGCCTGCTCACGTTCCGGTTGGGCAACTCCTATGTGAGCGGGGCGGCCATCGCGCCGCAGGTCGCCGACCGGCTCCAGGTCACCCTCTGGCTGGTCATCACCGCGACGCTCATCGCCACGGTCATCGCCATCCCGCTGGGAGTGCTCGCGGCGGTCCGGCACCGGAAACCGTCAGGGCTGGCCATCTCGGCGGTCTCACAGGTCGGCGTCGCGGTCCCGGCCTTCCTCGCCGGCATCCTCCTCATCACCGTGTTCGCGGTGCAGCTCGGCTGGCTGCCGGCCAACGGCTGGACGCCGCCGGTCGTCGACCCGGCGATGTTCCTCAAGCAGCTGATCCTGCCCGCGCTGGCCCTCGGGCTGGTACAGGGCGCCGTCCTCACCCGGTATGTCCGGAGCTCGGTCCTCGACGTGCAGCAGGAGGATTACCTTCGGACGGCCCGGGCCAAGGGGCTCTCGCCCATGGCGGCCATGCGCCGGCACGGGCTCCGCAACGCCGCCATCCCGGTGGTTACCGTTCTCGCTCTGCAGCTGGCGACGCTGCTCGTCGGCGCCGTCGTCGTCGAGCGGGTGTTCGTCGTGCCCGGCCTGGGCAGTCTGCTCCTGGACTCGGTCGCCCAGCGCGACCTCAAGATGGTGCAGGACGTCGTCATGGTCCTCGTCGTGGCCGTTCTCATCGTCAACGTGGTTGTCGAGATCCTCTACGTCCTCATCGACCCGCGCCTACGGGTGGGTCACCGATGAGCGCCGTGCCCGGGGCGGGGCCGGCTCCCGTCCCCGAGCCGCGACCCGACGCATACCGGGGTATGCGTCGCCGCCCCCTCGGACCGACGCTCGTCGCCGGCGCGATCCTCGTCGCCCTCGTCGTGCTGATGGCGCTGGTCTCTTACGTCTGGACTCCATGGGACCCGACCTTCGTCAACGCGGCCGACCGTCTGCAGGGGTTCTCGTCGCGGCACTGGCTGGGGACGGACAAATTCGGACGCGACGTCTTCTCGCAGATTCTCATGGGGTCGCGGACGACGCTCTTCGTCGGCGTCGTCGCAGTCGGGGTGGCCGCCGTCATCGGGGTTCCGTTGGGCATCGTCGCCGCGATGGCCTCGCGGTGGACCGGCGAGGCGCTGATGCGGGGCAACGACCTGTTGCTCGCGTTCCCAGCGCTGCTGCTCGCCATCATGTTCAGCGCGATCTACGGGGGCTCGACCCTCGTCGCGATGGTGGCGATCGGGATCGCGACGGTGCCGAGCTTCGTGCGGCTGGTCCGGTCTGGGTCGCTGCAAGTCATGCGATCGGAGTACGTACTCGCGGCGCGTGCGGCCGGCCGCCGGCCGTTTGCGATCGGCGTCCGGCACGTCCTCCCCAACGTCGGCAGCCTCATCATCGTCCAGGCGTCGGTCGCCTTCGCCATCGCCGTGCTGGCCGAGGCCGCGTTGTCGTTCCTCGGGCTCGGGACGCCGGCGCCCACGCCGTCGTGGGGGCGGATGCTGCAGGAGTCGCAGGAGCTGTTGTTCATCGCGCCGCGACTCTGCATCATCCCCGGCATCGCGATCGCGATCGCCGTGCTCGGGTTCAACCTGCTCGGCGACGGCCTGCGCGACTACCTCGACCCCAGGCTCGAGGACCGGAGATGAGCGCTCTACCTGCTTTCGGAGACGAGGAGGTCGTTCTCGACGTCCATGGCCTCAGCGTGCGGGTCGGGGAGACCAACCTCGTCTCCGACGTGACGTTCGCGATCGGCCGCGGCGAGCGTGTCGGGCTCATCGGGGAGTCGGGGTCGGGCAAGTCGCTGACCGGGCTCTCGCTGATGGGCCTGCTGCCCGAGGACCTTGTCGCCAGCGGATCGGTGCGGCTGCCCGGACCGGACCTTGACGTCGTCGGTGCCGACGACGACGCGATGTCCCGGATCCGCGGCCGCGACATGGCCATGGTGTTCCAGGAGCCGATGACCGCGCTGAACCCGACGATGCGGGTCGGCGACCAGGTCGCCGAGGCGCTGCTCATTCACCGCACCAAGACCGACCGAAATGCGGCACGGCGCCGGGCCATGGAGCTGCTTGGTCAGGTGCGGCTACCGGAGCCCGCCGACACCGCGCGCGCCTATCCCCACCAGCTGTCCGGCGGGCAGCGGCAGCGCGTCGTCCTCGCCATCGCCCTCGCGAACGACCCGGCACTGCTCGTCTGTGACGAACCGACGACCGCGCTCGACGTCACGGTCCAGGCACTGGTTCTGGATCTGATCGTCCGCGGTGTGGAGGCGCGTGACGCGGCCCTGCTGCTCATCACCCACGACCTGTCCGTTGTAGCCACCGCTTGCGAGCGCGTCCTCGTCATGTACGGCGGGCGGATCGTCGAGGCCGGTCCGGTGGAGGAGGTGTTCCGGCGCCCGCGGCACCGGTACACGGAAGGGCTGATCGCGGCCTCCGACCTCGCCGGCGGTACCCGTCGGCGGCTGCGGACCATTCCCGGCTCGGTGCCGGCGGCCGGAGAGTTTCCGGGCGGCTGCGTGTTCCGGAACCGCTGCGCCTTCGCGACCGAGCAGTGCATGCGGCTCCCTCCGTGGACCGGGAACGGACCAAGAGGGTATGCGTGTTTTCACCCGGCAGGCATGGGATCGGTCGGACCTCAAGACGCCGCCCCGACGAATCCCGCGGCGGGGCAACGTCGTCCACAGGACCGGCCGGCTGGCAGTCGCGAGCGGCTCATTGTGGTCGAGGACCTGGTTCGCGACTACCAACGGCCGCGCACGTCGTTGACCCGCCCCGGACCGGTCGTTCACGCGCTGAGGGGCGTGAGCTTCGAGGTCACGGCCGGTGAGCGATTCGGGATTGTCGGCGAGTCCGGCTGCGGGAAGTCAACGCTGCTGCGTTTGCTGGCCGGCCTGGACCGACCGACGTCGGGTCGACTCGTCGTCGAGGGCACCGATATCGCTCCGCTGCCGGAGCGCCGGCTGAAGTTCCTGCGCGACCAGCTGCAGATGGTGTTCCAGGACCCGATGAGCTCGCTCGATCCTCGGATGCGGGTTCGGGACATTGTCGCGGAACCGCTTGTCGCGCAGGGGGATCGGGCGCCACGCTCTCGGGTGACGGAACTGCTGAGGGCGGTCGGGCTGCCGGAGACCGCGCTGCATCGTTATCCTCACCAGTTCTCCGGCGGGCAACGTCAACGGATCTCGATCGCCCGTGCCCTGGCGCCCGCACCGGACATCCTGCTCGCGGACGAGCCGGTCAGCGCCCTCGACGTATCGGTGCGGGCGCAAGTACTCAACCTCATCAGCGACCTCGTCGACGAGCTGGAGCTGACGTTGGTGTTCGTCTCGCACGACCTGTCCGTGGTGCGGCACCTCTGCGACCGCGTCGCCGTGATGAGCGCGGGGGAAATCGTCGAGATCGGGCCGGTCGACCAACTCTGGCAGAACCCGCGACACCCGTACACCCAGCGGCTACTCGCCGCCGTGCCGACCATGGAGCGCGCTCTGTCGGGCGAGACCACCGCGGACCTGGCCGCGACGGAGCTCGCGTCCCTCGAGAACGCCTGACCGCCCATCCACCGAAGGAGATCCCGATGTCCGAAACCGCTCCTGGCACGCCGCGCCCCGACTACAGCCGGCTCTTCCGCTTGGACGGGCGGACCGCCGTCGTCGTCGGCGGTGGCAGCGGAATCGGCCGCGAGGGCGCGCTCGCGTTGGCCGCCAACGGTGCTCACGTGGTGGTCGCCGACATGAACCGGGAGGCGGCGGACGAGACGACGGCGCTTGGCGCCGGAAACGGGAGCCTGCAGGCATACGAGCTCGACGTCTTGGATGAGGACGCAGTGGGCGCGGCGGTGTCGGACCTCGGGGAGGTGGACGTCCTCGTCTATAGCGCCGGGCGGAACGTGCGCAAGCGCGTGCTCGACTACTCGACCGAGGAGTTCGACCTGGTGATCGGGCTCAACCTGCGCGCCGCGTTCACGACCCTCCGTGCCTTCGCTCCAGGCATGGTCGAGCGCGGCCGGGGCAGCATCATCGGACTCGGCTCCATCCGGTCGGTGACGGTCGAGCCGGGCCAGAGCATGTATGCGGCGACGAAGGCGGGTCTGCTGCAGCTGTTTCGCACGCTGGCGGCGGAGCTTGGCCCGAACGGCGTCCGGGCCAACACCATTGCTCCCGGCGTCGTCCGAACCCCGCTCACCGGGCAGATCATGGCGAACCAGGGTTGGGCCGACGCCTACGCGCAGAAGAACGCCTTCGGCCGGTGGGCGACACCGGACGAGCTCGCCGGCGCGATCGTGTTCCTCGCCTCGGACGCCTCGTCCTACGTCACCGGCGCGCAGATCGTCGTCGACGGCGGGTGGACGGCGGTCGACGGCCGGTACACGCCGCCGAGCTGAGCCTCGGTGCGTCGACGCCGCCGTCCGGTGTTCGTGCTGCACGACCATCGGAAACCGCGGCCGCACTTCGACCTGCGGCTGGAGGAGGGTGGCGTGCTGCGGTCGTGGGCAGTCCCGCGTGGGCTGCCGACGACGGCGCGCCAGAACCGGCTGGCCGTCGCCGTATCCGACCACGACCTCGACCACGTGGACTACACCGACGAGAGCAAGTTCATCGCCGACACCGGCTGGTGGGAGGAAGAGTCGCGCGACGACCGCCGCATCGTCTTCGTCCTGCACGGTCGGGCCGGCGCGCGCCGGTACGCCCTGATCCACACCGGCGAAGACTGGCTGCTGCACCTGACCAAGGAACAACCCGGTGGCGCTCAACCCGTCTGATCGACCGTCATGCCGTGTCGGATGGCCTCCTGGAGGGCATCGGCGTTGATGGCCGAGAGGCGTTTGAACTTGATGCAATAGCCCGTCACGCTGGCCTTGCCGATCGAGGCGCCGTAGGTGCGGGCCAGGTAGGTCTTGTCGTCGAGGCCAAGCACATAGACCGAAATGCCCGTCGTGTTGGCGCTCAGGCCGATGCGATAGAACTCTCGCGACGACCCATCGGCGTACGTGATGGTGTAGACGCCGTAGCCGATATTGGGGTTCGCCACGACCTTGCCGTTCTCGTTAGTGCCGTCGTTGAACCACAGACGGCACTCAGGGAACTCCGCAAGCATGTGCGCGTGCAGCTTCCGAAGGTCGGTCTGCTTGGGCTCGGGTTGCGTGGTGAGGTAAGCCTCGACTCGCTCTGAGATGTCCATCTCGGCGAGATGCTAGACCCTGAGACGTTGCGGAACTGGGCCCAGCACGCCGAGATCGACGAGGGGCACCGGCTCGGACGACCACCGCTGAGGCGCAATCACGCAATCGGAGCGGGATCTTCTGGCGGCGCTCCAACTGTCCAGCCGGCCGCGAGCTCCGTCAGCCGGTTGTCACGTCTCGCCGCCTCAACAGCCACCAGCCGGCAACGGCTGCAGCGACGAGAATGGCCGACGTCACGATCATGGCGACGGCGAAGCCGTGCGTGTAGGCGTCCGCCGCGGCGTCTATCGCCGCCGTCCGTTGCGTGGGGGTCAGCGCAGCGAGGAGTGAGTCAGCGTTGTCGCCGCCGGCCAGTACGGCATCCAGGGCTTTGCGGTCGGCCCTGTCGAAGCTGGCGTCCACGGTGTGCAGTAGCTCGGTGCGGGTGCTGTGCTCGGTGGCGGTGACAACCAACCCCAACGCGGCGACGCCAAGGACTGCTCCGATCTGCCGGGACTGCGTCGCCAGCGCGGCCGCCAGCCCCCGGGACTGCGCGGAGAACGCGCCGATAGCGCCCGCGGTTCCGGCGATCGTCGCGACCGGTCGAGCCACCCCGAAGGCCAGCAGCGGGAAGAGCAGCAGCAGGACAACGCGTTCGCCCGACAGCAGCGCGATGGCCAGCACCGCTGCCGATGCCAGAAGGAGCGCGCCGATCGTCAGCTCGCGCGTTCCATGGCGGTCAGTGGATCGGCCGACCCAGCCCGCGAGAAACGGAGCCAGTACGACGGCCGGCAGAGTGAGGGCTCCGGCGACCGCCGGAGCGAAGCCCAGCACGTGTTGCAGGTACAGCGTGAAGTACACGGTCAGCCCAAGGATCGCGAACTGGAAGGCCAGCAGCCCCGTCAACGATCCGGCTACCGCAGGAATCCGCAGCAGACTCAGGTCCACCAGCGGTGCGGACGATCGTCGTTCGACCATGACGAAACCGGCGAGCGCGATCACTGCAACGACGGCCGCCGCAGCGGGGACGACCCAACCGGAGGTTTGGACCTGCAACAGCGCCGTCGTCATCGCGGCCAGCCCACATATCAGCAGTACCAAGCCGACCACGTCGATGGTTTCTCGTCGTTCGACGTGTGACTCGGGCATCCATCGAACGGCGACCACCGCTACGACGACGATCGGCAGCAGGTTGACCGCGAAGACGGAACGCCACCCGAACGCCTGGGTGAGCACCCCACCCAGGACCGGCCCGACGGCGAGGAAGACCGTCGCCCCGGTGGAGACGATGCCCAGCGCCCAGCCGCGGCGTTCCTCTGGCACCACGAGTGTCGCGTTGGCATACCCCAGGGGGACCAGGAGTGCTGCGCCGACCCCCTGCATCCCGCGTCCGGCGATCAGTACCCCGGCCGTCGGGGCGAGCGCGCACACTGCGGAGCCAACGGCGAAGATCACGGCTCCGACCAGGAACGTGCGGCGCCGTCCGTGCACGTCCGCGACCCGGCCTGCTGCCGCCATCAACGACGCCAGGGCCAGCAGGTACGCGCCCATCACCCACTGCAGCTCGGGGCTCGACAGACCCAGATCCGCTTGAATTGCACGCAACGCGGTGACGACGGCCGTCTCATCCAGGAACGCCAGACCGACTGCCAGACTGGCCACGAAGAGCACCGCACGCTGCTGCGTCGTCCTTGTGGTCGACACGACGCGAGCCTATCCAGCACCCAGCAGCCGTAGCCCATTGCCTGACGCGGCGGCCTCGTCCAAAGGCTCCGGGGTGGCAAGGCCGGGCTGGAGATCGTTACAGGCCGGCCGGTGGTTGGCGAGTGGCCGGGTCGGGCCGATCGGCTCCCACTCCGCCGTTTGACCGCAAGCGTCAGCGACTCACGGCGTCTTGAGATCGCTCAGGTCGACAGCGCCGCGCAGAATGCCGCGGTGTTCACCGGCGTGCCCCAGTCGGGGGCAGGAACGAACTCGAAACCGTGGGCTACGAAGTCGATTCTGCCCGCGGCCCGGAAGACGCTCCCATCGGGCAGCGGCACACGACTGACCAGCCCGCTGGCGTAAACGTGCTCGAGCTCTCCAGCATCATCGAAACGAGCTTGAACGTTGTACGTGTAAGGCAGCCCCTCCAGGGTGCGCCCATTCGCGGTGTACGTGTCCTGCTCTAACACGTGCTCGGCGATTCGGACCAGAGCGCCGCTCTCGTCATAAAAGGACAGTCTTTCCGCGGTGGCGTTAAACGTGACGGTGACAGGAAACGAGCACAGGCTGGTGACAACGGCGGTCGACGTGTTGACCACCGTCTCGCGCACCGGGTGGGCGGCTTGCGCAGGACTCGCCACGCCAACGAGGGTTACTAGCGAGGCGGCACCGCACGCGGCTATCCGAAGCTTCACAATCTTCCCTTCGATCCTGAGAACCACAGCCCGGCTCACGAGGTAGGACTGATTGTTCGCCGGCCGAAAACGACCCGCGGTTCGGCATACACCCGAATTGGTGGGCGACGCGGGAGAACCGCGAAATTTGGTACTCCCTCCGTCGCACGGCACTATGCGCCGCACGTGCCGGTGCCGCTGAGGAGATCTGCGTCCTTGCTGTGCTGAGCCAGCCGCTCCAGGATGGTCTTGCCAAGCACCGGCGCTCAGCGGCTCAGGCTCTAGAGGCTCGAGGACCGCTGCCAGAGGTTGATGCCGGCGTCGACCGCATACCGGTCGATCTTGGTGAGCTCCTCGGAGCTGAACTCGAGGTGCTCCGTGCAGGCGAGGCTGTTCTCGAGCTGCGTCACGCTCGAGGCGCCGATGAGCACCGACGTGACCCGCTTGTCGCGGAGGACCCACGCGAGGGCCATCTGGGCAAGCGACTGACCGCGGTCCTTGGCCAGCCGGTTGAGCGAGCGGATGTGCTT
>JBKPKI010000004.1:0-4136 GCA_046731055.1 Actinomycetota bacterium | reverse complement strand
CTGGACGCGGCGAGGGCAGCCGCGAGCAGGACGGCGACGACGGACAGGAGGCGGACGCGCAGGGGGATGCCGTGGATCGCGCCGCGCGGGACCGGGGCGGGAGCGGCGCTCACCCAGCCGGCGTGCCGACGGACGTGCCTGGCGGCAGCCTCAGCACGTAGCCGACGCCGCGCTTGGTGTGGATGAGCGCGGGCTCGACGGTGTCGATCTTGCGGCGCAGATAGGAGATGTATGACTCGACGATGCCTGACTCGCCTCGGAAGTCGTAGTCCCAGACGTGGTCGAGGATCTGCGCCTTGGAGAGGACCCGGTTCGGGTTGAGCATGAGGTAGCGCAGCAGCTTGAACTCGGTCGGCGACACCTCGATGACGCGGCCGCCGCGCCGGACCTCGTGGGAGTCGTCGTCGAGCTCGAGGTCGTGGAAGGTCAGGGTCGCCGTGTTGGTCTCGTCGCCACGGGTGCGCCGGAGGACCGCACGAATCCGCGCGACGACCTCCTCCAGGCTGAACGGCTTGGTGACGTAGTCGTCGCCACCGACGGTCAGGCCCTTGATCTTGTCGTCGACGGAGTCGCGAGCCGTCACGAAGACGATGGGCAGCTGGCGGCCCGACTCGCGAAGGCGGCGGGTCACCTCGAACCCGTCCATGTCGGGCAGCATGACGTCGAGGACGACGAGGTCCGGGTTGCGCTCGGACGCGCTGGAGATGGCGGAGCGCCCGTCGTTGGCGACGGATACCTCGAAGCCGGCGAACCGGAGCGACGTGGCGAGCAGCTCGCGGATATTCGGCTCGTCCTCGACGACGAGCAGCGAGGCCTCGGCGATGGCGGTGTCGGTCACGACGGAAAGTGTGATGAGCGTTCCTGGGAGTTGGCTGAAAGCGCTCGAAAGCATATAGGGAAAGTGTTTCGGCATCAGATCGGGTATAGTTTGGAGTCCGTTCCCAGTCCACAAGGATCCCGTATGCCCGCCGAGACCACGACCGCCACGCACCACATGCTGCGGGTGGTGTCCGTCGCGGAGCTGGTCGGCATCGTCGACCCGCTGGTCCCGCCGAACGGCACCGTCGACTCGTTCTACACCGCGACCGACGGCTTCCAAGGCCTGGGTGTCGGGCGGCACGCCCCCGCCGGTGACGTCGCTCGCCTGGCCGGCCACATGGCCGAGGCCGTCGACGGGTCGCCCATGCCCGCCGTCGAGTGGCCCGCGCTGCTGCGGACGCTGGGTGAGGAGCTCGTGGGTGACCTCGTCGGCGTCTCGCTCACGTCGGTGAGACGGTATGCGTCGGGCGCCCGCCGGACGCCGGACGACATCGCCGACCGCCTGCATACCGTGGCCCTGGTCGTGGCCAGCCTGAACGGCAGTTACAACGACATGGGGGTGCGGCGCTGGTTCCACCGGCCGCGGACCGCGTTGAACGGCAAGGCACCCGCCGACGTCCTGACCGGCGCGTGGTCGTCCGACGACGCCGACGTGGTGTCGGTGCGGGCGCTGGCCGACAGCCTGCTGGGCGCCGCGGCCGGATGATCGCCTTCCGACACTGTGACCGGCGCTGGCCGTTCCTGTGGGAGTCCGCCGTGCAGCCGCAGGCCCGGTGGCACGGTGATGGAGAAGGCCCGGTGCAGTACCTCGCCGATACGCCGGACGGCGCCTGGGCGGAATTCCTGCGCCACGAGGAGATCACCGACGAGGCGGACCTGGCGGGCGTGAGCCGCGCGCTCTGGGCAGTGTCCGTCGACGAGCCAGGGGGAGTGACCCCGGAGCTGCCTCTCGAGACCATGACCGGCGGCCTGGACACGTACTACGACTGTCAGGCCGAGGCGCGGCGTCTGCGCGAGGAGGGGGTGGAGACGCTGGAGGTGCCGTCGGCCGCTCTCGAACCGGGTACGGCCGGCGGGCATGTCGTGGACGGCGGCCTGAAGCCGGCTGCCCCGGCGGACGGGCGGGTGTTCGTCCTCTTCGGGCGGCGACCGGACGTGGTGGGCTGGGTCGCCGTCGACGACGGCCGCCCGCCGCAAGGCCTGGTGGAGCGGGTCCGCCCCCTCTAAACCCCCGGGCTTCCCGCTTCCAGGCGCACGTTATTGCCGGTTCCGGCGGGACTGGACCGTTCCAGGTCACAAGAACGTGAGCCTGGAAGCAGGAAAGGCACTCAGAGGACGGGGAGGTCGTCGGCGTCGACGATCCGGTATGCGTATCCCTGCTCCGCCAGGAACCGCTGCCGGTGGGCCGCGAAGTCGGCGTCCACCGTGTCCCGCGCGACCACCGTGTAGAAGTGCGCCGTTCGGCCGTCGCCTTTGGGCCGGAGCACCCGGCCCAAACGCTGCGCCTCTTCCTGACGCGATCCGAAGGTCCCGGACACCTGGATCGCCACCGACGCCTCGGGCAGGTCGATCGAGAAGTTGGCCACCTTGCTGACGACGAGCAGCTGGATCTCGCCGTCGCGGAACGCCTGGTACAGCTTCTGCCGTACCAGGACCGTCGTCTCGCCGGTGATGATCGGAGCGTCCAGCCGCTCCGCGAGCGTCTCGAGCTGGTCGAGGTACTGCCCGATTACCAGCGTCGGCTCGCTACGGTGCCGCTCGACCAGGTGCGACACCACCCGGTCCTTGGCGTCCGTGCACGAGGCGAGGCGGTACCGCTCGTCCGGCTCGGCCATCGCGTACGCCATCCGTTCGCCGTCCGGCAGCGACACGCGGACCTCGATGCAGTCGGCCGGAGCGATGTAGCCCTGCGCCTCGATGTCCTTCCACGGCGCGTCGTACCGTTTCGGGCCGATGAGTGAGAACACGTCACCCTCGCGGCCGTCCTCCCGCACCAGCGTCGCCGTGAGGCCGAGCCGCCGCCGCGCCTGCAGGTCGGCGGTCATCCGGAAGATCGGTGCCGGCAACAGGTGGACCTCGTCGTAGACGATCAGCCCCCAGTCCCGCGCGTCGAGCAGGTCGAGGTGCGTGTATGCGCCCTTCCGCTTGGTGGTCAGCACCTGGTACGTCGCGATCGTGACCGGCCGGATCTCCTTGCGCTGCCCCGAGTACTCCCCGATCTCGTCCTCGGTCAGCGTGGTCCGCCGCAGCAGCTCGTCCTTCCACTGCCGCGCCGCCACGGTGTTGGTGACGAGGATGAGTGTCGTCGCGGAGGCCGCCGCCATCGCGCCGGCGCCCACGAGAGTCTTCCCCGCCCCACAGGGCAGCACCACGACACCCGACCCGCCGTCCCAGAACCCGTCCACCGCCTGTTGCTGGTAGGGCCGCAGCGACCAGGTGGTCAGGTCCAAGGCGATCGGGTGCGCCTCGCCGTCGACGTACCCGGCCAGGTCCTCGGCCGGCCAGCCCACCTTGAGCAGCTCCTGCTTGAGGTGGCCCCGCTCCGAGGGGTGGACCGCGACGGTCAGGTCGTCGATCCGCGCACCCAGCAAGGGCTGAATGCGCTTGTGGCGCAATACCTCCTCGAGGACCGGCCGGTCAGTGGTATGCAGCGTGAGGCCGTGCGAGGGGTCCTTCTCGAGCGTCAGACGCCCGTACCGGTCCATCGTCTCGGCGACGTCGATGAGGAGGGACTGGGGCACCGCGTACCGGCTGTGCGTCAGGAGCGCGTTGACGACCGACTCGGCGTCGTGCCCGGCCGCACGGGCGTTCCAGAGACCCAGCGGGGTGACGCGGTAGGTATGCACGTGCTCCGGAGCGCGCTCAAGCTCCGCGAACGGCGCGATGGAGCGGCGCGCCTCCTCGGCTCCGGCGTGGTCGACCTCGAGGAGGAGCGTCTTGTCGCTCTGGACGATGAGGGGTCCGTCAGTCATGGCGTTCAGGGCAACGGGCTCATGAGCCGGTGTGTTCCGGGTCGACGGTCACTGGTTGCTGAGCGCCCAGATGTAGAACCAGATGAGCAGCGGCACTCCGACGAGGAAGTTCACCGCGTAGACGATCCAGCCGGTCGTCGTCAGCTTGCGGCAGGCTCCCGGGTCGGTCGCGTTCCGATGCCACGCGACAACCGAGACGACGGCGCTCGGGATGCCGAGAATGCCGGTGGCGATGAGCGAGATGACCGACACGATGAGCAGGACGAACGTGCTCACCGGGAACGGCGAGGTCTGCGCAGGGACGTAGCTCGCATACGCCGGCGGCATCGGGCCGGCGGCGTACTG
>JBKPKI010000003.1:0-3722 GCA_046731055.1 Actinomycetota bacterium | reverse complement strand
ACCGCGTGGTCGGCGAACCGCTCGTAGTAGCGGCCCAGCAACGTCAGGTCCACGAGGGTCTGGCGCGGGATTTCCGAAGCCCGCTCCCCGGAGTCGCGCAGGATCGTCTCGAACAGCTGCCGGTGCAGCTCGTCCATGGCGTCGTCGTCGCGTTCAAGGCTCAGCGCCGCGCCGGTGTCCTTGGAGGCGATGACGGATCCGGCCTTGGCCACGATGCGCTCGGCGACCTGCCCCATCTGGAGGATGTGCGCGGCGAGCGCCGGCGGTACGGCGCTCGCCGGGTATCGCAGCCGCGCGACCTTGGCGATGTGCCGGGCCAGATCACCCATCCGCTCGAGGTCGGAGCTCATCCGCATCGACGTGACGACGACGCGCAGGTCGGTCGCCACCGGTTGCTGCCGGGACAGCAGATCGATCGACAGGGCATCGAGCTCGGTGCGGATGGCGTCGAGCTCGTCGTCGGCCGCAATGACGCTCTCCGCGAGATGGATGTCCGCGTCGAGCAACGCGGTCGTGGCCCGGGCGACCGCTGACCCGGCCAGGCGGGTCATCTCCACGAGCTGGCCGGTGATCTTCTCGAGGTCGTCGTGGAACGCGTTACGCATACGGCTGGGGTCCCTTGTCGTCGATGTGAGGCTCTTTCGGTCCTGGTGCCAACGCGACGCTCGCACGGCCGGGTGAACGGTTGTCGCCCCTCGGGTGAACAGTGTCCGACGCCGTGCGGCCGCTGGTCCAGGCGCCTCGTCCGAGCACCTACCCTTGATGTCGTGGACGTGACGACCGCCGCCACACTCGGGGCGATCGCCGGGATCGCTCTGTCGGCGATGGCGGTGTACGCGGTGCGCCTCTCGGAGCGGCAGCAACGCCGGATGCCCGCCGCGGACGAGGATCCGGCTGCCCTTCCCGAGGGCGTCGGCGACGTTCTCGCCGTCCTGAGGTCCAGCGGGATCGTGCTCGACTCCGCCGACGCGGTCGTCAACAACTCTCCGGCGGCGGTCGCGAACGGGTTGGTTCGCGGGAAGGACCTTTCCCATCCCGAGCTTCTCGCGCTGGCGCGACAGGTCCGGCGAGACGGGGTCATCCGGGAGGTGGAGTTGGAGCTTCCCCGGGGACCGGCCGGCCGGCCGGGGCTCGCCGTCGCGGCCCGCGTCGCGCCACTGGGGTCCTCACACGTCCTCCTCCTCGTGGAGGACCGCAGCGAGGCCCGCCGCCTGGAGGAGATTCGGCGCGACTTCGTCGCGAATGTGTCCCATGAGCTCAAGACGCCCGTCGGGGGTCTCGCGCTGCTCGCCGAGGCGGTCCTCGACGCCCACGACGATCCGGAGGCGGTGACCCGGTTCGCCCGGCGCATGCAGGTCGAATCCACTCGGCTGAGCCGCCTGGTGCAGGAGATTGTCGACCTGTCGCGCCTGCAAGTCGCCGCGTCGCTCAGCGAACCCCAGCTGGTGGACCTGGCTGCGGCCGCCCAGGAGGCGGTCGACCGCTCGCGGCTAGCCGCCGAGGACAAGGACATTGAGATCGCTCTTGTTTCCACCGAGAACTGCGACGTCTGGGGCGACCACGAGCTTCTCGTCACGGCGATCCGCAACCTCATCGGCAACGCCGTCGCCTACTCGGACGCCGGCACGCCGGTCGTCGTCGCCGTCCGCCCGGTCGACGGTGACCGCGTCGAGCTGGCAGTAACCGACCAGGGACACGGCATCGCCGTCGCTGACCAGCAGCGAATCTTCGAGCGGTTCTACCGGGTCGACTCGGCTCGCTCGCGATCGACCGGCGGCACCGGACTCGGCCTGTCGATCGTCAAGCACGTCGCCGCCAACCACGGCGGCGACGTGTCGGTCTGGTCGGAGCCGGGCCAGGGATCGACGTTCACCCTCCGCCTTCCGGCGATGACCGTCGGGCGGAAGCTGGACGCCGAATCGCGCCAGACCGACGACACCGTCCGCGTCGCCCGAGTCGACGATGTCCGGCCCAGGGCAGCGCAGACACAGATGAGCCGCACACCATGAGCCGCATCCTGGTGGTGGAGGACGAGGAGTCGTATTCCGACCCGCTCTCCTACCTGCTGCGGCGGGAGGGTTACGAGGTCTCGGTCGCCGAGACCGGACCTGCCGCCCTAGCACTGTTCGACAGCAACGGTGCCGACCTCGTGCTCCTCGACCTCATGCTGCCCGGACTGTCCGGGGTAGACGTCTGCCGCCGGCTACGGCAGCGCAGTTCCGTCCCGGTGATCATGCTGACGGCTAAGGACAGCGAGATCGACAAGGTTGTGGGGCTGGAGATCGGCGCGGACGACTACGTCACGAAGCCGTACTCCTCCCGCGAGCTGCTCGCCCGCATCAAGGCGGTCCTGCGCCGGCTTGCCGAACCGGAGGAGCTCGTCTCGCCCACCCTCGAGTCGGGACCGGTCCGGATGGACGTCGAGCGGCACACGGTCACGGTCGGTGGCGTCTCGACCCAGCTTCCGCTCAAGGAGTTCGAGCTGCTCGAGATGCTGCTGCGCAACGCGGGCCGGGTGCTCACCCGCATACAGCTCATGGACCGGGTGTGGGGCAGCGACTACATCGGCGACACCAAGACGCTCGATGTTCACATCAAGCGGCTGCGAGCCAAGATCGAGCCGGATCCGGCCAACCCGCGCCACATCGTCACCGTACGAGGGCTGGGCTACAAGTTCGAAGCCGCCTGAGGCGAGGCGAGACGCATACCGGTATGCGACTCAGCCGCCGGTCGTCGTTGACGTGGTCGTCGGCGCCGTCGTCGTCGCCGACCCCGTCACCGTCGTCGTCACGGTGGCCCCCGCCGTCGCCGTGCTCGTGGCGGTGGTGGGCACCGCCGTGGCCGTCGCGGAGGAGTAGTAGCCGTCGGGCAGGAGGACCGGCACGTTGGCGAAGACCTGCCCGGCCTTGGTGGTCTGCAGCACCACGGTGGTGAGGGCGCCGGGTGCGGCCGGCACGCTGGCGAGCTGAACGCCGGTTATCGGCGTCTGCGAGTAGCCCTTGACGTCCATGCTGGGCCCACCCGTCTCGTTCGACTGGGCCTGCTCCTGAGTGAGAAAGGTGACGGTCACCGGGTCGGCCCCAGTGTTGATGAGCGAGCCGACCATCACGCCGGCGGCATCCTTGGCCGCGGACACCAGGACCAGGCCGCGAGCCTCGATGGAGCCGAGCGTGACGTTGATCCCGTCGGCCGGCTGGTAGGGAACGTTCGTCTGCGCCTGGGACTGGGTCGAGCACGCGGCGAGCACCGTCGCGCCGAGCGCCGACGTGACGACGACCGCCGCGGTCCGGCGACCGGGACGCCGGAGTCGTGAGGTGACGGGACTGACGCGCAGCGTGATGGTCGCGGGCCGAGGCACGGGCGTCAGCCTAGCGGCAGGGTGCCGCGCGCGAGAGGCAACGAGACCGCACTGAGACGCTCGTCGAGGTGCGTGCCTCGGGACGGTCGCGGACCCCCGTCTCTCCACGCGCGTTGCACGTCGGAGGCCGGTTTGTCAAGAGGCGGACCGCGGTCCGATCGTCCCGTCGCAGGCCTCTGACCTGCGCAAACGAGCGCTTTCAAGTCGTGGCTGTCGGTGGTCGCGTGGTATTCTGGTCGTCGCGAAAGGGGAAAACAGCACATGGTTTTCAAGGTCGGCGAAATGGTCGTGTACCCCCACCACGGGGCGGCACTGATCGAAGACATCACCACCCGCACGATCAAGGGAGAGGACAAGATCTACC
>JBKPKI010000002.1:0-9938 GCA_046731055.1 Actinomycetota bacterium | reverse complement strand
CTGCAGCAACGTCGTCTTGCCCGCGCCGTTCGGGCCAAGGATCACCCAGCGCTCCCCCTCCTCGACCTCCCAGGTGATGTCGTCGAGCAGGGTGTTGCCGCCCCGAACGACGCTCACACCGGCGAAGGCGAGGACGTCGGTCATGGGAGACGACCTTAAGCCACCCCACGAAGTTCTCCGCTGCGCTCCGATACTTCGCGGGGCCCCCGGACTAGAGACCTCCGCAGCGCTCCTGGGACCGTCGCCGGCCCCTCCTACACTGGCGCCGTGCCGGCCCTGCCCCTCTCCGTGCGCTTCGCGCTCTGGGGGACGGTAGCGGTCCAGGGCCGCCTCGACGCGGACGACGCGGTGACCTCTGCGCACCGGGACGTCGACCACGTGACCGGGGAGCCGGCCGGGCGGCTCGAGCTGTGGCGCGACTTCGGCGAGACCGCTGTCCTGGTCGCACTACCCCGCCCGGGTGACCTGACCGGTATGCCGCGCGCCGGGCTCGAAGGGTCCGGTGCGGCCGCCGAGTCGGGCGAGTGTGTCTTCGTGCCGGGCATGGGCGGCCTCCTCGTTCCGACGCTGACGTCCTTCGGGCCAGAGGACGACGAAGGGACGGCGGCGGAGTGGTCCGCATACGACAGCGAACCGGTGCCCCGGCACCGGTTGGAGGCCCTGTCCCTGCGTGAGCTGGACCACGAGCTGGCCGAGGCCATCCGTGACGGCTCGGCGGCGCTGGAGGCGGTCGAGGGCCGGCCCTGGTCGGCGCAGCCGCGTGAGTACACCGAGCGGCGGCTGGAGACCCGGACCTGGGCGGTTCCGCCGACGACGTCGCCGCGGGCCCTGCGCCTCATGCTGTCCGCCGCCCGGGTGGGCATCATCGTCGACGAGGGCCTGCGTCTCGCGGCAGCGCCGTCGTTCGACGTGCACTCGTCGGGGCGGCGGGAGGGCGGGCTGCGGTCGCTGCAGTCGGTGGCCTTCCGCGTCCTGGCCGGCGCGACGAACCTGGCGGTGATGGAGCTGGCCGGCTGGCGTCCGGTCTGAGGGTTCGCCGGGGTCCCCGCGAAGTATCGGAGCGAAGCGGAGAACTTCGTGGGGTGAGCTCAGCCGTCGAGGACCTGGCGGTAGACCTCCATGGTCCGGTCGCCGATCGAGGCCCAGGAGAAGTGCTCGACGGCCCGGGTTCGTCCGGCCAGGCCGAAGTGTCGCGCCCGCTCCCGATCGGACACGGCCTCGGTGAGCCGGCCCGCGAGGTCCGCGACGAACGCGTCCGGGTCGACCGGCGTACCGGTCCCGTCGTCGACCTGCTCGATAGGGACCAGCCAGCCGGTCTCACCGTCGACGACGACCTCGGGGATGCCGCCGGTCGCCGTCGCGACGACCGCGAGCTCGCAGGCCATCGCCTCGAGGTTGACGATGCCGAGCGGTTCGTAGACCGAGGGACACACGAAAACCGTTGCGGCCGAAAGGAGTGCGACGACCTCGTTGCGCGGCAACATCTCCGGGATCCAGACGACGCCGTCGCGCTTGGTCTTGAGGTCGCTCATCAGCCCCTCGACCTCGGCCATGATCTCCTTGGTGTCCGGCGCGCCGGCGCACAGCACCAGCTGCACGTCGGGTGGCAGCGACGCGGCCGCGCGCAGCAGGTACGGCAGTCCCTTTTGCCGGGTGATCCGGCCGACGAAGATCACGGACGGCTGGTCCGGGTCGACGCCGTACTTGCGGACGACGTCCTCGTCGGGACCTCGTTGCCAGAGCTGCGAGTCGATCCCGTTGTGCACGACGTGAACTCGCTCGGGGTCGAGCGAAGGGTAGGCCTTGAGGATGTCGGCCCGCATACCCGCACTTACCGCCACGACCGCCGCGGCCCCCTCGTAGGACTCCTTCTCCGCGAAGGAGGAGATGCGGTAGCCGCCGCCGAGCTGCTCGGCCTTCCAGGGCCGCATCGGCTCGAGGCTGTGTGCGGTGACGACGTGCGGCATACCCCCCAACAGTGAAGCGAGATGACCGGCGAAGTTGGCGTACCACGTATGCGAGTGCACCAGGTCGGCGCCCTCGCAGTCCGCCGCGATCGCCAGGTCGACCCCGAAGGTCTGCAGGGCGGCGTTGGCAGTCCCGAGCTCGGGGAGGTCGGCGTATGCCGTCGTGCCGGGCTCGTCGCGCGGCGCACCGAAACAGCGCACCTGGACGTCGACGTCGCCGCGCTCGCGCAGCGCTCGGACCAGTTCGGCGACGTGCACACCAGCGCCGCCGTAGACCGCCGGCGGGTACTCCTTGCTGAGGATGTCGACGCGCACGCTCGCGACACTACTCGGCTGAGCGACAGGGCGCTGAGGACACGAGCGACGCAGGAGCGGGGCCCGGAGGCGACCGCGGAGCTCAGCCAGACAACTCACTGACACAGGCCCTTGGGAGACCTCGCGACCCGGGTGTCACGCCCCTAGGGTGAGGCCATGGCGCGAAGGTCGCAGAATCCAAAGGTGTTGGCGATCGTCCTCGCTGGTGGGGAAGGGAAGCGCTTGATGCCCCTGACCGCCGACCGTGCGAAGCCGGCCGTCCCGTTCGGCGGCCCGTACCGGCTCATCGACTTCGCGCTCTCCAACGTCGTCAACTCGGGCTACCTCAAGGTCGTCGTCCTCACGCAATACAAGTCGCACAGTCTCGACAAGCACATCACGGCGACGTGGCGGATGTCGACGCTGCTCGGCAACTACGTGGCACCGGTCCCGGCGCAGCAGCGAGTCGGCAAGGACTGGTACCTCGGCAGCGCGGACGCGATCTACCAGAGCCTCAACCTCATCCACGACGAGCACCCCGACATCGTCGTCGTCGTGGGAGCCGACCACGTCTACCGTATGGACTTCTCCCAGATGGTCGAGCAACATCGCGACACTTCGGCGGGCGTCACCGTCGCGGCGATCCGTCAGCCGATCTCGCTGGCCGACCAGTTCGGCATCATCGAGGTCGCCGACGAAGACCCGCGCAAGATCGGGGCGTTCCTCGAGAAGCCCAAGGACGCCAAGGGACTTCCGGACAATCCGAACGAGGTGCTGGCGTCCATGGGTAACTATGTCTTCGACGCCGACATCCTCGTCGACGCGGTCACGCGCGACAGCGAGCTGGCGGAGACCAAGCACGACATGGGTGGCGACATCGTCCCGGCCTTCGTCGACAAGGGCGACGGGTACGTCTACGACTTCAAGAACAATGAGGTCCCGGGCGCGACCGAGCGCGACCGAGGCTACTGGCGCGACGTCGGCACGATCGACGCGTACTTCGAGGCCAACATGGACCTCATCTCGATCCACCCGGTCTTCAACCTCTACAACTACGAGTGGCCGATCTACACAACGACCGGGTTCCTCCCACCGGCGAAGTTCGTGCACGGGCACGGCGACCGGGTGGGCGAGGCGCTCAACTCGTCGGTCTCCTCGGGCTGTGTCATCTCCGGCGCCCAGGTCAACGGCTCGGTGCTGGCGCCGCGGGTCAAGGTGCACAGCTACGCGACGATCGTCGACAGTGTGGTGCTCGACGGGGTCGAGATCGGACGGTATGCGACGATCCGCCGGGCGATCATCGACAAGTACACCGTCGTCCACGAGCACGCCATGATCGGTATCGACCACGACCACGACCGGGCCCGCGGCTTCCACGTCAGCGAGAACGGCGTCGTCGTCGTGCCTCGGGACTCTGTCGTTACGCCCTGACCCGACGCACCCGGCGGACCCGCATACGTCAAGATGCCGGGTATGCCTGGTGCTCCCGCGCGCATCGCCGTCCAGATCCAGCCGCAGCACGCCGACTACGCCGACATTCGTCGGCTCTGCGCGACGCTCGAGGACATCGGCGTCGACGTGGTCCTCAACTGGGACCACTTCTTCCCGCTGAACGGCGACCCGGACGGCCGGCACTTCGAGTGCTGGTCCATGCTCGGTGCCTGGGCAGAGGCCACGGAGCGGGTGGAGATCGGCGCCCTGGTGACCTGCTCCGCATACCGCAACGCGAACCTGCTCGCCGACATGGCCCGGACGGTGGACCACATCAGCGCGCGGACCGGTGAGGGGCGGCTGATCCTCGGGATCGGCTCGGGGTGGTTTCAGCGCGACTTCGACGAGTACGGCTACGAGTTCGGGACGCCCGGCGGGCGGCTGGACGCGCTGGAGCGGGACCTTAAGGTCATCAAGGACCGGTGGACTCGCTTGAACCCTCCGCCGACGCGAGAGATCCCGATCCTCATCGGCGGCGGTGGCGAGCGGAAGACGCTGCGGATCGTCGCCGAGCACGCGACGATCTGGCACTCGTTCGGAAGCGCCCAGACCATCGCACGAAAGCACGAGGTGCTCGACGCGTGGTGCGCTCGGGTCGGTCGGGACCCCGAGGCGATCACGCGGTCGGCCGGGGTGGCGCCGACACCGGGTCGGTATGCGGAACAGGTCTCCAGCTACGCCACGAACGCCCAGGCCCTCTACGACGTGGGCACCCGGCTGTTCACGATCGGGCTGTCCGGACAGCGGTACGGCGACCTCGACAAGGTCCGGGAGCTGGTGGCCTGGCGGGACGACGTCAACCGGTGAGGATCCCACGATGGTGAGCATTCAGCCAGAGCTGTGGGTGGAGCGGGCTACCGACGCCGTTGCCTTCTATGTCAAGGCGTTCGGTGCGACGGTCGTGCACCGCGTCGGCGAGGGCGATGAGATCGTCGCGCAGCTGGCGGTCGGCGACGCGATGTTCTGGGTGGCCACCGCCGGTCCGAGCATGGGTCGGTTCAGCCCGCAGGCGATCGGCGGCGGCACGAGCCGGACACTGCTCGTCGTCGACCATCCGGAGGCCGTCATGTCGGCGGCGGTCGACGCGGGTGCCGCGGCCACGTCCGAGGTGGACGAGGAGCACGGCTGGAGAATCGGCCGGATCACCGACCCGTTCGGTCACGAGTGGGAGATCGGGAAGCCAGTGGATAGCGGGCCACCGGGCTGACGGAGACTCGTCGTCGGGCTCAATGGGGTGGATTACACCCCCGCCGGGGGGTGGAATCCACTCCGTTGACGGTCACCGCCGCCGACCGAGGCCCGAGCCGCCGCCCGCGACGGCTCCCACACGTGCCGGCACGCGGCTCTTAAGGTGGATCCATGGTGCAGCGGCTGACCTCCGGCGCCCCGCCGGACGAGTCGCCGCGCCGGACGCTGCTCATCATCGGCGGCGCCGAGGACAAGCTCGGCCGATCGGTGGTGCTCAAACGGTTCGTCCGCCTCGCCGGCGGCCGCTCGTCGCGCATCGTCATCATCCCGACGGCCTCGTCCTTCGTCGACGAGGTCGTCGAGACGTACAGCCATGTGTTCACCCGGCTGCGGGCCGGCGCCGACATCCGGGTCGTCCATGCCCCCAGCCGGGCCGCCGCGCACGACCCGGAGCTCGTGGCGCGGTTCGACGGCGCGACTGCGGTCTTCCTCGCCGGCGGAAGCCAGCTGAAGCTCAGCCAGTTCATGGTCGGGACGCCGGTCGGCAACGCGATCATCGACGCATACCAGCGCGGCGTGGTCATCGCGGGGACCAGCGCCGGCGCGTCGATCATGAGCCGGTTCATGATCTCGCTCGGTGACGAGGGCCTCACCCCACGGCAGCGGTCCAGCCAGCTCACCGCGGGGCTGGGTCTGCTCGACGACGTCATCGTCGACCAGCACTTCGACCAACGAGGCCGGTACGGCCGGCTGATGTCGATCGTCGCCAACTCCCCCAATCTCCTCGGCATCGGCATCGACGAGAACACCGCGGTCGAGATCCGCGACGAGCACGTCATGACCATCGTTGGCACCGGAGGTGTCTTCGTGCTCGACGCGAGGCAAGCCGTCACCGACGCCCCGGACGCCCGCCGTGGGGCACCGCTGCTCGTCTCCGGAGCAGTCGTGCACTCACTTCCCACGGGCGCTACGTTCGACCTGCGCAGCGTCACGCTGACGCGGTTCGTCGAGCGCCACCCCGACATCGAGGTCGCCGTGGCCAGCGCGAAGGACCGCGCCGCCCCTACTCTCGCCCCGGCGCGCCGCGCCGAGACCTGACGCACCCGCATACGCCCCGAGCGTCGTCCGAGCCGAGGAGGAACCGTTGGCCGCCAAGCGCCCCATCCCGACCGGCCCCCTCTCCCCCGACCTCACCATCGTCGAGTCGCGCGTCTACCGCGGACCGAACTTCTGGTCCTACGAGCAGGCCATCCACCTGGTCGTCGACCTCGGCGTCCTCGAGGGGTACCCGAGTGACACGATCCCGGGCTTCGCCGACCGCCTCGTCGAGATGCTCCCCGGCCTTAAGCGGCACCACTGCTCGCGGCGTCACGCCGGCGGATTCGTCGAGCGGCTCCATGAGGGGACGTGGATGGGACACGTCGCCGAACACGTCGCGCTGCAGCTCGAGACCGAAGCCGGCCACTACCAGTCGCGCGGGAAGACCCGTGGGGTGAAGGGCCAGTCCGGGCGCTACAACGTCATCTACGGCTACATCGACGAGACCGTGGGCCTGGCCGCCGGCCGGCTCGCGGTCCGGATCGTCAACGACCTCGTCCAGCACGAGGAGAGGTTCGACTTCCACGAGGCCCTGGACGAGTTCATCCGGCTGGCGGAGCGCACCGCATTCGGACCCTCGACGGCGGCCATCGTCGAGGAGGCGGTCAGCCGCGACATCCCCTGGATCCGGCTGAACAACGCCTCGCTCGTGCAGCTGGGGCAAGGCGTCCACCAGCAGCGCATCCGCGCGACGATGACCTCGAAGACGTCGGCTCTGGCCGTGGACATCGCCAGCGACAAGGACCTCACCGCGTCGCTGCTCGGCTCGGCCGGGCTCCCGGTTCCGCGGCAGTCGACGGTCCGCGCCGTGGAAGGCGCCGTCGACGCCGCCCAGCGGATCGGCTACCCGGTCGTGGTCAAGCCGCTCGACGGGAACCACGGACGAGGGGTATGCCTGGATCTCCAGTCACCGGGCGAGGTCGAGAAGGCCTTCGAGATCGCGCGCGGGGAGTCCCGGCGAGGCAGCGTTCTCGTCGAGTCCTTCGTGACCGGACGGGACTACCGGTGCCTCATCGTCGGCGGTCGGATGCAGGCAATCGCCGAGCGGGTGCCCGCCCACGTCGTCGGCGACGGATCGCATACCGTCTCGGAGCTCGTCGAGATCACCAACGCCGACCCCCGGCGAGGCGTCGGCCATGAGAAGGTCCTCACCAAGATCAAGGTCGACGCCAACGCGGAGGAGGTCCTAGCCGGACAGGGCTACGGCGTGGAGTCTGTGCCGCCGCCGGGCGAGATGGTCAAGCTCGCGCTCACCGGCAACATGTCGACCGGCGGCATCTCGGTCGACCGGACGTTCGACGCCCATCCGGACAACGTGGAGATCGCCGAGGAGGCGGCTCGGATGGTGGGTCTCGACGTCGCCGGCATCGACTTCATCTGCCCCGACATCTCCTCACCGGTGCGCGAGACCGGGGGCGCCATCGTCGAGGTCAACGCCGCTCCGGGCTTCCGAATGCACACCCACCCGACGGTCGGCGTGCCTCAGTTCATCGCGAAACCCGTTGTGGATCTTCTGTTTCCGCCGGGAGCGCCGGCGCGGGTGCCGATCGTCGCGGTGACCGGTACCAACGGGAAGACCACGACGGCCCGGATGATCGCCCACATCTTCAAGGGCCTCGGCCGCAAGGTCGGCATGACGTCGACGGACGGCATCGTCATCGACGAGCGTCTCGTCATCAAGGCCGACGCGTCGGGTCCGAAGTCGGCCCGGATGGTGCTGCAGAACCCGCGCGTCGACTTCGCGGTCATGGAGGTCGCGCGCGGCGGCATCCTGCGGGAGGGGTTGGGGTACGACCGCAACGACGTGGCCGTCGTCACCAACATCGCGCCCGACCACCTTGGACTTGGCGGGATCGACACTCTGCCGCAGCTGGCCGCCGTCAAGGCGGTCATCGTGGAGGCGGTGCCGCGCAACGGGTTCGCGGTGCTCAACTGCGACGACCCGCTGGTCCGCGAGATGCGCCGGCGGTGCAGCGGCGAGGTCGTCTGGTTCTCGCTGGAGTACCCCGGGTCGGACAGTCGCGAGTTCATCGAACGGCACTGCCGCCGCGGCGGACGGGCCGTCGTCCTCGAGCAGACCGAGCGCGGCGACATGATCGTCATCAGGCACGGCCGACGCAGCATGCAGCTGGCCTGGACCCATCTGTTGCCGGCGACCTTCGGAGGCGCGGCGCGGTTCAACGTCGCCAATGCGCTCGCGGCGACCGGAGCGGCGTTCGCGGCCGGCGCACCCCTCCACGACATCCGCCAGGGGCTGAGGACGTTCACGACGAACTACTACCTGTCCCCCGGCCGGATGAACCTCGTTGACGTCGGCAACGTCGAGGTGTTCATCGACTACTGCCACAACGCGGCGGGTATGCGAGCGGTCGGTGACTTCGTCGAGGCGTACACGACGCAGAGCGCGGGCCGCCAGGACCTCGCCAAGGCGTCCCGCATCGGCATGATCGGTGCGGCCGGCGACCGCCGCGACGACGACATGCGGGAGCTGGGTTCAGTTGCGGCGCACCACTTCGACGTTCTCGTGATCCGCGAGGACGACCGACCCCGCGGCCGTCGCCATGGGGAGACAGCCGACCTCATCGCCCAGGGAGTCCGGGCGGCCATGGCCGAGGGCGCCCGGTGCCGGCAGGTCGAGATCGTCCTCAAGGAGATCGACGCGGTGAACCACGTCATGGCGCGCAGCAACCCCGGCGACCTCGTCGTCATGTGCGTCGACAAGCACGCCCAGGTCGTCGCCGAGCTGGAAAGCCGCACCAACAGCGCCCAGGCCGGCTCGCACGCGAGCGAGCTGGTCGGCGACCCGGACCTCGACCCAGCCGTCCTCGTCCGGGACGCCGAGGCGCACGGCCAGGAGGCCGACGTGGAGGCGCTCGCCCTCGACCATGACGCTGCTGAGGAGGCGGAAAGCTCCCAGCCTGCCCCGGCGTGAGTCAGGTCGTGGGGTCCGCCGCCTGCCGGGAGTCGTAGCCACGGCCGTGACTCGGGTGGCTGCCGCGGACGTGGACCTCGTATGCGGTGGCTCGGGCGACGTACAGGCGTAGCCGAGCGTCACCGCTGAGCTCCTCCGGTGCGAACTGAGTGCCGGCGTCGGTCCGGAACGCCTCGCCGACGACGTCGAGGAGCGTCTCTTCAGGTACCTCCCGGGCCGTGGCGGTGATGTAGACGGCCTCCGACTCGCCAGGGCGCGACCTCGAGTCGAAGATGACCACGCGGACCTCAGGCCGCTCAGCGAGGTTGCGCGAGTGATGGGAGTCCGGGACCGACACCCAGTAGAAGTCCCGGTACCGCGCCGGTGTGTAGAAGACGGGCGAGAGCCGCGGCTGCCCCTCCGGGTCGAGCGTCCCGAGCACCATGTAGGTGTTGCCGTCGATGACCCGGCGGGCCATCTCGTCGAGCGCGGCCCGCCCGCTCGGGAGAATGCTCACCGCGGTGACGCTACTCGGCGGCGGCTCGCCGACCCGGCGAATCCGACCAATGGCCCGCGGCGACGCATCCAGGTCAGGCTGAGTGAGAAGGCTGGCCGGTCCTGAGCTCCGCCGCATACCTCTTCACCGAACCCCGATAGGCGACGGCGTCCTCATCGGCGGCTCGCTCGACCAGGGCGTCGAGGAGGTTCGCAACCGCGTCACCCGAGCGCCCGGAGTCGGCCAGAACGAGCGCCCGGAACGCTGTGGCCGCTACGTTTCCCGGGTGCGTGCGGTCAACGTCGTCGAGCAGGCGGAGGGCACCGTCGTGGTCGCCCAGGTTGCGCAGCGTCGACGCCGCCTGGATCTGCGCGCGGTGCCGGTACGGCTCGCGCAGACCGGCCGCCAGCGCGCTCTGGTAGAGCCCGATCGCCCGGGCTGGATCACCGGCCACGTCGTGGGCGCCGGCGAGCTCGAACACCAGGCGCGCGTC
>JBKPKI010000001.1:0-6959 GCA_046731055.1 Actinomycetota bacterium | reverse complement strand
CGACCCGACCCTCTCGAAGATCGTCGCCGGCGGCTGATCTCGCCGTTCTGCACGACCTCATTCGCGGGCCCGCTCCCATTCGGGAGCGGGCCCGCTTCCGTATGCGACGTGCTCGGCCCGCGGTGGCCTAGAGGAGGATTGTCGTGAACGCGCCGACCTCGCGGTAGCCGATCGCGCGATAGGTCGCTCGGGCCGCCACGTTGAAGTCGTTGACGTAGAGCGTCGCTAACGGAGCGACGTGCTCGAGGATGAGGTCAGTCGCCGCCGCCATGAGCGTCTTGGACCGTCCCTGCCCGCGCAACCGTGGCGTGAGCCAGACTCCCTGGATCTGCGCCGCGGCGACCGCCGCCGAACCGACGTCGGCTTTGAAGAGGACCTCGTCGTTCTCGACCCAGACGACTGTGTGGCGGTCCGCGATGAGCCCGGCGATGAGCGCCCGGTATCCCCGTGACGAGCCGCGGTACGGCGGGTACCCGATCTCATCGGTGAACATCGCCGCCGCCGCCGGCATCACGATGTCGACTTCCTCCAGCCGAGCGAAGCGCACGCGCGGGTCGGCCGCTACGCCGGCCTTCTCCGACGGCTGGGCGGTAGCCATGAGCGGCTGATGAGCCCGAACGGCACGGGCCCGTCCCCAGGAGTGCTCGAGGACCTGCCACAGTGCGAGGACCTGCTCGCTCGGTCCGAAGATCGACGCACATCCCTTGTGCCACCGACGGATCCGAGCAGCGAACGCCTCCGCGGCCTCGCTGTCGCACTCGACCGGGACGACGTTGGCGGACACCCAGCACATCGAGCGGAGGCGACCGTCGTTCCGGAAGCCGAGTAGGGAGCCCGGCGACGAGCGCAGGGCTCCCTCTTCGATCCGCGCGGCCACGAAGACGTTGGCGGCGGGGTCCTGGGCGCAGAGGCCCAGTGCCTCGTCGCGGTCCGCCGTCGTCAGGGCGCGCACGGGCGACTGGGTCCGCAGCACGAGTACAGCCTGCCGGTCGGTCCGGGGGTTGTCGACCGCAATGCCTCCGCGTCACCGGATCGGTATCCGCGCCCGCGACGGCTCAGGCCGCGATGGCCGCCGCTTCATCGGACTCGCCCGCGGTGGCCGCCCCGTCGCGCCACGGTCCGAGGGCGATGCTCGACGCCCACGCGGCCGTGCCGCCGAACAGGAGACCACCGGCCGCCAGCACGGCTCGGTAGACCGTGTCCGGATAGGGCATGAGGTGCGTATTGACGAAATCCCACATCAGCACGACGAGCAAGATCGGAGCGCTGAGGATTCCGATACCGGCGACCACCCGGCCGGCTGTGCCTCGGCGAAGTCCCCAGCCACCCAACACGGCGGCCGGCAGCAGGACGGCCCCCTGGCTGTTGAAGATGACCAGTCCGACAAGGGCAAGCATCCGCCAACGGGGGCTCGCACCACGCCGACGGGCCGCCTGGACTACTCCGAGCGCCGTTCCGATGAGGGCAGCTGCACCGACGATGCGCAACGTTCCGCTCCAGGTGAACTCGGGCTCGGTCGAGATGAGCCGCATCCACACGCGAGCCGCGATCATCCACATGGAACCGAGCAAGAAACCGATCGCGGCATACCGGAGTGTTCTCATCGCCAGCTCACCGGGAGGCAGGCCAGCCGCGCACCGGCGGTCCCGTGGTCGTCGGTGTGCTGCTCGTGCAGGACGAGCGAACGATTGGCGGGAGTGGGAACGAAGGGAACCTTGGCGACCGCCACCCCACTCCCGTGAGGCCCGACGGTCACGTCGAGCCACACCTCGGTTTGGTCGTTGACGATGGGCGGCGCGACGCCGTTCTCGGTCGACTGGTTGTAGTGCGCTCCGGCCGCAGCGCCATTGCCGGCGACGCACGCTCCCCTGTGCAGGTGCGCGCCATACGTGTGCCTGACACCGCCGGCGCCGACACCAGAGACGACGAGGACGAAGGTCGAGGAGCCGTGGTGTTGGGCGAAGACCAGCTTGGCCCGGGCCCCGTCGAGTGGGCTGCTGGACGCCGGTTGTAGGTCGGTCAGCGGTCCCTGGAAGACGTGTGCAGCGGCGTGTTGGCTTCGGTGACTGCCCGTGCGGGCCTCAGCCGGTGCGGCGGCCAGGAGCGCGGCCGCCGAGACGAGGCCGACGGCTCCGAGTGCCGCGAACACGGATCCTCGGGCCGGGCGTACCGAACCGGAGTGCGAGCCATCGGCGTGCGTGGATGACATGTGGAGTTCCCCCTTGCTGGTCAACGGATTGGGTGTCAGCCCTCGCAAGACGCAGAGCGGAGCACCGCTGATACCGCACTGACGGACGACGCGGCGCCGTCAGGTGACCCACGTCTCCGGCGGAAATCCGTCGACTTCTCGTGTCACCCGAAGAGTTCGGCATTGCGTCTGTCGAGGTGATGGAAACTGTCGGTGTGGTGTCCCTCGGGACGACCGCGGACCATGAGGGCGGCGCAACGGTCGACGCCCTCGTCGTCACGCTGTTCCGCACCGAAGGCGCCCGACTGGTCTCACTGGCGCGGCTGTTCGTCGATGACCGCACCGCCGCGGAGGACCTCGTCCAGGAGGCGTTCATCCGGCTGGCGCGGACAGCGCAGCGGATCCGCGACGAAGAGCGGGCCGCCGCATACCTGCGCTCGATCGTCATCAACCTGGCCCGCGACCACAACCGGCGCGGGTTGGTGTCGTTCCGGCACCGTCCCCCGGCGGCACCGGACGAGCCCTCCGCCGAGGAACATGCGGCTGAGACCGAGGAACGTCAGGAGGTGGTCGCGGCGCTACGAGCACTGCCGAAACGGCAGCGTGACTGTGTGGCGCTGCGCTACTACCTCGACCTGTCCATTCCCGATATCGCGGAAACCCTTGGTGTATCGACAAACTCGGTCAAGACGCACCTGCAACGCGGCCTTCGGTCGATGGCCCAGACCCTGGAGGCGAAGCGATGAGCGCGCCCGAAGACCGGTTCGGGGAGGCCGTCCACGACGTGCTCCACGACCGCCCCGAGCTCCGACCGTCCGCCGACCTGTTCAGTCGGGTCGTCGACAGTATCGACGCCGATCGGCGCCGCCGACGGCGACAGCGAGGCGTCGTCCTTCTCTGGGCCGCCGGCCTCGTCCTGGTGACCTCCCTTGTCACCGTCCTGACCCCACGTAACGCGCAAGGAGTGTTGACCATGCCCTGGTGGGTCCTCGAGCTCGCAACCAACGCCGTCCTCATCGCGATCGCGCTGTGGCTCGGCCCGTTCATCAAGCGGTTCGGGCGTGCCTACGCCGCGGACGTGTTTCACGACAACCCGTTGACCGGCAAGAGCTACATCGTCCTCACCGACGTCGTGTACTACCTCATCTTCACGGCGTACATCCTCTTCACCGTCCAGTTCGCTCCGCCCGACCATTGGTCGGCCTACGCGGGCACTGCCACCGCGGCACAGGCGCAGTCCGAGGTCGCGCGCGTGGGTGGGATCCTGCTCATCATCGGCGTCCTGCACGGACTCAACATCGTGCTCATGCCGGTGCTCGGGCGGCTCTTCTCCCTGAACCGCCGGCTGCCTCCCGGATCGGTCCCCCGTCGGCTTCAGTCGGAGTCTGAAGACGACCGGTCGATCTACCGGCGAGCGGCCGAGCTGGAGCGCCAGGCCGACGACGACCCGCGCTGACTAAGCCCAGCTGACCGGCAGGCACGCCAGCCGCGAGCCGGCCATCCCGTTCTCGGCTGTCTCCTCGGCGTGCAGGACGATCGACCGGTTCCCGGGAGTGGGCACGAACGGTACCGATGCCAGGGCCACGGCGGTGCCGCCGGGCGTGATGGTGACGTCGAGCCACACCTCGGTCTTCGCACTGACCACGAGCGGCCCGCCGTCAATCCTCGACTGGTTGTAGTGCGGTCCGGCGGCCGAGAAGTCGGCTGCCACGCAGGGCCCCTCGTGCAGATGCGCTCCGAAGGTCTCGCCTACCGCCTCACGGGAGACCCCGGTCACGATGAGGATGAACACCGTCTGATCGTCCCGAGAGGCCATGACCAGGCGAGCGCGAGCGCCGTCGAAGGGGCTCGGCCCCGTAGCCGTGAAGTCGACGAGCTTGCCGGCAAAGGTGAGGTCGACCTTGTCCTCCTGGTGACGCGCCTGTGCCGGTGCGGCAGTCGCCATCGCGCCGGCCACCGCCAGAACGGCCGCCAGGCTGGCAAAGGCGGATCTCCGTCCGTTGGCGTGCGGCGATCGGCGTGGCGTGGGGCGATCAACAAGCATGGTGACGCCTTCCTCTTCCGCAGCACCCTCGAGGACACGCTGCGCCGGTTGCTCTCCCGCGAAAGCACTCCTTGATACTCCCGACGCGGAAGAACCCGCAAGGTGTCCGGCTGACCGTCCCGCGAGTTGAGCCGGCCCGCTCCGGTGAGTGCTGCCTGAAGTCAGCGCACGCTGACCAGCGGCTTCTCTCCGTCGGCCGGCTCCATCGTCTCGGCGATGCGCATAGCCTCCTCGATGAGGGTCTCGACAATGTCCTTCTCCGGCACGGTCTTGACGACCTCACCCTTGACGAAGATCTGGCCCTTTCCGTTGCCGCTGGCGACACCGAGGTCGGCCTCGCGCGCTTCGCCCGGGCCGTTGACGACGCAGCCCATGACGGCCACGCGAAGCGGCACCTCGAGACCCTCGAGGCCGGCGGTCACCTCGTCGGCGAGCGTGTAGACGTCGACCTGTGCGCGGCCGCAGGAGGGGCAGGAGACGATCTCGAGCTTGCGCGGGCGCAGGTTGAGCGACTGGAGGATCTGGTTGCCGACCTTGACCTCCTCGACCGGCGGTGCGCTCAGTGAGACCCGGATGGTGTCGCCGATTCCCTTGGACAGCAACGCCCCGAACGCGACCGACGACTTGATCGTGCCCTGGAAGGCCGGGCCGGCCTCGGTGACGCCGAGGTGCAGCGGCCAGTCCCCTGCCTCGGCGAGAAGCTCGTACGCGCGCACCATGACGACCGGGTCGTTGTGCTTCACCGAGATCTTGAAGTCGTGGAAGTCGTGCTCCTCGAACAGGCTCGCCTCCCAGACCGCCGACTCGACGAGCGCCTCCGCGGTGGGCTTGCCGTACTTGTCGAGGATGCGTTTGTCGAGCGAGCCGGCGTTGACTCCGATCCGAATTGAGACGCCGGCGTCCCGGGCCGCCTGGGCGATCTCCTTGACCTGGTCGTCGAACCTTCGGATGTTTCCGGGGTTGACCCGCACCGCAGCGCAGCCCGCGTCAATGGCGGCGAAGACGTACTTGGGCTGGAAGTGGATGTCGGCGATGACCGGGATCTGGCTGTGCTTGGCGATCTGCGGCAGGGCGTCGGCGTCGTCCTGGCTGGGGCACGCGACGCGGACGATGTCGCAGCCGGTGGCGGTCAGTTCGGCGATCTGCTGGAGGGTCGCGTTGACGTCCGTGGTCGGTGTCGTGCACATCGACTGAACGCTGATCGGGGCGTCCCCGCCGACCTCCACCTTGCCCACCCGGATCTTGCGCGAGGCCCGCCGGGGGGCCAGGACCGGCACGGGGAGAGCAGGCATACCGAGCGAGACGGACATGGTTCCAGTATCCCAGCCGGAACGAGGCCGACGAACCACGCCAGCGCCCTCACCACCACCGCCACCCGCCCCGTCCACGTCCCCACAACTCCGCACGTGATGACCTTTTTTCGGACGAATCGGACATTGCTGCCCAACAGGTCATCACGTGCGGAGTTGTCCGCGGGGAAGCCGCACGCCGGGGAAGTAGCGGCGCCACTCTTCGGACAGCTGCGTCGGAGGCGCCCCGCGCTCTCGTCGCGCCGCCTCAATCCGCGACAACACCCGAAGCGGGTCCTCGTGCAGACTCTTGGCGATGACCTCGACAACCCGCCACGTCCGGCGGTCGAGTTCCTCCCGACGCTCGATGTCACGTTGCCACACCTCATCCGACTCTCGATGCCATAACCCGTGGTACTCCACCGCCAGCAGAAGCTCGCGGTAGGCCAGCTCGAAGCGGCGCAGCCACTCCCCGGTCTCCTGATCGCGGATGATGTGGTTGACACTCGGCTCCGGCAGCCCCGCCAGCACGATCAGCATGCGCAGGCGTGACTCGGGGGGTGAGTCGACGCCTGGTCTCACCAGTCGGCTCGCCCGCTGGAGCAGTCGGCGTTTCGGCCCCGTCCAGTCGTCGGCCGCCCGGATCAGCCGCAACGGAGATGTCACGTCACGGCGGACCAGCCGGTCGCCCAGGGTGACGAGCTCCACGAGGTCTAGGGAACGCCCCAGATCGCACAGCGTGCGCTCAGGCGAGGTGATGCGGATCCCACGATGCACAGATGCGGCAGAGACGTCGAGGTAGCGGTGGGTGCGGATGCCGTCGACTTGGCAGTCACGGCCCGCCGGAACGGTGATGTGGATGACGGACTGCTGAGGCACCGCGCCACCCCACAGGGCCGCCGCAGTGTGATGGCTGACCATGGCGGACGCCGGAGCAACGCGAAGCGCCGCTTGCGCGCGTACCAAAAGCGTGCGGGTCGCCGCCCGGCCGACGTAGACGCCCCTGAACAGTCTGACGACCGTGTCAGAGCGCAGGTCATCGTCGGTCAGACCCGCCGCCAGCGCGTCTGCTCGAGTGAAGGGTCGCGAGGGGTCGGGGCCGACGGACGTGGGCATCAGTGCTGCCATGCCGACAGCGTTGCGGGCCAGACCGCCGGCCAACGCCGTTATCCACAGCAGGACACCTCCGTCGCGCCGCCGCCTTGGGCCTTAATTCTCCGCACGTGATGGAAAGTATTCCGACAATTCCGACATCGCCCCCAACAGGTCCTCACGTGCGGAGAAATGGGGCGGGCAGGCGCGGGGCGGCCGCGCTCAGAAGAGCCGGACCGGCTTGACGATGTCGGCGTAGATGAGGATGGCGGACATGGTGATGAGGACCAGCGCGACGGAGTAGGCGACCGGCATCATCTTGGCCACGTCGACCGGCCCTGGGTCC